>JBILLR010000064.1:0-6743 GCA_044375965.1 Opitutales bacterium
AAGCGCATCACGATCGTCGCCGAAGGCAGCGGCTTCCTTTACAAGATGGTCCGTCGCCTCGTCGGCGGCCTCCTCCGCGTGGGCGAAGGCAAGATGCCGCCCGAGCGCCTCGTGGAATATCGCAAGGAGCGCGTGATCACCTCCGAAGTCCCGACCGCGCCCGCCCGCGGGCTCTTCATGGAGAAGGTCTTCTTCGAGCCAGGATCGTTGCGGAATCCGCGCCCCCTCCGCAGCCGGAACGACGCCGACCTCAGTTCGGAATAGGCCATCTGAGGCGCCTCCAAGCGCTGGCTTTCGCGGCACCAAGATTTGAGATGGAAGCCGTGGGCGGTCCCGCCTATGGCCTAGTCATGCGGCGATTCGCCCTGCTCTGCCTCGCGCTGGCCTGCCCTGGCCTGCTTTCCGCTCATCCGGAATGGAAGGAAGCTAACTGCCTCGGCGTCATCGACGAGACCGGCCGGCTCACGCTGACCATCAAGTTCGACGTGCCGTCTTTCCTCGCAGGTCAGACGTCCAAGGACGCGACGATCAAGGCGCTCGATGAGCTGATGCTCACGCCGGGCAGCCTGGCAGCCTCGATCGAGCCGGGCCGACGACGTCTCCACGAGGGCGTCCGCCTTGAGGTCGACGGGCGCGTGACGCCGGTCACCCTCGACGCTTTCCCCTCGGCCGAGGCCATCGCTTCGACTTCAGCCCGCCAAGGCGAGGCGGACCGCTATCCGGTCATGCTCAACGCGCGCCTCACGGCGACCATACCCGCCCAGGCAACCCGCTTACGGCTAAGTTTCCCGCCGACGCTCGGCACGGTCTTCGTCAACCTCCGTAAAGGCATGGAGTATCAGGTCGTCATGGCCGCGACCGCCAACTTCCCGGCCGAACTCTCCCTTGGCGAAAAGCCTCAGGCCTCGGCCGCCGAGACCGCGTGGACGCTCTTCCTCGACGGTTTCGCACACGTGCTGCCCGGCGGCTGGGATCACAGCCTGTTCATGCTCGCGATGTTCCTAGGAGCGACCTCCCTCGCGCAGGCGTTCCGACGATCGCTGGTCTTCACCCTCGGCCATAGCGTGACCTTGACCGCCGTGGCCATGGGCTGGCTGGGCCAGCCAGGCCCATGGATCGAACCCTTCATCGCCCTGACCATCGGCGTGAGCGCGTGGCTGGCCTTCCGCGGTCGCCTTCAGGAACGCTCGGCGCTCCTGCTTCCCGCGGTCTTCGGACTGGTCCATGGATTAGGCTTCGCGGCGGCCGTCGCCGACAATCTCGCGAGCTGGTCCGCCGGCGACATCGTCCTGATCCTCATCGGCTTCAACCTCGGCATCGAAGCCGCCCAAGCCCTGGTCATCGGCTTCGCCGCGACCTGCTTCTGGGCCGCGCACAGCGCCCGCCTGCCTGAAGCGAAGATCCGCCTGGCGCTCAGCCTGGCGACCGCGCTCATCGGCTTCGGCGTATTCGTCTGGCGGCTGCTCGGCTTGGGCTGATCAGAGCCGGCCGACCGGGCGCTTGCCCGCGTCGAGACGCTTCCGTTCGGAATCCGCGAAAGCCTCGAGTTCCTTCACGACTTCCGGGTGGGCCGCGGCGAGGTCTTCCTTCTCGCCGGGATCCTTCTCAAGGTCATAAAGCGATAGCGAGATCTGACGCTGGTGCGTCTTGGCGGGATAACCGTCCAGCTCGGCGGGAATCATGTCGACGTAACTGCGATAAGCGTGCGGCAGGTGCAGCTTCCACTTGCCCTTGCGCACGGCTTCGAGGCGGTCGCCGTAATAGTAGACGAAGGAATCGCGGGTCGTCGGCTTCTCGGCCTTGAGGACCGGCAGGAAAGAAACCCCGTCGATTTCGTTCTTCGGTGCGGCGGCCTCCGTCGCGGCCAGGAGGGTCGGCACGACGTCGATGTTGGCGGCCAAGGCATCCGTGACGGCGCCGGCCTTCACGACGCCGGGCCAGCGCACGATCATGGGGACGCGGACGCCGCCTTCGAAAGTCGTGCCCTTGCCCTCGCGGAAAGGTCCGGCGATACCGGCATGGCGGCCAAAGTTGAGCCAAGGCCCGTTGTCGCTCGTGAAGATGACGATCGTCTCGTGCTCGACCTTCTTCTCCTTCAAGGTACGCATGACGGCGCCCACGGCATGATCAAGATCCGCGAGGGTATCCGCGTAGGGCGTGGCATGCTTGCCCTTGAATTCGGACGAAGCGCCGAGGGGGGTATGCGGCATCGAAGTCGCCAGATAAAGGAAAAAAGGCTGCTGTTTGGCGGCATTGTCGCGGATGAAACGCACCGCGCGGAGTCCTTGGGTGGAAGTCAGGGCATCCATGTCGACCCAGTCCCGGATGTAACCCATCGGGTTCCCGTTCACGTAACGTGGCAGATCCGGGTACATCTGACGCCGGCTTTCATCTACCCGACCATACCCTCGCGGCCACATATCATTGGAATACGGGATGATCATGGATTCATCGAAGCCATGCGCGGGCGGGAGGAATTTCGGCGCATCGCCGAGATGCCACTTGCCGACGATGCCGGTATGGTAGCCGGCCTTCTGCAGCAGCGTGCCTAAGGTCTGCTCGTCACTGCTGAGGCCGATTTTGGAGTTCGGTCCAAGCGCCGTGCCGCCAAGTCCCAGCCGGTTGGGATAGCATCCGGTCAGCAACGCGACACGCGATGAAGTGCAGACGGCCTGGGTGGCCAGGAAGTTCGTGAAGCGCAGTCCTTCTTTGCTGAGCTGATCGATGTTGGGCGTCGGATTCTGCTTCGAACCGTAGCAGCCAAGGTCAGCCCAGCCCATGTCATCGCACATGATCAGGACGATGTTAGGCCTCCCGGCGAGCAGGGTTGCGCACCAGAATAGCACCAAGGTCGGGGTAAACCTCATGAGCCCAAAACATAGGGTGAATCCCCTATGTTCCAAGAACTAAAACCCTAAATAAAAAGTCAGGTCACCTTCAGCCCTAGTTCGGCGCAGACCGCCGGATGCTTGCGGGCCTTGTTGATGAACTCATCCACCCCGAAGTCGGCCACGATGAAGTCGCCATAGCGGAAGGACGGGCATTTGGACTGACCGGTCAATGCGACCAGTTGACGCATCTGGTGCATGTCGGCCGTGACGTCCCGGATATCGAGCTTGACGCCTTGGGCCTCGAAATAAGCCAAGGCTTCGACACACCAGGGACAGCTGGGTTTGACGTAAAGGATCGGGAGCGGCTGAGGCATGGCTAAAAACAAGCGAGCCCTAGCAGGTTTAGCAAGCGGAGAGCCCGAGCGCACCCGAGACATTGACACCCGGGGCTCGGCTGCTGGAAATAAGGCACCCCATGGAAACCATTCACGGAGCTCCTAGCTACACCCTGCGCACCGC
Organism: Opitutales bacterium; assembly: GCA_044375965.1. Classification (GTDB taxonomy): domain Bacteria; phylum Verrucomicrobiota; class Verrucomicrobiia; order Opitutales; family UBA953; genus UBA953. The sequence continues at coordinate 3,351 of JBILLR010000064.1, forward strand.
CGAAGTCGAACTGGCCGTCACGCAGACCGCCGGCCACCTTGCGCCGGTGACCTTCAATCTCCCCGGATTCAAGGCCAGCCCGTACTCGCTGTCTCCCTGGACGCCTGACCAGATCGACCAGTCCCTGCCCAACCTCCTGACGTATCTCCGCGGGGACTTCATGTGCCTTCCTTTCGGCGGACAGAAGAAAGGCCCACCCCATGGCGATACGGCCAATGCGCCGTGGCGGCTCGTCTCTTCCGACGCCACCTCGCTCAAGCTCACGCAGACCGGCGCCGACACCGGCGCGACCGTCGCGAAGAACTTCACGCTCATTCCCGGACACCACGCGATCTATTGGGAGCATATCATCACGCAGCTCGAGGGCCGCTGGAACTACGGCAACCATCCCGTGCTCGACCTCTCGAACGTGCCCGCCGGCAAGGCCCGCATCGCCACGAGCCCCTTCCGTTTCGGCTCTGTCTACGCCGGAGAGTTCTCCGATCCCGCCGCCGGCGAGACCGGCGTGCTCAAGCCCTCCGCCGAATTCACCACGCTCAAGTCCGTGCCGATGAAGGACGGCACGCAGACCGATCTGACGCATTACCCTGCCCGCGCCGGCAGCGATGACCTCATCATGCTGGTCAATGAGCCTGCCACCGAAGCCCAACCCTTCGCTTGGACGGCCGTGACCTTCCCCGGGTATGTCTGGTTCTCGCTGAAGAACGTCGCCGACTTCCCCTCCACCCTCTTCTGGCTCTCCAACGGCGGCCGCCCCGCCCACCCCTGGGAGAAGCGCCACCTTGGCCGCCTCGGCCTCGAGGAGGTCTGCTCCCACTTCTGCGACGGCGTCGATATCGCCCGCGAAGACCGCCTCGCCGCCAAGGGCGTCCCGACCAGCCGCCTCTTCCGCAAGGACGAGCGCGTCCGACTGCCCCTGATCCAAGCCGCCGCCGCGGTGCCCGCCGCCTTCGGCCAAGTCCAGCGCATCATCCCCGCCGGCCCCGAGACCGTCCGGATTACGGGCGAGCACGGCCAGGCCGTCACCGTCCCCATTAATTGGCAGTTTTTGAAGTCTTAAGTCGGCTTACTCAATTCTTGTCCCTGTCCAAGGAGTCGCCTAAATCCGACCTCCCCGACCCTCCTTTCCCCCTACCATGTCCTCCCCCAAGATTGTCCAAGATCTCTCCACCAAGAAGAGCGGCGTCGCCTCTCTCGTGGAGAAGGAACTCGCCAAGACCGGCGGCCTGCTGCGCCTGGCCCCGTGCTGGGTGCCGCGCTCCTTCCTCCAACCCGGCAAGCGCCTCAAGCTCCACCCGGACGACCTTTACGCCTTCGGCCTGAGCCGCGGCGGCATCGACGAGCGCTGGTTCGCTTCCACCACCGAAGCCGCCAACGACAACCGCACCCCGGACGAAGGGCTGTCCTATGTCGTCATCGGCGGCACCCGCTTCACGCTGAAGCAGGCCGTCAAGGAATGCGGCGCCGCCCTCATCGGCTCCAAGATCTGGAACAAGTATAAGAAGTGGCCGGTGTACTCCAAGTTCTTCGACAACATGGGTCCGATCCCGCACCACATGCACCAGAACGCCAAGCAGGCCAAGCTGCTCGGCCTCGAAGGCAAGCCGGAATCCTACTACTTCCCGCCCCAGCACAACAACGTCGGCAACAACTTCCCCTACACGTTCATGGGCTTCGAACCCGGCACGACCAAGGCCCAGGTCCGCGAGTGCATCGCCAACTGGCACAAGGGTGACAACAAGATCCTCGCCCTCTCCAAGGCCTACAAGCTCGAGCCCGGCACCGGCTGGCTCATCGACCCTTGCATCCTGCACGCCCCTGGCTCGCTCTGCACGTATGAGCCGCAGTGGGGTTCCGACGTGTTCGGGATGTACCAGAACCTCGTCGAAGGCCGGGAAGTACCGTGGGCTCTGCTCGTCAAGGACATGCCGAAGTCCAAGCACAAGGACGTCGACTTCATCGTGGACCAGCTCGACTGGGACAAGAACGTCGACCCGAACTTCAAGGACAACCACTACCTCGAGCCGGTCGTCTCCGTCCAGGGCAAGGGCTACGTGGACAAGTGGATCGTCTACGGCAAGGTCGACAAGTTCCAGTACTTCACCGCGAAGGAACTGACCGTCGAACCGGGCGCCGAGTGCACCGTCACCGACAAGGGCGCCTACGGCCTCATCTGCGTCCAGGGCTCCGGCACGATCAACGGCCAGGTTCTCAACAGCCCGAAGCTCATCCGCTTCAACGAGCTGACCGAAGACGAATACTTCTGCACCGAAGCCGGCGCCAAGAAGGGCGTGACCTTCCGCAACACCTCCACCACCGAGCCGATGGTCTGCCTACGCTACTTCGGCCCGGAAGTGAATCCCGACGCCCCCGCCATGGGCGCCTTCAAGAAGGCCAAGAAGAAGTAATCTTCGCTTCCCAGCCTACCCCAATCCCCACCCCTACACCCACGCTCATGAAACTGCACAACGCGATGTGGCCCGGCCTCGTCGGCAAGGAGCCCAACACCGATCATCCTCCGATCTCGCTCGAGCACATGCTCGACATGACCGTCGCCGCCAACGTCGACGGCCACAAGTTCGACGGCGTCGACCTGTTCCTGTTCCACCCGCACACCGACCCCGACATCTCCGAGGACAACCTCAAGAAGATGGCGGACCTCATCGCCGCCAAGGGCCTGAAGGTCGGTTCGCTCGTGGCTCCGGTCTGGGGCGGCACGGTGGGTGATTCCGCGATGGGCACCGACGAACAGCAGCAGAAGTTCCTCCTCGCCATCGAGAAGGCCTGCCGCATCGCCAAGCTCCTCAACAAGCACGGCGTCCGCCAGTACGGCGTCATCCGCGTGGACTCCGCCGAGTTCGGCGTGCAGAAGTGGCGCGAGAACCCGAAGGCCAACACGGCCCGCATCGTCGACACCTTCAAGAAGGCCGCGAAGATCGCCGAAGGCCATGGCGAACGGATCGCCGCCGAAGGCGAGATCTGCTGGGCCGGCATGCACTCCTGGAAGGCGATGCTCGACACCCTCGAAGGCGTCGGCATGCCGAAGTCCTTCGGCTTCCAGGCCGACCTCGCCCACACCTACCTCTACCTGATGGGTTACAATGAACCCGAAGCCGCCCTCCTCAAGGAAGGCTACACCTCGGAACAGTTCTGGCCCGCCTACCGCGAGATGGTCGGCAAGCTCCGTCCCTGGACCTTCGACTTCCACGTCGCGCAGAACGACGGCACCGTGCACGGCACCGGCTCCCACGAGAAGACCGGCCGCCACTGCCAGGCCGACGACGCCAACGGCAAGCTCGACATCACGGCCTGCTCCAAGGTCTGGCTGGAAGGCGCCGCCGAACGCGGCATGAAGCACATCTGCTGGGATGGCTGCATGTTCCCGAACGCGAC
>JBILLR010000065.1:0-6688 GCA_044375965.1 Opitutales bacterium
CCTCGATCATCAAGACGCAGCTCGGCCGCACCATCATGATCCAGCACGACGTCGTGAGCCCCCGCCCCTACTCGCGCATCAACGCCCTCTGCGGCACCCAGGCCACGTTCTTCGGCTACCCCGCCCGTCTGGCCGTCGACGCCGACAACAAGCACCCGATCCTCGACCCGAAGGCCAAATACAACAGCCACGAGTGGACCTTCGAGAAGGAAAAGCTCACCAAGTTCATGAAGGAGAACCAGCACCCGCTCATCCGTAAGATCGGCGAACTCGGCAAGAAGATCGGCGGCCACGGCGGCATGGATTTCGTGATGAACTACCGCATGCTCGACTGCCTGCGCCAGGGCATCACCCCGGACATGACCGTCTACGACGCCGCGGATTGGTCCTCGATCCTCGAGATCTCCGCCCGCTCGGTGAAGGACGGCAGCATGCCGATCCAGTGCCCCGACTTCACCCGCGGCGGCTGGAAGACCATCAAGCCCCTAGGCATCGTCTCGTAAGCGACGCGACACGCGCCCCTCAGACCCGGCCGTGCGGCCGGGTCTTTTGTTTGCGGGTTGCCTGACGGTAAAGCCAGGGAAAGACTGCGCCCATGGGCTCTTCTGCCGCACTCGCGACCTGGACCGCCGGACTTGTCACCCGTTCGGGTGAAGAGACCGAGCGGGCGGCCGAGGCGTTCGCGGAGCTATTGCCACCGGATACCGTGCTGGCGCTCGAGGGCGACCTCGGCGCGGGCAAGACGACCTTCGTGCGCGGCTTGGTCCGCGGCCTGGGCGTCATGGGCGACATCACCAGCCCCTCCTTCGCCCTCCTGAACGTCTATGAGGGCAAGCGGCAGGTCTTCCACGTCGACGCCTATCGGCTGACGCGTCCGGAGGCCTTCGACGACCTGCTGATCTGGGATCTGGCGAAGTCTCCTTGGAACGTGATCGTGGAATGGCCGGAGAAAGTCGCGGCGCGCCTCCCCTCGGCACGTTGGCAAATGAAAACCGCCATCCTGGCGGATGGCGGTCATCGGTTTCGGCTGACCCTTCCGGGCTGAGCCGAGGGCTTACGAGTTACGCTTGCGCTCGGTCTCCGTCAGCCAGCGCTTGCGCATGCGGATGAAGTTCGGCGTGATCTCGACCAGCTCGTCGGACTCGATGTATTCGAGGCAGGCCTCGAGGGACATCTGGCGCATCGGCTTGATCTTGGCCGCGTCGTCGGAACCGGAAGCGCGCACGTTGGAGAGCTTCTTGTTGATGACGAGATTGATCTCGAGGTCGTTGTCCTTGCAATGCTCGCCCACGACCTGCCCCATATAGATCTCGTCGGCCGGCTTCACGAAGAAGTCGCCGCGGTCATACAGACGGTCGAGGGAGTAGGCGGTGACGGCGCCGGCTTCGCCGCCGATCATCACGCCGGCGGCGCGACGCGGGGCCTCGCCCTTGACGGGCTCGTAGCCGAGGAGATTGTGGTACATGACGGCTTCGCCACGGGTGGTGGTGAGCATCAGGGTGCGCAGACCGAAGAGGGCGCGGGACGGGACCTTGAATTCCATGTGGATCCAGCCGCTGGTGCCGGCCTTGGCGTCCATCGAGCGGAGCTCGCCGCGACGGCCGAGGACGAGGGACATCACGTCGCTCTGGGAGGCTTCCGGGCAGTCGACCGCGAGGGTCTCGACGGGCTCGCAGAGCACGCCGTCGATGGTCTTCATGATCACCTCGGGCTTGCCGACGGAGAGTTCGTAGCCTTCGCGACGCATGGTCTCGATGAGCACGCCGAGGTGCATCAGGCCGCGGCCCGAGACCTTCCAGGCGTCGGCGCCGGCTTCGCGGTCGACGCGGAGGGCGACGTTCTTCTCGAGTTCCTTGACGAGGCGTTCGCCGACCTGGCGGCCGGTGACGAACTTGCCGTCGCGGCCGGCGAAGGGCGAGTCGTTGACGCGGAAGGCCATGGTCACGGTGGGCTCGTCGACGCTGACGGGCGGCATCGGACGGGGGTTCTCGATGTCGGTGATGGTCGCGCCGATCTCGACGTGGTCGAGGCCGATGACGGCGCAGATGTCGCCGGCGGAGACTTCCTGGGCCTTGACGCGGCCGAGGGCTTCGAAGACCTCGACCTCGAGGACGCGCTGTTTGTGCTGCTCGCCGGCGCGGGTGACCAGCATCACCGGCATGCCCGGGGCGATCTTCCCGGCGGTGACGCGACCGACGGCGATACGGCCGACGTAGTCGGAGTAGAGCATGGCGGTCACCATGATCTGGAGAGGATTGGAAAGAGCCTCGGCGCGGGACTTGAAGCCGGCGGCGGCGCCGCGGGAGGAACCTTCGGCGTAGGGCTCGGGGATCTTGTCGACGATGGTGTAGAAGAGGTCCATCAGGTCCTTCGGACGCTGACCTTCGACGGTCTTGGCGCGGTCGAGGGTGCCCCAGCCTTCGCGGCCGGAAGCGTAGACGATCGGGAAATCGAGGGCGGACTCCGGCGCGTCGAGGGCGACGAGGAGGTCGAAGACTTCGTTGACCACGGCGTCCGGACGGGCGGACGGCTTGTCGATCTTGTTGATGACGACGATGGGCTTCAGGCCGAGGGCGAGGGCCTTGGAGAGCACGAAGCGGGTCTGAGGCATCGGGCCTTCGAAGGAGTCGACGACGAGGAGGCAGCCGTCGGCCATGTTGAGCACGCGTTCGACTTCGCCGCCGAAGTCGGCGTGGCCCGGGGTGTCGATCAGGTTGATCTTATATTCCTTCTGGTCGCGGGGGTCGGTCCACTTGATCGCGCAGTTCTTGGCGGTGATCGTGATGCCGCGTTCGCGCTCGAGGTCGCCCGAGTCCATGATCAGGCCGTGCTGGCCCCCGGCGAGCTTGTCGAGGTCCTCGGCGCGGAACATGCCGGACTGGTAGAGGAGACGGTCGGTCAGGGTCGTTTTGCCATGGTCGACGTGAGCAATGACTGCGATGTTACGGAGATTCATCTGTAAAGGCCTTACGCATAGGAAAACAGGCCCTTGTGCAAGGGGAATTAGCCTCCCTTGCCCGATTATTGCGGGATTCAGGCCACCGGACGGGGGCGGGCGGGCTCAGGCCAGCCCGTCGCGCTGCAAAAGGGCCTCCGGATCGAGGTCCCGGCCCATGAAATCACGGAAGAGTTTCTCGGCCGGCTCGGAGTTGCCCTTGGCTAGGACCTTGGTCCGGAGTTCGCGCCCGACCTCGGGGTTCAGGACCCCCTCCTTGAGGAAGCGGGTGAAGGCGTCGGCCTCGAGGGCTTCGGCCCACTTATACGAATAATAACCCGCGGCATACCCCGTGGCGTCCGAGAACAGGTGGTTGAACCGGCGGGCCATGGCGGGGCCGCGGCGGGTGGTCCGCGCCTGCCAGTCGGCGAAGTCCTCGTTCCAATGGGAGTCCAGGTCGCGGCCACGGAGCTCCTCGGCCCGGATATGCAGGTCGAGGTCGAGCTTCGAGAAGGCCAGCTGGCGCATGCAGCTCGAGGCCGAGCGGAAGTTCGCGGCGGCGTCGAGCTTGGCGAGGAGGTCGGTCGGCAGGGGGGCGCCGATCTCGTGGTGACGGGCGAAGACGGCGAGGGATTCCTCTTCCCAGCACCAGTTCTCCAGGATCTGCGAAGGCAGTTCGACGAAGTCCCACGCGACGCGCACGCCGGAGAGGGATTCGACCTCGACCTCGCTGAGGAGGTGATGGAGCAGGTGGCCGAACTCGTGGAAGACCGTGGTGACCTCGTCGTGGTTGAGCAGCGCCTGCTGGCCGGCGACGGGCGGCGTGAAGTTGCCGCACATCAGGCCGAGGTGCGGGGCGAAAGAGCCGTCGGGGCGCGGTCCGCCGGTGCGGAAGAAATTCATCCAAGCCCCTCCCCTCTTCGATTCGCGCGGGAACCAATCGGTGTAGAAAGAGCCCAGCAGGCGGTCGCCATCGCGCACTTCGTAGAAGCGCACCTCGGGATGCCAGACGCAGATCGGGGCGCCGTCGACGCGCGGTTCGGCGGCGCGGACGACGGTCTTCGCGCCGGTGGCCTGGTCGACGTGATAGGTGTCACGGGCGACGACCTGGATGCCGAAGAGCCCGCCGAAGAGGCGGAACATGCCGGCGATCACGCCGTCGACCGGGAACCACGGACGCAGCGCCTCGTCGTCGAAATCATATTTCTCGCGGCGCATCTTCTCGGACCAGTAGCCGAACTCCCACGGATGCAGGGAACGCAGAGCGTCACCGGCCTTGGCGGCGCGGTAGTGTTCGAGCTCGATGCCTTCGGCCTGGAATTTCGGGCGGATACGCTGGCCGATGTCCTCGATGAACTTCAGCGCCGTCTCTCCGGTGCGGGCCATGCGGCGGGCGGTCGTGAAGTCGGCGAAGTGCTTCTTACCCAGCAGGCGGGCCTTCTCGTGACGGAGCGAGAGGATCTCGCCGACCAGCGCGGTGTTGTCCCAAGGAGCCTTCAGGCCGACCTGGCCGAGGCCTTCCCAGCACTGGCGGCGTAGGTCTTCGTCATCAGCGTACTGAAGCACCGGGAAGACCGACGGGGACTGCAGCGTGAAACGCCAGGCCTCCGGCTTACCCTTGGCGGTCGCGGACTGCTTCGCCGCGGCGAGCGCGCTGGCGGGCAGGCCGGCGAGGCGCTTCTCATCGTCGATGAAGAGCTCCCAGTCGTTGGTCGAATCGAGGACGTTCTCGGAATACTTCTGCGTCTTCTCGGCGAGCTGGGCGTTCAGCGTGGCGAGGCGGGCCTTCCCTTCGGCCGGCAGGTCGGCGCCGTTCTCTTCGAAGTCGGCCATCGTCTCCTCGAGGAAGCGGCGGCGGACGCCCGCGAGGGCCTTCGCATCGGCGGTGGCGGCATAGGCCTTGAAGACCGCCCAAAGTTCCGGATCGAGCGTCAGCGACGTGAAGAACGCCGTCACCTCGGGCATCATCGCGTTGTAGGCCTTGCGCAACTCCGGGGAATTGAGGACCGAATCCAGATGGGAGACCAGGCCCCAGGCGCGTGAGAGATCCTTCGTCGTGGCCTCGAAGCCGAGGAGCACCTTGGCGTAGGTCAGGTCGGCGCCCTTAGTCTGCTTGAACGCGTCGACGTTGGCGCGGGCGCGGCGCAGGGCCTCGCGGATATCCGGCTCGACGTGCTCCGGCTTGAGGAGGCTCCAGTCGAAAAGGAAGTCGTCGGCGAGGAAGGGGTGCACGGCTCTACCCTGCGGGAACGGGGGCCGATTTCAAGGCAACCCTATGGCCCGACGGACGGGAAAGCAGGGATGGCTTGCGGGGAGGCCGCGAGGGGCACACTTTGCGGCATGAGCAAGTTGGAGGCAGTGCCCGTCACCGGCATCGAGGTCATTCCCGTCAAGGGAGGCAGCGCCGTGTTCCTCGTGACCGCCCTCAAGACCATGTTCATCCAGGTCGACCCCGCCGTCGGCGAAGCCCTGCAGGGCGCCTTGGACGGACGCATCCCCGATCGGCCGCAGTCCCACGACCTGATGCTCCACCTCCTGCTCGGCCTCGACGCCGCGGTGGTCCATGTCGCGATCGTCGACATGAAGGACGGGGTCTTCTTCGCCCGCATCCTGCTCGGTCAGGACGGCCCCGTGGCCCGCAAGGTCGCGGAAGTCGACGCGCGCCCCAGCGATGCCCTCGTGCTCGCCGTGAAGGCCAAGCGCCCGGTCTTCGTGGCCAAGTCGGTCCTGGACTCCTGCGACGACATGGCGGAGACGCTCGCGCGCCTGCGCAAGCAGGCGTGAGCGGACCGCTGCCAGTCCCCGTCGTCGCCGGCACGCGCCCTTCGGTGCTCGCGCCGATGCAGGACGTGACCACCACCGGTTTCATGCGCGTCATCGGCCGGCGCGGCGCGCCCGACTGGTTCGTGACCGAGTATTTCCGCGTCCACGAAAGCTCGACGCCCGAGAAGCACATCGTCGATTCGGTGGTGAACCACGGCACCGGCCGCCCGGTCTTCGCGCAGCTCATCGGCGAGGACACCCCGCACATGCTGCGCACCATCCGCGAACTGCGGAAACTCCCCGTCGCCGGCATCGACCTCAACATGGGCTGCCCCGCGCCCAAGGTGTATCGCAAGAACGTCGGCGGCGGACTCCTGCGCGACCCCGCCAAGATCGACGAACTCCTCGCCGCCATGCGTCAGGAGATCCCCGGCCTCTTCACGGTCAAGATGCGCATCGGCTTCGACGGGCAGGAACGCTTCGATGAGATCCTCGCGATCGTCGCCAAGCATCAGGTCGACCTCCTCACCGTGCATGGACGCACCGTCAAAGGCCTCTACTGGTCGGAAGTGGACTACGTCGCCATCGCCAAGGCCGTGGCGACCGTCCCCTGCCCCGTCATCGCCAACGGCGACGTCACCTCGGCCGCCAAGGCCCAGCGCCTGCTCGCCGACACCAAGGCCTACGGCATGATGATGGGCCGCCACGCGATCCGGAACCCGTGGATCTTCCGCCAGTGGCGCGAGGTCCAGCAGGGCCTGAAGCCCTTCGCGCCTACGCTGGCCGACGTGCGGACCTACATCCAGGAGCTCGCCGACGAATGTTGCGACGCCGCCAAGGCCACGGAGAAGCAGGCCGGGCGACTCAAGAAATTCCTCAACTTCATCGGCCTCGCCGTGGACACCGAAGGCAAGTTCCTGCACGACATGCGCCGGACCGAGAACCTGCCGGACCTGTTGAAGTGCTGCGATGAGCACCTCATGGGCGCGC
>JBILLR010000066.1:0-6686 GCA_044375965.1 Opitutales bacterium
GCGGGGAGGAGAATCGCTGGCGCATATCCTACGCCGTCGGCCAGATCGGCCCCTCTGCCGGAGGCGTGGCCTGGAACCAACCGTTCGCGCCGACGGAGGAAATCACCTTGAGTTACGTGCTCCGCTTCTCGCCCGACTTCGACTGGGGCAAAGGCGGCAAGCTCCCTGGAATCGGCGGCGGAGAGAAGACGACAGGGGGCCGCCCGGCCGACGGCTTCAACGGTTTCTCCGTACGACCGATGTGGCGTGCCGAAGGCAAGGCCGAGGCCTACGTCTATCACGCAGGCCAGAAAGGAAACTACGGGGACAGCTTCCGGATGCCCGCGGATTTCCGCCTGCCCGCCGACGAGGACATCACGATCACCTTGCGAGTGAAGCTCAACCATCCGGAGCAAGCGGACGGACAACTGGAACTGACGTTCGCGACGAAGTCGTCCCGCCAGAGCCTGCGTCGCGACGACCTGATCTGGCGCAAGCGGCCGGACCTCAAGGCGACCGAACTGCTCTTCGAGACCTTCCACGGCGGCAGCGACCTCAGTTGGGCTCCCCGCCGTCCCTGCGCCGCCGAATTCGGCCAGCTCCGTCTGACCCTTACCCCTTGAACCGCACCCCATGAACCGACGCGACTTCCTCCTCGCCGCAGGCGCTTGCCTCGCCCTGCCCGCCTTGGCCCGGGAAGCGGAGAAACTTCCGCCCAAGCGCCTCTTCGCCATTCACGTGCCGCTGGGCATGATGCCGGCGTATTTCTTCCCCAAGGCCGGTGAAACCTCGAGCCCCTACCTAGACCTCCTGGCCGACCACCGCGACCAGTTCACCACCTTCGCCGGGCTCTCGCATCCCGGGGTCGACGGGAATCACCACGCAGGGCAATGCTTCCTCTCCGGCGCCCCGCATCCGGGCCAGCCGACCTTCCGCAACAGCCTCTCCCTCGACCAGCTCGTGGCGGAGAAGATCGGCGAAGACACCCGTTTCGGTTCGCTCGCGGTCGCCGTCCGTCAGGGCGAACACTACGCCGACTCGGTCGCCGTGTCGCGTTCGGGAGTCATCCTCCCGGCCGAAGCCAGCGCCGAAAAGCTCTACCGCAAGCTCTTCGTCGCGGGAACGTCCGAAGAGAAGGCCGCCACCATGCGGCGCATCGCCGCCGGCGGCAGCGTGCTCGACCTGCTGCTCGCCAAAGCGAGGGGCCTGGAGCGCAGCTCCGACGCCCAGGACCGCGCCCGCCTCGACCAATACTTCCAGAGCATCCGCGAACTCGAAACGCGCCTGCAGCGCAACCTCGCCTGGGAGAACCGCCCGAAACCCAGGGTGGATTATCCCATGCCGAAGGACATCGCCGACGCCAACGAAGTCGTCGCGCGCTCGCGCCTGATGTTCGACCTCGTCCGCCTGGCCCTCCAGACCGACAGCACCCGCGTCGTCACGCTCACGCTCAGCACCTTCTCGGTCGTCCCGCACGTACCGGGCGTGAAGAACGAGACCCACGGACTCACGCACCATGGCAACGAACCCGACAAGATCGCGGAGCTGCGCCGGATCGAGGAAGCCCAGCTGCGCGTCTTCGGCGAGATGCTCGCCGCCTTCCGGGACACGCGCGAGACCGGCGGCAACCTCCTCGACCGCACCCAGGTGCTCTACGGCAGCTGCCTCGGCAACGCCAACTCCCACAGCAACCAGAACCTGCCGATGATCCTCGCCGGCGGAGGATTCCGCCACGGCCAGCACCTCAGCTTCGACACCGTCAACAACACCCCCTTGGCCAATCTCTACGTGAGCATGCTCCAAGGACTGGGGGTCGAGGCCGATAAGTTCGCGACCAGCACCGGCACCCTCCGCGGCCTGCGCAGCTGAGGAACGGGGTTGCAGGTCCGGGACGACCTGCTGACATGGGTCGCAACCCCATGCGCTCCCTCCTGCTGACCCTGCTCGGACTGACCGCCACCCTCTCCGCCCAGGACATCGTCATCTACGGCGGCACCTCCGGCGGCATCACCGCCGCCATCCAGGCCGCCCGCGAGGGACGTACGGCCGTGCTGATCGAGCCGACGAAGTTCCTCGGCGGCCTGACCACCGGCGGCCTCGGCGCCACCGACATCGGCAACAAGAAGGCGATCGGCGGCTTGTCGCGCGAATTCTACACGGCCGTCGGAAGCTATTACGCCAAGGACGACAAGTGGGTCCACCAGACGCGCGCCGAATACTTCTCCCGCCGCCCCCACGGCAACGCCGCCGACGAAGGCACGATGTGGACCTTCGAACCGCACGTGGCCACCGCCATCTACGACCAGATGCTCAAGGCCGCCGGCGACAAGGTGACCGTCGTCTTCGGCGAACGCCTCGACCTGAAGAAGGGCGTGGTCAAGGACGGCACGCGCATCGTGAAGATCGTCATGGAGAGCGGTCGTGAATTCTCCGGCAAGATGTTCATCGACGCCACCTACGAAGGCGACCTGATGGCCAAGGCGGGCGTGAGCTATCACGTCGGCCGCGAAGCCAACTCGGTCTACGGCGAGACGCTCAACGGCGTCCAGGTCGGCCACGCGAAGTCCCACCAGTTCAAGGTGAACGTCGACCCCTACGTGAAGAAAGGCGACCCCTCGAGCGGCCTCCTGCCCGGCATCGAGAAGGAAGCCCCCGGTCCTGACGGCTCGGGCGACCGCAAGGTCCAGGCCTACAATTTCCGCATGTGCACGACGGACGTCCCGGCCAACCGCCGCGACTGGGAGAAGCCGGCCAACTACGACGAGCGCTGGTATGAACTCGCCCTACGCAACGCCGAAGCCGGCGAGGACCGCATCTCCTGGGCGCCGACGCCGATGCCGAACCGGAAGACGGACACGAACAACAACTTCGCGATCAGCACCGACTTCATCGGCCAGAACTGGGATTACGCCGAAGCCGACTACGCCACCCGTGCCAAGATCTGGCAGGCCCACGAGGACTGGCAGAAGGGCCTGATGTGGACTTACGCCCATCACGCGCGCGTGCCGGAGAAGATGCGTCTGGCCTTCCAGAAGCTCGGCCTCGCGAAGGATGAGTTCAAGGACAACGGCAACTGGCCCCGCCAGCTCTATGTCCGCGAAGCCCGCCGCATGATCTCCGACTACGTGATGTCCGAGAAGAACTGCCGTCGCGTCGAGATCATCGAGGACTCCGTCGGCATGGGCGCCTACCAGATGGACTCGCACCACATCCAGCGCTTCGTGACCAAGGAGGGCTTCGTGCGCAACGAAGGCGACGTCCAGGTCGGCAGCAAGCCCTACCCCGTCAGTTACCGCAGCCTCCGCCCCAAGGCCTCGGAGTGCACTAACCTGCTCGTGCCGGTCTGCCTCAGCGCCAGCCACATCGCCTACGGCTCCATCCGCATGGAGCCGGTCTTCATGGTCATGGGCCAGTCCGCCGCCACCGCGGCCGGCCTCGCCATCGAGCGCGGCACCACGATCCAGGACGTCGACTACGGCGCGCTCAAGGAACGCCTCCTCGCTTCCGGCCAGATGCTCGACTTCGTCGCCGCTCCTTCCGCCGGCGGCCATGGTCTCGATAAGTCGAAGCTACCTGGCATCGTCGTCGATGACGGCGAAGCCGTGCTCAAAGGCTTCGACCAGACCGGACACACCTCTCCCGGCTATGTGGGCGACGGCTACCGCCACGACGGCAACGGCGAGAAAGGCGCGATGACCGCCCGCTTCACCCCTGCCCTGCCCGCCGCCGGCAAGTATCGCGTCGCCGTGGCCTACAGCGTGAACGGCAACCGCGCGACCAACGTCCCGGTCACGATCCATCACCCGGGTGGCGAGACCAAGGTGCTCGTGAACCAGAAGCTCAAGCCGAAGGGCGAAGTCCCCTTCCATGTCGTGGGCAGCTTCGAGTTCGGCGCCGGCAAGGAGGGCTGGGTCGAAATCTCCAACGCCGGCACCGACGGCCACGTGATCGTCGACGCCGTGCAGTGGCTCCCGGTGAAGCGCTGAGAATTCGCTGCTGCCAATCGCCGAAAATCGGAACCTAAGCACCTGAATTGCGCGTAGCCAAGCGAGGGCCTACGTCGATAATACCGGCTCGTGTCCCGATGAAGCCGCTCACCTTACTCAGCCTGCTGCTCACTTCGTTGCTTCCGCTTCTGGCGGCGGAAACGAAGAAGCCTAATATCCTGTTCATCGTCGCCGACGACCTCGGCTACGGCGAGCTGGGTTGCTATGGCGGCAACGGCATCCCGACGCCGAACATCGACCGGCTCATCACCAAGGGCGCTCGCTTCACGGACGGCTACGTTACGGCCCCCTTCTGCGCCGCCTCTCGCGCCGCGCTGCTGACCGGCCGTTACCAGACGAGCTTCGGTTTCGAGTTCAATCCGATCGGCAGCAAGAACCTGGAGCCTGGCATCGGACTGCCCGTCGGCCTCCCGACCGTCGCCGATCGCCTGCGCGCCGCAGGCTACCACACGAGCCTCGTCGGCAAATGGCACCTAGGTGGCACCGCCCCCTTCCACCCGCAGCAGCGAGGGTTCTCTGAATTCTTCGGCTTCCTCCACGAAGGCCGTTATTTCGAGCCCACGATCGGCATGGGTAACACCACCTGGCTTCGTCGGAAGAACCTGCCCGACGGCGCCACGGGCCGATGGACCTCTCCGGACGGCCGCCTGATCGAGAGCGATCACCTGAAGTCCGACGAACCGGAATACAACAAGGACAACCCGATGATGCGCGGCGACAAGGCCATCGAGGAACCGAGTAATCTCACCGATGCGTTCACGCGCGAGGCGATGGATTTCTTCGACCGCTCGAAGGAGAAACCTTTCTTCCTCTATCTCGCCTACAACGCCGTCCACAGCCCGATGCAGGGAACCGACGCCCACATGGCCCGCTTCAAGGACATCCCCGACGTGCAACGCCGCATCTTCGCCGCGATGCTCACGCACCTCGACGAATCCGTGGGCAAGCTCCTGTCCAAGCTCGACGCCAACGGCCAGACTGAGAACACGGTCATCGTCTTCCTCAGCGACAACGGCGGCCCCACGCGCGAGCTGACGTCAAGCAACCATCCCCTCCGCGGCGAAAAAGGCCAGCTGCTTGAAGGCGGTATCCGTGTGCCGTATGCGGTGACCTGGCCCGGCGTGACGAAGCCGGGAACGGTCATCAAGATGCCCGCCATCACCACCGACCTCACCGCCATGGCCCTCGCCGCCGCCGGCATCGCGACCCCGGCCGATGCCGACGGCAAAGACCTCCGCAACCTGCTGACGAATCCTGAGGTCGGACCGCTCCACGAGACGCTCTACTGGCGGGTCGGCAAGAGCGGAGCCCTCCGATCCGGGAAGTGGAAGCTATTCAGGGGAGGCCCCCGCTGGGAACTTTACGACCTGGAAGCGGACCCCTCCGAAAAGAGGGAAGTATCCGCGAGTCACAAAGAGCTTACCCAGACCTTGATCGAGCGCTGGGAGACCTGGAGCAAGACTCAGGCCGAGCCGCTCTGGCGCTAAGCCTTTTGACAACCGGGAACGCCGGGGGTATGCCTTCCCTACCCCATGCGTTTAGCCCTGTTCATTTCCTGGCTTGGTTTCGCCCTTTGCGCCCAGGCAGCCACGCAGCCGAACATCGTCTTCTTCCTGATCGACGACCTCGGCTACGCGGACTGCGGGTTCAACGGCGGCAAAGAGATCAAGACCCCCAACATCGACCGGCTCGCCCAAAGCGGCGCGATCATCGAAAGCCATTATGTCCAGCCCGTCTGCTCGCCGACCCGCTCCACGCTGCTGACCGGTCGTTATCCGACGCATACCGGTGTCTATTCAATCGTCTCCCCAGGCGCGCCCTGGGGCTTACCGCTCGCCGAACGTACGCTGGCGGACGCCCTGCGCTCGGCCGGCTATCGCACCGCGCTCACGGGGAAGTGGCATCTCGGCGAATTCGAGAAAGCCTACCAGCCCAACGCCCGCGGCTTCGATCACCAGTATGGACATTTCTTTGGGATGATCGACTACTTCACCCATGATCGCATGAAAAAACTCGACTGGTATCGCAACGGCGAGCCGCTCAAAGAAGAGGGCTACACGACGCACCTGATCGCCCAGGAAGCCTGCAAAGTCATCGCATCGGGCGATTCCTCCAAGCCTCTCTTCCTCTACGTCCCCTTCAACGGCGTTCATAGCCCCTTCCAGGCGCCGGACAGCTACCTCAAGCCCTATCCCGACCTGAAAGGCAATCGCCAGAAGCTCGCCGGCATGCTCGCCACGGTCGACGAAGCCATCGGCCAGATCGAAGCGGCGCTCAAGCAGGCCGGCCGCCTGGAGAACACGCTGATCGTCTTCTCGAGTGACAACGGCGGCCCGCCCCCGGGCGACAATACCCCGCTTCGCGACTTCAAGGGCACGATCTTCGAGGGCGGCGTCCGCGCCGCGGCCTTCGCCACGTGGCCGGGTCGCATTCCGGCCGGACAGCGCATCCGCCAGCCGATGCACATGGTCGACTGGTATCCGACCCTGATCAAGCAAGCCGGCGGCTCCCTCGAACAGAAGCTGCCGGTCGACGGCCTGGATGTCTGGCCGATGCTGACGAAAGGCGCGCCGTCGCCGCACGACGCCATCCTCTCCGTCTCGACCCAGGGTCCGTCCCGCGCGGCCGTGCGCATGGGCGAGTGGAAGCTGATCGTCAGCGGCGGTGCCGACGCTGATGGCGGCGAAGATGACGGCGCCA
>JBILLR010000008.1:0-20263 GCA_044375965.1 Opitutales bacterium
CGACTCCTTCCTGCCGCTGACCATGGCCGCGATCTACCTGCTGCTGCTCTTCTACTTCAAGAGCATCGGCGGCTACCGCGCCCTGAAGATCGAAGAGCAGGTCTAAGCGACCCGCCCTTCCCCTCCGAAGGCCGCCCACCCGGGCGGCCTTCTTGTTTGGTAGGTTTACGAACCGACACCGTCGGATTCGTCCCAGCAAATCGGCTTCCGTCCGCCGTGGGTTTGGGCTGAATGAAGTCACTCCCATGAGCACCCCGAAGATTCGCATCGCGCTGGCCGGTCTCGGCTTCGGCGCCGAATTCATTCCGATCTACCTCGCGCACCCCGACGCGGAGATCGCCGCCATCTGCCAGCGCAACCCGGACAAGCTGAAGGAGATCGGCGACCGCTACGGCATCGCGAAGCGCTACACGTCGTTCGAGGAGATGCTCAAGGACCCCGAGATCGACGCGGTCCACATCAACACGCCGATTCCCGACCACGGCCGCCAGTCCATCGCCGCCCTCAAGGCCGGCAAGCACGTGGCCTGCACGGTCCCGATGGCGACGTCGATCGCGGAGTGCGAGGAGATCGTGAAGCTGGTGAAGGCCACGGGCCTCAGCTACATGATGATGGAGACGGTGGTCTACGCCCGCGAGTTCCTCTACGTGAAGGAGCTCTACGACAACGGCGAGCTCGGCCGCCTGCAGTTCCTCCAGGCCTCGCACCAGCAGGACATGGAAGGCTGGCCCGGCTATTGGCCCGGCCTGCCGCCCATGTACTACGCCACGCACTGCGTCGGCCCGATGCTCGCGCTCACCCGCGCCGACGCCGAGTATGTCTCGTGCTTCGGCTCCGGCCGCATCGCCGAAGACATGGTCCCGATCTATAACTCGCCCTTCGCGGTCGAGACGGCCCACATCAAGTTCCATAAGTCCGACGTGTCGGCGCGCATCATCCGCTCGCTCTTCGACACCGCTCGCCAGTATCGCGAGTCCATCGACGTCTACGGCTCGAAGAAGTCCTTCGAATGGCCGCTCATCGAAGGCGAAGAGCCCGTGATCCACACCGCCAAGAAGCCCGAGCCGGAGATCCCCGCCAAGGTCAAGGTGCCCGACTACGCCCACCGTCTGCCGAAGGAGATCCAGCGCTTCACCACCAAGGGCGTCTACGGCGAAGGCGAAGACCACCTGTCGTTCACGCAGGGCGGCGGCCACGGCGGCTCCCACCCGCACCTCGCCAACGAATTCATCCAGGCGCTCGTCGCCAAGCGCGAGCCGTTCCCCAACGCGCGTCAGTCCGCCAACTGGACCTGCACGGGCATCCTCGCCCACGAGTCCGCGATGGCCGGCGGCGAGATCCGCAAGCTCCCCGCGTTCACGTTGCCCGGTTGAGCCAATAGGTAGGGACGCGTCGGCGACGCGTCCGTGTCTTGAGGTAGGGACAGCACCACGTGCTGTCCTTTTTTGTGCCGTTTTGGGTAGATGACTGAGTCGATGACAGAGGACTGAATCGATGGCGGGATAGAACAGCCGAAAAACTCAAAGGGAGACCGGAGACCGGCAAGGATGCGGCAGCTTTTATCACCCCCGCTAATCCTCCGGCCTCCGGTTTCCCTTTGAGCGAAACTCCGCCTACCCCAAAAGCGCCCCGCGCTTTCGCTCACTTCTGATCCATCACGCTGAAATCGGCGAAGACCAGCGCGAAGACCAGCAACGCGACCCAGAGGAGCGTGCCGACGAACACGAACCAGGCCAGCGCCCGCATCGCACCCTCGCCGGGCTGACTACGTCGGCTCCACAGATACAGCCCGCTCGCCACGCAGGCGACCGGCACGGCGACGAACGATTGCGCGAGATGCAACGGGCGCTGATTCCAGCCCAGCCGCTCCGCGAGAAACACGAGCGGCATGCATGCCACCACGACCGCCGCGGCCGCTAAGAAGATCCGTCGGGCATGATCCGTAAGCCGTGACATATGGACAGGCTTGTCCGTCCGCGCAGGCCGGTCAACACCCCCTGATCCCGAAACCCCTCGGAGCCGGCCTGCCTCATGTTTTCCTCCGTGCCATGGGCCGGAGACGGGACTATAACCCTGACACCCCACCCCATGCGTCTCCTCTGCGCCTTCCTCCTGGCCGCCGCCCTCGGCGCCGCCGCCGAAACTCGTCCGCTCAAGGCCGGCGCCGCCGCGAGCGACGTCTCTCCGACCGAATTCCCCGTCAACATGCCTGGTGGCTTCTCGGCCAACCCGGCCAAAGGCGTGCATGATCCGCTGATGGCACGGGCGCTGGTGCTCTCCGACGGCGAGACCAGCCTGGCGCTGGTGGTCGTCGACAGCCTCGGCGTCGCCCCGGCGATCCTCGTCGAAGCCAAAGCCCTCGCGGCGACGAAGACCGGGCTGGCGACGGACCGCATGTTCATCTCCTCGACCCACACGCACTCCGGCGCGGCGGTGCCTTCCGAAAAGGACGACGACGCCCAAGGCGAGGCGCGCAAAGGCCAGGTCAACCGGCGACGCCTCGTCGAGGGCATCGCCGAATCCATCATCCGCGCCCATGCGGCGCTCCGCCCCGCCGCGGTCGCCGTCGGCACCCAGCCGCTCCCGCACGAGGTCTTCAACCGGCGCTGGTTCCTCAAGCCCGGCCAGATGAAGCCGAATCCCTTCGGCGGCACCGACCAGGTGAAGATGAATCCGCCGAACTCTCCCGCGGCGCTGGACCGGCCCGCCGGCCCGACCGATCCCGCGATCACGTTCCTGTCCGTGCAGGACGCGCGTAAACGGCCGCTGGGACTCTTCGCCAACTACTCGCTCCACTACGTCGGCGCGACGCCTCGCGGGCTCATCTCGGCGGACTACTACGGGGAATTCGCCCGGCTCATGCCGCAACGCCTCGGCGAGCCGGCCCTCGTCGCGATGATGTCCAACGGCACTTCGGGCGATATCAACAACACTCCCTTCGGGACCATCCGGCCGCCGCGCGAACCGATGGAACAGGCGCGGATCGTCGCGCAGGAAGCCGCCGACGCGGTCTGGTTCGCCAGCCGCGATCTCGCCGCCCACGATCCGCGGCCCTTGCTGGGCATGACCGAACGCATGCTGAAGCTGAAATACCGACGGCCGACCAAGGAACAGATGCTCTACGCCCGCGCGGTCCTCGCGCTGAAGGATCCTGAGGCGATCAAGCGCCTCCCGGCGCTGGCCGAGCCCTACGCGCGCCGGACGATCGCCGCCTACGAACGCCCCGAGGACACGGTCGACGTGGTCCTGCAGGTCGTGCGCATCGGCGACTTCGCCATAGTGGGCATCCCGTTCGAGACCTTCGCCGAGATCGGCCTGGGCCTGAAGGCGAAGAGTCCCTTCGCGCGGACGATGGTCGTCGGCCTCGCGAACGGACGTCATGGCTACCTGCCGACGCCGGCCCAGCACGAGCTCGGCGGCTATGAGACCTGGCTCGGGACCTGCAACGTGCAGACCGACGCATCAGACCTCATCCGCCGCGAGCTGGACGGGATGCTCGCCGAAATGAAGGCGCTCCGATGACGCCCCGCACGGACCGTCGAGCCTTCCTGCGCAGCCTGGCCGGCGGTATCGCCGCAGCCGCCTACTCGTCCGGCTGTGCGTCTGCGCCCACCGCCGAACGCATCGTCGACACGCACACGCACTTCTACGATCCGACGCGACCGCAGGGCGTGCCCTGGCCGCCGAAAGGCAGTTTCCTCGACCGACCGGTGCTCCCGCCTGATTGGCAGAAGGTCGCCCGACCTCATGGCATCCGCGAGACGGTGGTCGTCGAGGCCAGCGCCTGGCCGCAGGACAATGATTGGGTCCTCCGGCTCATCGAACAGTATCCATGCGTGTTGGGTTACATCGGTAATCTGCGTCCGGCCGATGGGACTTTCGCCGGTCATCTCCGCCGCCTGCTCCCGCATCCGCTTTTCCGCGGCCTCCGGATCAGCGCCGCACGCCTGACGTCGGACCTGGCCGACCCCGCTTTCCGACGCAACCTCGGGTTGGTCGCCGATCACGGACTCGTCGTCGACCTCAACGGCTTCGGCGATTTCGCCGGCGCCGTCGCCTTGGCGCGCGCCTTCCCTTCCCTGCGCCTCGTCGTGGACCACGTCGGCAACGTGCGCGACCCGCACCAGCCGGACGCCACCTGGCGCGATGGGATGAGCCGGCTGGGCGAGCAGGAGAACATCTTCTGCAAGGTCTCCGGGCTGGTCGAACCAGTCAAAGGGCCCGCGGGCTTTTCGCCGACCGCGACGGATTATTACCGGCCGACCCTCGATCACGTGGCGCGCTCGTTCGGCCCTCAGCGCCTCCTCTTCGGCAGCAACTGGCCGGTCTCCGACAAGGGGGCTGATTTCGCGGGCGTCTTCCGCGTCGTCTCCGGCTACTTCGCCGGACGTCCCGCCGCTGAACGAGAAGACTTCTACTGGCGCAACGCGCATCGCGCCTACCGCTGGATCGAGCGGAGCTGAGGCTTGTCTGCCCCCGCGAGACTGTTCTCATCCACCCCATGCGCCTCCTGTGCTGGCTGACCCTCTGCCCCGTCCTGCTCTGCGCCGAAGGCGTCCAAGGATGGTATCAGCACACGGTCTGGCTCCGGCTGGACGAGAAATGGAGCATCGGCAATTTCGCCGATCTCCGCGCCGACGACGGTGTCGGCGACATCCACACGTGGATCGTGAGTCCGCGCGTACGCTATGACCTCGACGCCACCTGGCAGCTGCAGGCCAATGTGTCGGTGCTGGAGACCCTTAATCCGGACGAGACCGTGCGCGCCGACTGGATCCGCTTCGAATTCGAGGTCAATCCGACCTTCCGCCTGAACGACACGCTGACGCTCACCTTCCGCGACCGCTTCGAATGGCGCTGGCGCGACGGCGGCGACGAATACGCCGTCCGGATCCGCGTCCGACCCCAGCTCGATTGGACGCTCCGGCGCGAAGGAGCTTTCCGCGGCCTGTATGCTAACCTCGAGACCTTCTACGATTTCGACCAGGATCGCTTCACCGAGCACCGTCTGACGCCGCTGGGTATCACCTTCCGACCTTGGGATAACGGCGAAATCCGCTGCTTCTACCTCCGCCGCACCACGCGCGGTCCGAACGGCTGGCGTGATTACGACGGCTTCGGCGTGAGCACGGCCTTCAATTACTGAGCCGCCCGGCGGCGCACGTCGAGCGACCACGGCCCCGGACCAGCGATCAAGAGATAAGCGAGGCCGGCGACCATGCAGAGGTCGTTGCGCGCCTCGTGCATCATGCTGAGGAAACCGTAGTGCGGCAGCGGACGAAGCTCGAAGCCGGCGAAGCCGTGCCCGAGCAGGATCGGGATCTTCACGCTCACGAAAGCGACCGCCATCACGCCCAGCAGCGGCCAGGCCGCCCAAAAAGTCCGTAGGCCGAGCAGGATCAACGCCCCGCCGAGCAGCTCGACGCCACCGACGAACGGGCCGAAGAATTCCGCCGCCGGCAGGCCGATCTTGGCGAAACGTCCGGCGCCCAGCTCGCCCGGACGCAGGAACTTCAGGAGGCCTTCGACGAAGAAGACGCCGCCGACCATGAGACGGATGGCGAAAGCGGCCCAGGCTTGGCGATGCGGGGACATGACGACCAAGGCATCCGGCCGCCCGGAGAGGTCAACGGCGAAGGCCGGTCAGCGGCTCGCCGGGGTCCGTTGGACGACTTTGCGGGCGGCTTCTTCGGAGGCTTTACGCTGCGAGGCCGGGACCTTCGCTCGGTATTCCGCCAGTTTCACCTCCCAGAGCCCTTGGCCGAATCCTTCGGTGCCGACGATCAGCCAAAGATAGGCTTCGGCCGGATCCCGCGAGATGCCGTCGCCTTCGGCGAGCCGCATGGCGAGCAAACGGGCCGCACTCCGGTCTCCCGCGTGCGCCGCCGTCCTCAGCCACTTCACGCCGGCGAAAGTACTCCGGGCGACGCCCTGTCCCTCGAAGTAACATTCGGAAAGCTTGCCCATGGCCGCGGCGTCGCCCAACGCGGCCGCCCGCTGATAGCAATTGGCGGCCTCGCGGGCATCGGCCTTGCCCTTGGCGATGAGTCCTTTGGCGTGGAAGTCACCCAGCAGGCGCCAGGCCTTCGGATGCTTGCGCTCCGCGGCCTTCTTGAGCCAACCGACCGCCTGTTCGGCCGAGCCGCCATGATAAAGCGTCGAGGCGAGCGTGAACTGGGCTTCGGCATCGCCAGCCTCCGCCGAACGCAGGAGAGCGGCCAGATCCGGCGTGCCGCCGGCAGATAGCCTGAGACAGGCGGCAAAGAAGAACCAGGCGAGGAAGGTGAATCGCATGCCCATCACCCAGGGCCCTAGGTCTGGCCTAAGAAACCCTTATCTCCTAGGTATTACCTATCAGGGAATATCACTAGGGAACCTTTCCCGTCGTCCGCAAAATTTCGCCAGCCCATCTCAAAGGGAGACCGGATAGTTAGCTGGGGCATTCATATCCGCAGCCTCCTTCCCGGCTTCCGGTCTCCCTTTTAGTTAGGCCATCTGTTTCATTCCGTCATCGATACAGCCCTCTGTCATCGACCCAGCCATCGCTTCGCTGCCCCCAGCCGCCTACCCTAACATGGGTAGGGTCGAGCGGCCCGCTCGACCAAGGCTGACCGGGCCGGTCAGCCCTACCAAACAAAAAGGGCGGCCGAAGCCGCCCTCATCATTTACCAATCCTTGCCCACGTGTCACCGTGTCAACTTGCCCCCTCTTCGTGAGCGCTAAGCGCTCACGAAGTCGCGCTCACTTCGCGTACAGTGCATCCTTCGGATTCGCACCCGAGACGAGATAGGCGAGCAGGTCGGCGACTTCCTGGGCGTTGAGCGAGTTGATCAGGCCGACAGGCATCGGGCTGTCCGGCGAACGGTCGATCGACAGGATGTCCGAACGGTTCACGGAAATCTGCACCGACGGGTCGAACGGATTCACGGAGAGCTGCAGCTTGTCGCCTTCCTCGTTGAGGATGCGGCCGATGGTCTTGCCGCCGTCGACGCGGCCGATGACGGAGTTCGCATATTGGTCGGAGAGCACGGCGCTGGGCTGGACGATGCTCATGAGCACGTCGGCCGGCGCGGATCGGGCGCCGAGACCGGAAAGGTCCGGACCCTGCGCGCCGCCGTCGTTACCCATGCGGTGGCACTGCGTGCAGAGCGCGGCGGCGAACATCTTCTGACCGTTGGCGAAGTCGAACGACTTCTTGACCTTGGCGTCTTCCCAGGCCTTGAGGGCTTCGGCGTGCGTCCAGAGACGACCCGGGCCTTCGGCCGTCGGGAGCGGGACGACCTTCGCGACCGGCGCGATGGGCTCGAAGCCGGCGCGTTCGGCTTCCGGCATCGCGGCGAGGGTCTCCTTGCGGATGTTCCTTACGAAGCCTTTCAGCGAGTTGCCGCCCTGCGCGAGCGCGAGTTCGTCGAGGAAGCCGAAGAACTGCTTCCGCAGCTCCGGCGTCCAGCCGACGGTCGCGCGGCTGAGATACACGGCGAGGCCGATGCGCGTCGACGAAGGCGTGACGGCCATCGCGGCGGCGGCGGCCCTGGCGTAACCCGGGTGACGGGCAAGGATCTCCGGATCGGCGACGACGGCCGGGCTGGGCTGCGCGATCTTCATGGCCTGCAGGACGCGGGCCGGCGCGCTGGGTTCACCGAGGAAGATGGCCAGCTGGGCGAGCAGACGGTCGAGGGCGTTGTCGCCGGAGGGGATGCGGCCGGCGCTTTCCTTGCCGAGGCGCGCCACGGTGGCGGCATCCGGCTTGCCATGACGGGAGAACGCGACGTGGAAGACGCGGAGGCGATCCTGACGGAGACGCAGCTCCTTGGTGTTGGCGGCCGAGTCGGCGGCGGCGACGATCGCCGCGAGATCCTGCGCGCCGCCGCTGCGGGCGAGGGCGAGCGCGGCGTTCAGCGCGAGGTCGAGGTTGGCGTCGGCCTTCACACGAGCGCGCCAGGCGGCGACGGGCTGGTGCTCAACGGCGATGCGGGCGGCGTAGCGCACCCAGCGGTCAGGGTGACCCATGAGCGGCCAGGCCTTGTCGAGGGCGGCGGCGGACGGAGCGACGTCGCGCAGGGCTTCGAGTTCGCGGCGGAGCTTCTGTTCCGGCGTGGCGTCGAACCAGGCGACGGGCGCGGTGGACTCCTTGCCCTGGTAGGTGATGCGATACAGCGCGGACTGACCGCCGCGGCCACCGATGGTGACATACATGTGGCCGTCCTGCGGACGGATCACGGCGTCGGTGACGGAGAAGGGCTTGCCGGCGGCGAAGACTTCCTTGCGGGCCTTCCAGCCGCCGCCTTCCGGCGTGAGGTGGACCGCGTAGAGCGTGGCGAAGGTCCAGTCGCACGCGAAGAACGCGCGCTGATAAGAGGCCGGGAACTTGGCGCCGGTGCCCATGGTGGTGCCGGTCGGACTGCCCGGACCGATGTCGACGAGCGCGGGCTGCATGTCGAGCGTCGGGAAGGCGTTGTTGGAAGCGCCGGAGCGCCAGCCGAGCTCGCCGCCCGGGGTGCAGAGGTAGATGCGGGTCGGACGATACCACGGAGCGCCCATGTCCCACTCCATGTCGGAGTCGTAGGTGAAGATGTCGCCGTCCGGCGCGACGGAGCAGTCGTAAGGATTGCGGAAGCTGGTGGTCACGCGGACCCAGTCCTTGCCGTCCTTGTCCATGCGGGCGATCCAGCCGCCGACGGCCTTGATGCCGGAAGCATGGCCGTTCGCGTCTTCGTACTTCTTCAGGAGGTCGTCCTCGTCGTAACGCTTCACCGGCGCGTCGGCTTTCTCGTCATCCGGCAGCTTGGTGTGATTACCGCCGACCACGAGGATCGAGCCGTCGCGGTCGAGGACCAGCTGGTGCGGGCCGTGTTCGCCCGAACCCTTGAGCGGGCGGATGAGCGTCTGCTCGGCGTAAGAGCCGTCTCCCTTGGTATCGCGCAGGCGCCAGATGTCGCCCTTACCCTTCTCGCTCGTGCAGGCGTAAAGCGCGCCGTGGGCGAACAGGAGGCCGTGGCAGCCGAAGAACTTCGTGTCGATCTTCGTGACGACCGGTTTGTTCGGGTCCTTCAGCGAGACGCGCCAGAGCACGCCGCCTTGGTCGCCCGCGACGAGGTCGCCTTCCGGCGAGACGGCGAGCGAGACCCACGAGCCTTGCTCCGGCTTAGGTACGAGATGGAGGAGCTCGGCCTTGAAGCCAGGCTGCAGGATGAGCTCCTCAGGCGGAGCGACGGAAGTGGACGGCGTACGCTTGCCGCTCTTGGCGACCGCGGCCTGTCGGTCGAAAGGATTACCCCAGGGCTTCTCGCCCATCTTCTTGACGAACGTCGCCGCGGCCCAGGAGGCGTCGTCGAAGCCGGCGTTCTCCCAACCCTTGCCCGGCTTGGCCAGCGAGGCCTTCCAGTTCGTGCCGGTCTCGGCGAGGACGGTCTTGCCGGCCGTGAGGCGAAGGGACATCGCGGCGATGCCGCCGTCGTTGCGGGCGAGCACGGCGATCGTGTTCACGCCGACCTTGAGGTCGCCGGCGGCATCGACGGAGAGACACTCGGCCCAGTCATCGGAACCACCGAGCGCCTTGCCGTTGAGCCAGACCACGCAGTGGTTGTCGGCGGTGGCCTGCAGCAGCGCCTTGGCCGGGACTTCCTTCAGCTCGAAGGCGGTGCGGAACCAGACCTCTTGTTTCGCGACATTGTTCTTCGCGCCCCAGATCCAAGCGGTCTCCGCCGAGGCGACGACGGAATTGAGGCAGAACATGAACAGGCAAAGCAGGCGGAGGAGCATGGGGAGACGCGGGGTTATCCATCGGGATACCCGCCAAACCGTGGCTGGCAAGCGTGCCCAAGGTCTAAAGACACGCCTTTCCCGTTGATTTACGTCTTGCCCGCCCGCCATCCGCGGACTTCCTCAACAGTCCTGGTTAGGAGGGGTGGCAGAGTGGTCGATTGCGTCTGATTCGAAATCAGATGAACCGCAAGGTTCCGGGGGTTCGAATCCCTTCCCCTCCGCCAGGATTCACTTTCATCAGCTGGCCTGCTGGCAAGCTGGCCAGTTGACATGAGGAGGGATGAGAACCCCCGGGTTCGGTGAGCCCGCAGGGGCGAACAGGCGATCCGCAGGATCGGGACGAAGTCCCGTAGCGCAGCGCAGCCAATCCCTTCCCCTCCGCCAGGTTTCACTTTCATCAGTTGGCCAGTTGGCAAGCTGGCCAGTTGACATGGGGAGTCAGGCAGGGACAGCACCAAGTGCTGCCCTAGCAGCCTCTCGCATCTGAGCCCAGGGTCCTCTGGTCAGCCGAGCCTCTGCGCATTTCCGCCATCACCTGACGCAGGGCCGGCGACCCATACTCCATACTCGATACCCTATGCCACCGCCCCTACCTTGCAGCCTACGTTCCCCGCCCCTGAACCCGCCGCCATGCGCCCCGCCGCCCTCTGTCTCTGCCTGCTCGCAGGCCTCCGGCTCGCAGCAGCCGACCGACCGAACATCCTTCTCATCCTCGGCGACAACTGGCGCTCCCCGCACGCCGCCATCCTCGGCGATCCGCACGCGCGTACGCCGGCCTTCGACCGTGTCGCCCGGGAAGGCGTGCTCTTCACCCACGCCTTCAACCCGGCGCCATCCTGTTCGCCATGTCGCTCCGCGCTCCTGACCGGCCGGCCGATCCACGCGCTCGGCGAACGCGCCTCGCTCTGGAGCGGCTTCCCGCAGGACACGCCGGTCGTCACGCAGTTGCTGCGAGATTCCGGTTACGCGATCGGCTACCAAGGCAAGCCTTGGGCGCCCGGCAACGCCGAGGTCTCCGGTTGGAGAGAAAATCCGGTCGGACCGAAATTTGCCGGCCTCGAAGCCTTCCTGAAGGCTCGGCCGCCCGGCCGGCCGTTCTTCTTCTGGCTCGGCAACACCGATACGGCCACGAAAGCCGGCAAGCGGCCTTATCTCGATGACGCCAAGCAGGCCGGGCTCGAGGCCGCGAAGCTGCCGGTCCCGCCGGAGCTCCCGGCCTGCGAAGAGGTCAGGCTGGACCTGCTCAACTACTACGGCGGCATCATCCGCATGGACCGCGAAGCGGCGGCCGCGCTCGCGATCCTGGAAGCCGCCGGCGAACTCGACCGGACGCTCGTCGTCTACTGCTCCGACAACGGCTGGCAGTTGCCCCGCGGCCTCGGCAACTGCTACGACCAAGGCTCCCGCGTCCCTCTCGCGATCCGCTGGGGGCAGCAGGCCAAGTCCGGACTGAAGGTCGATGCCTTCGTGAACCTCGGTGACCTCGCCCCGACCTTCCTCGAAGCCGCGGGGCTGGCTCCGCCTAAGACGATGACGATGCGGAGCCTGACCGGCCTGCTCCGCGGTGAAGCGGCGGCCGGCCGCGACGCCGTCTTCATCGAGCGTGAACGCCATGCCGACGTGCGCAACGGACACCTCAGTTATCCGATGCGCGCCATCCGCACCCGCGACTTCCTCTACGTCCGCAACCTCCGCCCAGACCGCTGGCCCGCCGGCGACCCGGATAATTTCTTCCTGCATGGCCGGCCGTTCGGGGACGTAGATACGACGGGGACCAAAGACTTCCTACTGGCCCACCAGGACGACGAGCTCGGCCGGCCGTTCTTCGCCCGCATCTTCGGCAAACGTCCGCCCGAGGAACTATACGACCTCCGCAAAGATCCGCATCAGCTGACCAACGTGGCCGCCGACCCCGCTTACGTCGCGGAGCTCGCCGCCCAGCGCGCCCACGTCGACGCCTGGATGCGTGAGACCGATGATCCCCGCCAGGATCCGGCCTTCGACGCCTGGGATAAATTCCCTTATTACGGCAAGGCGCCGAAGTAGGGGCTCGCCCCGGACGGCGGAGACGGAAGCTCGGAGCCTACCAGCCCGCCGCCCGGCCTTCCCGCGAACGCGGATCGTGCGCGCCGACGAACGGCCCATCTTTCGACGGCTGCGCCACCGCCTGGGTCGAGCCGATGGCTTCGACTTCCATGAGCACGTGGCCCCGCCGGCGGAGGTCTTCCTTGATCGCGGCGGGCATCGCCTTCTCGACGCGCAGTTCGTCCGGGCTCCACTGCTGATGGAAGCGCGGCCGCGCCAGAGCCTGCGCCGGAGTGTCGCCTTCGTCCAGGATGCGCAGCAGCGCCAGGAGCGTCTGGGAGATGATGGTCGGGCCGCCCGCCGCGCCGATCGCGAGCACGGGGCGCTCGCCTTCGAAGACGAGCGTCGGAGACATGCTGGAGAGCGGGCGCTTGCCGGGGGCCGGGAGATTGGCCGCCGCGCCGACCAGCCCGAACGCGTTCGGGGCTCCGGCCTCGGCGGCGAAATCGTCCATCTCGTTGTTCAGGACGACGCCCATCCCGGGGACGACGACCTTGGAGCCGTATGAGGTATTGATGGTCGACGTGCAGGCGACCCAGTTGCCCGCCGCGTCCGCCGCCGAGAAATGCGTGGTGTGCTTCTCGAAGACATGTTCGTCCGCCCGCGGCGGCGTCCCGTGTCGCTTGACCGGCGTGACCTTCGCGACGTCGATCTTAGCGGCGAGGTCCTGGCCGTATGCCTGGTCAGCCAGCCCGCATGGCACCTTGGTGAAAGCGGGGTCACCCAACCAGAACGCGCGATCCGCGAAGGCGAGCTTCATGGCCTCGGCGACGACATGCGTGGAATCCTCGGGTCGCACCGGCCCCTTGGCCTCGAGGATGTTCAGGATCTGCGCGACATGCACGCCCCCCGAGCTGGGCGGCGGCATGCCGACGATGCGGCGGCCGTGATAAGTGGTCTCGAGCGGGGTGCGGCGCTTGAACGCGTATGCGGCGAAATCGGCCTCGGTGATGAGGCCGCCGTTGTCGCGCATCCACTTCGCCGTAGCCTGGGCGAACGGGCCGCGGTAGAACCAATCCGGTCCGCCCGCGCCGAGCGCCCGCAAGGTCTTCGCCAGTTCCGGCTGCTTATGCAGTTCGCCTTCCTGGAGCGGAGAGCCGTCGGCATGCAGGAAGATCGCCCGGGATGACGGGAACTTGACGAGGTCCTTGGCGACGGCGGCGATACGCGCGGCGTAAGCGCGCGGCACGGGGAAGCCGGCTTCGGCGACCTGCGCGGCCATCTCGCAATGGACCTTCCAGGACAGTTTGCCGTAACGCGTCACGGCCTCATGGAAGACCGCGACCTGTCCGGGGACGCCGACCGCGAGGGCGCCGGTCCGGCTGAGCTCCGGGACGGCGTGACCGTCGCGGACGAACATGTCGGGCGTCGCCGCCGCCGGCGCGGTCTCGCGTCCGTCGAGCGCGACGACTTCGCCGGACGGAAGGCGGACCAGCAGGAAGCACCCGCCGCCGAGTCCTGAGTTATGGCTGTCGACCACGCCGAGCACGAGACCGGTGACGACCGCGGCGTCGACCGCGTTGCCGCCGCGACGCATGATCTCGACGCCGGCTTCGCTCGCCAGATGGTGCACCGCGGCGACCATCCCCCGGCGGGATTCTTCGGCGGCCTGACCGACGAGGGGCAGCAGGATGAGCAGGAACAGGGGCAGCCGCTTCATGCGGGGACGTTACCTCACGCCCGCGGAGCCGCAACCCCAAGGTAAGGCGTCGCCCGCGCGCCGTCACCGGCCGTTCAGCCAATCGAGGTCGAAGCGGGCGAGGCGGATCCCGGTCGCGTCTTCGTAGAGGCAGTAGATCCGCTGTCCGTCCGCGCCGAGGTCGGAATAGGCCGAAGGCCCGGCCTCGATCGTGCGGCGGACCGGCCAGGTGCGCCCGTCGTCCGCGCTCAACATCACGGTGAGGTTCGCGCGCTTGCCGCGCTTGCCTGGGGCCTCTTGGCCGGCCTTGTCGAGACCGACGGTGCGCGGTGCGGAGAAGACCAGCACGCCGGCCTTGCCCGGCGCCGAGAGCAAGCTCGCCATGCAGACCGGCTCCCAGAGGTCGGGATGGAAGGCGGGCGGCGTCCACCCGGTCGCACCGTCGGGGCCGTAGGCGACGAGCTTACGGTTGGGCTGCGCCCGCGTACGCGCCACGAGCATGACGCGTCCGTCGGCCAGTTCGGCGACGGTGGCTTCGTTCGGGCTGCCGAGGTCCGGCTGATTCGGCATGGCGACGGCGCCCGCCTGCCAGGTCAGGCCTCGGTCGTCGCTGTAGATCGTGCCGGCGAACGACGGACCGTGGTCGCCGGCCTTGCCGTAAGCCAACCACACCGGGACCACCAGGCGGCCGGTGCGGAGCTGGATGCCATGGCCGGGGCCGGTCGCGATGACTTTCCAATCCTGGTATTTCCGGAAGGGCTCGAAGGCGGCGGTGATCTCGGTCGGCGCGGACCAGGTCAGGCCGTCGTCCGTCGAACGCATCCGGAAGGCGCGCGCATAGTTCACGCCGTACAGCAAGGTGATCGCGCCGGTCTTGGCGTCGGCGACCATGACGGGGTTGTTGACGGTCTGCTCGTGCTCGCCGCCGACCGGCTTATGCGGATTACTCTCGATCCGGGGCGCGCGATGGGCGAGCCGCGTCGGCGGCGACCAGGTGACCCCGCCGTCGACGGAGCGACGCATCCGCACCTCGATCTCGCCCCAATCGGCCGGGCCGTCACGCCGCGCCTCGCAATAAGCGAGCAACGTGCCCTTGGGCGTGACGAGCAGGCCCGGGATGCGGTAGACCTTCACGCCATCCATCCCGAACGGAAAGACGTCCGTCTTGCCTAGCGGCTCGCCGGCCGGAGAGGACGACACTTCGGCGGCGACCGCGCCGAGGACGAACATCATCAGGAACAGGAGGGGCCGCCGCTTCATGCGACCACCTTACCCAAGCCCGCCCCTCCGGCAATCCCCGGGTAGGGCGGACGACATGGACGGGCGCCGGGGATCAGGCCCAAGCCTGACCGCCGCCCCTCCGGCCCTCCGGCTTGCACCCTCACCGACCCCGCATCAGGTCGTGCCGGATCTCTTCCGTCACGTCCTCCAGGCGACGCATGGCGCTCTGCACGATGGTCTCCGCGACCTCGGTGTTCGGGATGCGGCGATGGCCCGCGAGAATCGCCTCGACCGAGCAGACGATGAACGGAGCCGGCGCTTCGACCAGGACGAACTTCACGCCTTTCTTCTCCGCGTTGAGCTGGGCGACGAGCCGACGCATCCGCTCCAACCCCTCACGGCCAGCGATGAAATCGAGGTTCGTCTGCAACGTCATGCACTCCGGCGCCGCGGCCGCGTCGAACGCCAGCCGATATTCCACGCCGTTACGGATGAAACTAAAGGCTCCTTGGTAACGTTCGACCGACGGGATCAGGCGGGGCGGCCGGTCCGTGACATTACCGATGGCGCCCTCGTACAGCAGCTTCAGCTCTTCGATCGGAATCAGCATGAGGGGAGAATGACAACGGAGATGGCTGAGTCGATGACAGAGGGCTGTATCGATGACGGAAAGAATCCGGGCCAGGGCCAGAGTTAGGCCGCCGAATGGTGGCCGCAAGGTAGGGGCGAGACTACGTCGCGCCCTCCAGGCCTCTTCACATTTCCACGAACCGCCAACCGCCATCACCTGATATGGGTAGGGTCGGGACCGCGTCACGACATAGCCGCTCAGGATGAAATCACCGCAAAGCCTTCTGCACGGAGCAAAGCGGCAACCTTAGCTTCACGAACCTTGGGATTACTTTCCTGACGCTTAGCCAATCGGGCAATCTGCTTACGAACCTTCGGGCTAACACCTCGGCCGAAATCGGCCTCGCCTTCGTCTAGTCGCACCGGGCGAACCTTGTATTTCCGAATCCACCCACGGCCGGCCTTGATGCCATCGAGATGCTGCTGATAACGGACCTCGAAAGGCCGTGATGTTTGCCCGACATAATAGACCTTCAGTTTGGTGACGGCCTGAGGATTTCTCTCCTGCACCGACTTCCGATCACCGGGCTTGAACCCATCAAGGCCGACCAAGAGCACCGCATAGACGATGCTTCCGGGTGCTTCGTGCGAACGGTCTTCGGCAGGCTCCATGCACCCACCCTGCCCAATCCCCCTCCCCCCGCAACCCCCACCTTTGCCGCGGCGGTCTTCCGAAGAACAAAAAGCCCGCACGGCTTTCACCGGGCGGGCTTTGAACTCGGGCGAGGCTACGCCCTTTGGGTCAACGCCTCGTCGCGCTTCAGAAATTCGCGCGCACGCCGAAGCTGATCGTATTGTCGGCCCCGGCCAGACCCAGCAGCGAGTCCTGCGTGGCATAGGTCAGGTGGATGGTGACGAGGTCCGTCGGGGTGTAAGCCAGGGTCAGGCCGACCGAGGTAGGCGAGCCGTCATAACGATTAACCAAGGCGGCTCGGGCGGGAGCAGTGGAGAAACCGCCTTCGGCCTCGAAATCGCTGACGAAATGGTTGACCGCGACGGCGGCCGTGAAACCTGCGCCCAATGACATCCCATAACGCGCGCCGAGGACGAACTGGCGGTTGTTGAAGGCGTCACCCGTCGCGCCGCCTTCGGCCTCCGCGGAAGTCTGGGCATAGCCGAGGGAAAGCGTGATCGCACCCGGTCCGGCGGGGATGTCATATTCAGCGCCCAGGGAGAAGCGGCTCGCATCGAGCTCGAGATTCAGACCCGAGACCAGGGCGAAAGCATCGGAGCTTGCGTCGGCATAGGAGAAAGCGATTCGCAGGTTGTCCGCGACGCGAGCCTTGGCGCCGAAGGCCATGCCATCGAAATCATCGCCGTCTCGGACGATCTCATACTTGTCGACGGAGAAGGAATACTGGTCGGCGGGAGCCTTGACCGCGGCGCTCTGGGCGGAGGCTGAGGCGGCGGCGACGAGGAGGAGCGGCAGGAGGGTTTTCATGGTGAAACCGATGATGGTTTCGCCCAGAGGCCTACAAGAAAATACTTCCATGGGACCGGGAGCCGAAGGCATCCTTGAATCTGATAATCCTGAACAATTCCGCCGTCACTGTATCCAAAAACTAGTTTCACAGGGTTGCCATCTCTCTGCGATAATTGCCTCGGACGACTGCCGTCCATCCGACCCCTGGTCGACGTGCATCCATGGCACCCTGAGCCTCCGAGCCTCTGCGCCTCTATTTTTCTCCTCCTTGCCCACTTGTCACCATGCCCACGTGCCCCCTCGCGGCCGTGCCGCGCCCTATACTCCATACTCGATACTCCATACTCTCGATTGCCCCCTCGCGGCACTACCCCTACCCCCATCCCTACCCCTAATCTCACCTTTGCACTTTTGCACCTTTGCACATAAAACACCCCTGCCCCTACCCCCAAAGCGATGCCTCTCCTCTTTGGCATTCTCCTCCTGCTCTCCCTCAAAGCTCTCCCCGCCGCAGAGCCGCGTCCGCTGATCATCGCGCATCGCGGCGCGAGCGGTTACTTGCCGGAGCACACGCTCGCGGCCAAGGCCCTCGCGTACGGTCAGGGTGCCGACTACCTCGAGCAGGACCTGGTACTTAGTAAAGACGGCGTCCCGGTGGTCTTCCACGACACGCACATCGACACCACGTCGGACGTCGCGAAGAAGTTCCCCGGGCGGCAGCGGGCGGACGGACGGTTCTACGCGCTCGATTTCACCTTGGCCGAACTGAAACAGCTCAACGTCTCCGAACGCTTCAGCCCCAAGACCGGCAAGGCCGCTTTCCCGAAGCGCTTCCCTGTCGGCGTGGGCTCATTCTCGGTCGTCACGCTCGAAGAAGAGATCCTGTTCATCCAGCAGCTGAACCGCTCCACCGGACGCAACGTCGGCATCTACCCCGAGCTCAAGGCCCCGGCGTGGCATCGCCAGGAGGGACGCGATCTCACCGCCGCGGTCCTGCCGGTCCTACGTCGGTATGGCTACGAAGCCAAGGACTCCGCCTGCTTCGTGCAGTGCTTCGAGTTAGCAGAGGTCAAGCGCCTCCGTGGTGAACTCGGCTGGTCGGGCAAGCTGATCATGCTCCTCGGCGGCAAAGGCCAGGGCCCCGGAGACACGGATTTCACTTACCTGCAGACCGACGCCGGTCTGGCCGACCTCGCGAACCTTGTCGACGGCATCGGCCCGCCCATCAGCAGCTACGTCGCCGGCAGATCGCCGGCCGAGCGCCGGGTCACCGACCTCGCCGCCCGCGCCCGCAAGGCCGGCCTGCTCTCTCACCCCTACACCCTCCGCGCGGACGAACTCCCGAAATGCGTCACCTCCGTCGACGAACTCCTCCGCGTCCTCTTCGACGAAGCCAAGGTCGACGGCCTCTTCACCGATTTTCCCGACCTCTGCAAAAGGTAGGGGTGCGATGTCATCGCATCCGCGCCGCTAGGCAGGGTCGAGCGGCCCGCTCAAACCTAAGGCTGGGCGGGCCGGTCATCCCTACCTCAGCCGACTACGCAGCCGGCTCCTGCTTATCCGGCCTCTCGTCACCTTCGTCCGGCTCAAGGACCACCACCGTGGCGGACCAGCCGAGCCCATCAATCACCCGCTGGAGAGCGGCCAAGGCTAAGTAGTCGGGCGCGACGGCGCAGCGGAGGGTGTCATTTCCCGGGCATGCCCCGTCGATGAAATGGATCGCGTCGAGCTCGTAAGCATCGAGCTGGCTCGCCAGTTCGGGCTTCTCTTCGCCTTCCTCGTCCAGCCGATCGAAAATTCCTTCGACGTAGCTGAGGGCATCCGCCTCCGGCGCTTGGTTTCGACACCAGTCCGTCAGCCAGTCCTCATGCTCGTCCCAGTCGATATTGCTGTCCAGTCCGTGCAGGACGTTCCGGCCCCACTCATCGACACTGATCTCGACGTCCTCCAGCAGCTGCCCGTCATGGCGCCCGATGAAATCACGCCAGGTCTCCCCCTCCTCGAACGTATGAGCCACGCCCGATGAACGGTTGAGTTGCTCGACCTGGTCGGCCTCGACCTCCTGCTCGAGTTCTTCGAGATCCCAGATGAACTCGCCGTATTTTCCCTGAAACTCGTCGACCAGCTCGGCGACGCCTTCTTCGCCCTCTTCGGCGAGTTTCTCGCGGAGCGTGATCTTGGGCGGATCGTCGTAGGGCGTACCATTGAGGTAGAGGATGTAGCCCGTGCCGTTGTTCCATACGGCGTTGATTACGTCATGGCCGTTCGGGATGGGATCATGCGCATAAGCCGGCAGGCGGAGCTCCGGCTTGCGCGAGCGGCGCTCCTTGACCGAGCTGAACCAGTCGGAAGTGAAGAGGGCGAGGCCGCCCAGGGTGAGGGTCTTGAGGAATTCGCGTCGATCGGAGCTCATGGTGAGGCCAGCTTAGGATCGCGCCGCTGCCACGCGACGAGCCGACCTGTCATAGTCTGACATACGCGGCGCCGCGCGGGACCTGGGCATCCGACGCCGATGAAAGGACGAGACCGCTCCGAGCCGGAGCTGCCGTCGGTCAATCCGCGGCGTCCGGCACCGCCGCGCCTGCTTGCACAAGCTCGGCGCAGAGCGCCTTGACTCGCGCGAGGTCCGCGGTCGCTTCGCATTCGTCGGAGCGCCGGCGGAGCAGTTCCGTCCATTCCGTCGTGAGGCCAGGCTCGTCGAAGAACACGGCGCGGTCGCATCGGTCAAGGGGCAGGCCGTGCTTCCGCAGGTCGGCGGCGTCCGCGATGATGACGGCGCAGCGGGTTTGCCGATGACGGAGCACGGTCGCGGCGCCATGGTGCACGTTGACGCGCGCCCCGGACAGGCGCAGGGCGCCGACGCCGGCCAGCGCGCCGCAGGCCCAACCGAGGTGCGGGACCGTCGGCAACATCGCGCGCAGCTGCTCATGTCGGGCGGAAGGCGCGACGACCAGGAGCGTCGGCACCCGGCCGACCTTTTCGCCAAGGACGGCCTGCGCGACCTCGTCCGGAGGGACGCCGGCGATGATCGGCACGCGCAGGCCAGGCGAGCCGTTGAGTTCGAGGAAGACCCCGGCCTCATGGCAGGAACGCGTGATGTCCTCGGTGATGAAATCAAGCCCGCAGGCCTTGATGCCGAAATAGTCCGCGAGCGACTCGCACATCGCACGGGTCTCCGGATGCAGGCTTGCGGTGATGTCGTCGTAATCGGCCCCGGTCGCCAACAACGGGATGTTGCGCACGCGCACGCGCCGTCCGGCCGCGGGCACGTCGGCCGGAGTCAGGCCCTGGGAACGCAGGGTCTGGAGGAAATCCTGATCCTCGGGCACCGGTCCGACCAGCGGGTGGATGGCCCCTGGCCGGCGCCGCGCCTCGTTGAGCGCGCGCAACAACGCGGACACGCTTTGCCTTCCGTCGCCGACCACCGCCGGCCGGTTGCGGCGGACCGCCTTCCAGAACTTGCCGCGCAAGACCATGAGACGGTGGACCTCTCCTTCGAC
>JBILLR010000009.1:0-20257 GCA_044375965.1 Opitutales bacterium
CCGCCGACGCCGGCCAGACCGTGACCCTCGTGGGTTGGGTCGACACCAAGCGCGACCTCGGCGGCGTGACCTTCGTCGACCTCCGCGACCGCGAAGGCATGACCCAGGTGGTCTTCAATCCGGGCGCGAACGGCATCCAGGAAGTCGCCCAACGCCTCAAGACGGAATCCGTCATCGAGATCACCGGCAAGGTCCGCGCCCGCTCGGCCGAGACCGTCAACGCGAAGCTCGCCACCGGCAGCGTCGAGATCGCCGCGGAATCCCTCGTCGTCCACAACATCTGCGCCGACCTGCCGTTCCCGATGGACGACGACAAGGCCGACAAGGTGAACGAGGACCTCCGCCTCGAGTATCGCTTCCTCGACCTCCGTCGCCCGCGCAACATCGGCCTCCTCAAGCTCCGCGCCAAGGCCGCCCGCGCCATCCGCGCCGAACTCGACGGGCAGGACTTCCTCGAGATCGAGACCCCCACCCTCTTCAAGAGCACCCCGGAAGGCGCCCGCGAGTTCCTCGTGCCGAGCCGCACCAACCCCGGCGAGTTCTACGCCCTCACGCAATCCCCGCAGCAGTATAAGCAGATGCTCATGGTGGCCGGCGTCGAACGCTACTACCAGATGGCCCGTTGCTACCGCGACGAAGACCTCCGCGCCGACCGCCAGCCGGAGTTCACTCAGGTCGACCTCGAGATGTCCTTCATCGACCGCGAGGACATGTACAAGCTGATCGAAGGCATCCTCAAGCGCACCTGGAAGGAGACCCTCGGCATCGACATCCCGACGCCCTTCCCGCGCATGGCCTACCAGGAAGCGATGGACCGCTTCGGCATCGACAAGCCGGACACCCGCTTCGGCATGGAGATCCAGGACCTCACCGGCCTCTTCAAGGGCTCGGCCTTCAAGGTCTTCAACGTCGCCGCCAACACCCCGGGCTCCGTGGTCCGCGCGATCAACGCCAAGGGCCTCGCCGACATCACCCAGGGCGAGCTCACCAACTTCGAGAACATCGCCAAGAGCGCCGGCGCCAAGGGCCTCGCGTTCATCAAGTGCGAAGCGGGCGAATGGAAATCCCCGATCGTGAAGTTCTTCTCCGACGACGAGAAGGCCGCGCTCAAGCAGCAGCTCAACATCGAGGACGGAGACATCGTCTTCTTCGCCGCCGCCCCCTGGGAGCAGGCCTCGACCATCCTCGGACGCATCCGCCTCGAATCCTCCACCCTCCTCAAGGCCCGCGGCCGCATGAGCCTGCCGGCTGACCAGTACAACTTCCTCTGGGTCATCGAATTCCCGCTGATGCTCTGGGACGAAGAAGAGAAGCGCTACCTCTCCGCCCACCACCCGTTCACCGCCCCGGTCGTCGAGGATGAGCCTCTGCTCGCCACCGACCCGGCCAAGGTCCGTGGCCAGCACTACGACATCGTGCTCAACGGCGTCGAACTCGGCGGCGGCTCCATCCGCATCCATAACCCGGCCGTCCAGAAGCGCGTCTTCGAGGATATCCTCAAGATCCCGCAGGACCTCGTGGACAGCCGCTTCGGCTACATGCTCAAAGCCTTCTCCTACGGCGCCCCGCCCCACGGCGGCATCGCCCTCGGCTTCGACCGCGTGGTCGCCATGCTCGCCGGCCGCTCCTCGATCCGCGACATCCTCGCCTTCCCGAAGAACCAGAACGGCCGCGACCTGATGGCCGATTGCCCGAGCCCCGTCGCCCCGAAGCAGTTGCGCGACCTGCGCATCCGCCTCGTCGAAGACGAGCCGAAGCCGAAGGTCTGAGCCCTCCCCGGCTCTCCGACGAAAGGCACGCGGTAGCGTGCCTTTTTGTTGGCCCGGGATTTAGCCTTCCCCCGCAGGGAGGCTCGGCCTATCACCTTCAGCCATGCCCGACGCTTCGCCCTCTCCGCACCCTGCGCCCCACGTCGTGGGCCAAGGCTACGAGTTCGACGAAGTCCGCGCGTTCCTCGGCGGCGATCCGAAGCCGCCGAACTTCGTCATCCACAAGGAAGGCAAGGTCATCGGCGTCTGCCTCGGGCTCGGGTGGAACCCGCGCGCCGACAGCGAGCCGTGCGAAGTCTGGGTCGGCCGCAAAGGCGACCAGGCCAAGTGGGGCATCAAGCTGGCGGAAACCCGCGGCCCGCTCCCCGTCTACGTGCGCCGCACCGAGGGCGGGAAATGGTTCTACAACGGCCTCTTCGAAGTCACGAGCCACACGACCGACCCGGCCATCATCCGCCCCCGCCTGATGCCCCCGAAGATCGTCGCGGTCGCCCAGATCATCTTCCTGAAGCGCTGCGCTTCCTGAACGCATGAGCGAAGAACGCCAGCACCCTCGCGACCCGCTGCACGGCCTGACCCTGCAGAAGCTCCTCGAGACGATGGTCGCGAAATACGGCTGGCGGGAACTCGCGCACCGCATCCCGATCCGTTGTTTCATGTTCGACCCGACGATCAAGTCGTCGCTGATCTTCCTGCGCAAGACGCCTTGGGCCCGCGAGAAGCTCGAGAACTGGTACGTCGGCGACGTCCGGAAGTCCCAAGGGTTCGGACTATGAAGTTCGCCGCAGGGCGAACCAGACCAGGGGCACGATTGATCGAGAACACGTGACAAGGAGGGCGCGGCGAAGCCGCGCCCTACCCCTATTGTCTACTTAACCACCTTCCACTTCGCCTGACGGAGCACGGCCTTGCCGGCGGCCTTTTGGAATTCATACCAGACGGTGAGCAGGGTTCCGTCCGCGAGTTCGACGGTCGAGGGGTAACCAAGGTCGCCGCCCTCGCCGTCGCCCGAGATGATCATGGGTTCGCTCCACGTGCGGCCATGGTCCGTGCTGACCCGGGCCTGATTGCCGAACGGCTTGCGACGATGGCCGTAAGTCATGACCAGCCGACCGTCCTTGAGCTTCAATAACTGCGAAGGCAGGCCCCAGACATCGATGGCCTTCGGCACGGTCCAAGTCTTGCCACCGTCGCTTGATTCGCACTGCAGCGTGGTGCCGGCGTCAGGTTTGTTATGATTGCGGATCTGGGCGAGGATGCGTCCGTCGTCGGTCTCGATCGCGAAGAGTTCGTGATAGCCTTTCTTCACTTCGTCGCCGGGACGCGTGGGGATCTCACTCAGCCAGGTCCAGGTGAGGCCGTCGTCCTTTGATTCGGCCACGCCGATCCGACCCTCCTTGGTCCAGAGCTGCTTCCCCACGTAAAGGAGGCGACCATCCTTCAGCTGGGTCGGACCATGCGGGCTGTTGACGATCGTCGCGATCGGCGGTGACCAGGTCTTGCCTCCGTCCGTCGAACGAAGGACCCACTCCCCGAGCTGGGCTTTGCGCTCCTCCGCCGTCAGACGATCCTGGGCCGCCTTCCAGCGGGCCTGCCGTTCCGGCGTCTGCTTGGCGAGCAGCCCACGTTCCTCATAGGCAAGCGAAGTGAAGGTGGTCACGAGCAACGCGCCCTTGGCGGTCTCCATCACGCCGCTGTCCCGGTCATCGATCGGCCCGTCGAGCAGCACGCGCGGATAGGTCCACGTCGCGCCATCGTCCTTCGAGGTCATGGCCTTCACTTGGCCAAGCGGACAGATATGCCCGTCGCGGCCGCCCGACCACGTGACCCAGAGCTCGCCGTTGGCCCGTCGCGCGAGGGTCGACCAGCCCGCATACGGCTCTTCGGGCGGCGTGATCGTCTTTGTCTCGAGGACCTGCGAGGTCTGGGCGCCGAGGGCAGCCGCCATGAGCAAAGGCCAGAAAAGACGGGGGTAAGAACCGAGGGTGAGATTCATGTGAGTCTGATAACACCTCCCACCGGCATGGCAATCCCGGCGAACATGCCCCGCCATCCGAGGTTTGCTAGCGGGCCGACACCCTGCTTAATGCAGATATGCGCATGCTTCGCCTCCTCTCCTTGGTCATCGTCAGCTGCCTCGGCGGCCTGCTCACCGCGGCCGAGATCTCCAGCCGGCAGCAAGATGCGCCGGCCAAGAAAGGGGTCGGCCTGCCTGAACGCAAAGGCAAGGGCGCCCGCCACCTCGAACTGCTCAAGGTCGGCTGGTACTACAACTGGGGAGACCAGACCAAACTGACGACCGACGCCCGCTTCGTCCCGATGATCTTCTCCGGCCGGCGCGCCGCACCGGAGCAGTCCGTCCCCTTCCTCCTCGGTTTCAACGAACCCGACCACCCCAAACAGGCGAACCTCAGCGTCGCCGAAGCATCGGCCAGGTGGCCGGCCCTCTCCGCCCGTGCGGGCTTCATCGTCTCTCCTGCCCTGGCCGGAAACCCCGTCACGAAGGATTGGCTCAATAGCTTCCTCAAGGCGGGGGCCAAGGTCGACGCCATCGCCGTGCACTGGTACAAAGGAGCCGACGCCGCCCGCTTCATCAAGGACCTCGAACTGATCCATGCGCATTTCGGGAAGCCGATCTGGGTCACGGAATTCGCCCCGCAGACCGCCGCGGACTCCGCCGCGGCCCCCGGCAAATACTCTCAGGCCCAGGTCGAGGCCTTCATCGCAACCTCGACGCGCTTCATGGAAAAGACTTCATGGGTGCAGCGTTATGCCTGGCATGACTCTGGAGCCGGCACGTCGGCCCTCTTCGACGCGAACGGCGAGCTGACGCCGACGGGCAAGGCCTACGCCGCCGCGAAGAAGTAACGCTCCCTTTGCCCGCCGGACCCATGTACCCCTGAGTGTTACGGCATCTCGGCCCCACGGGCCGCGGTGACGAGGTGATACCACTCTTCGCGGGTCAGTTCGAGGTCCGCCGCGGCGGCCAGTGCCTTGATCCGCGCCGGCTTCGTGCTGCCGACGATCGGGACGATCCCGGAGGGATGCTTCAGGACCCAGGCCAAGGCGATGAGCTCACGGCTCACGCCCCGCTCCTTGGCGATGCGTTCCGCGACGGCCAGCACGGCGGCCGCATCGTAATGACGCTGACCAGGCAGGAGATCCACGCCGCCCGACCCCAGCAGGCCGGCGCCGAGCGGGCTCCAAGCGAGCGGAGTGACCTTCTTCTCCTGGCACTGGTCAAGCGTGCCGTCGTGCAAGGCGTAAAGCTGCAGCAGGCTGACTTCGACCTGGTTCGTCACGAGCGGGAACGAGAGCGCGTTCTGCAGGAGCGAGAACTGCGAGGGGCTGAAGTTGCTCACGCCGAACTCGCGCACCTTGCCGGCGGCGCGCAGCTCGGTGAAGACGGCCGCGACCTCGGCGGCGTCCATGAGGTAGTCCGGACGATGCAGATGAAGGAGGTCGATGGTCTCGACGCCGAGCTGCTTGAGCGAGAGTTCGCACTGGGCGAGCAGATGGGCGCGGGAAAAGTCGTAACGCACCGGGGCGCCGACGGGGCGGTTCTTGAAACGGATGCCGCCCTTGGTCGCCAAGGTCATCTTGGCGCGCAGGCCCGGGTTCTCCTTGAGGATCCGGCCGAAGACGCGTTCGGCTTCGCCGTCACAGTAGATATCCGCATGGTCGAAGAGCGTGTAACCCGCGTCGACCGCCGCGAAGACGGCCGCCTTGGCCGTCGCGTAATCCGCGGAGGCGTCGCCCTTGGTGGCGATGCGCCAGCAACCGTAAGCGAGGCGGCTGGAG
The DNA here is from genome assembly GCA_044375965.1 of Opitutales bacterium. Lineage (GTDB taxonomy): Bacteria > Verrucomicrobiota > Verrucomicrobiia > Opitutales > UBA953 > UBA953. Next base: position 5,571 of record JBILLR010000009.1, read on the forward strand.
GTGACTTGGCTGCGGCCGAGGGTGACGGTCTTCATGCGGCCTCCAGCAAGCAAATGCCGACGCCCTGCCGCAAGCCAATCCCCGAGGTGGACAGGAGAGACGGGCCCGCTAGGCTCCCGACATGGACTTCTCCCAGCTGCTGCAACAAGGCACCGCCCAGGCCTGGCTCTACGTCCCCGTGGCCATCCTCCTCGGCGCCCTGCACGGACTCGAGCCCGGCCACTCGAAGACCATGATGGCGGCCTTCATCATCGCGATCCGCGGCACGGCCTGGCAGGCGGCCCTGCTCGGGTTCTGCGCGGCCCTCTCCCATACCGTCATCATCTGGGTCCTCGCCGGCCTCGCGCTGCAATACGGCTCGCACTGGAACGTGGAGCAGACCGAGCCATACTTCCTCCTCATCAGCGGCCTGATCGTCATCGGCATGGCGGTCTGGACGATCATGCGCCTGCGCGAAGAGCAAGGCCATCATCACCATCACCACGGCGACCACGCGCACGGACATCACCACGCGCACGACCACCCTCACCATGGGCACGAGGACGAAGACGCGCATGCCCGGGCCCACGCGCAGGAGATCGAGCGACGCTTCGCCGGCCGCCACGTGACGACGGGGCAGATCGTGCTCTTCGGACTCACCGGTGGGCTCATGCCCTGCCCCGCCGCGGTCTCGATCCTCATCGTCTGCCTGCAGCTCAAGGAGTTCTCGCTCGGCTTCGGCATCGTCGCCGCGTTCAGCCTCGGGCTGGCGCTGACGATGATCTCCGTGGGCGTGCTCGCTTCTTGGGGCTTCCAAAAGCTCGCCGAGAAGTCCGGCTGGTTCAGCCGCGTCGCTTCCCGCGCCCCCTATGTGTCGTCCTATCTCCTCATCGCGCTCGGCCTGGCCTTCGCCTTCCGCGGCCTGGCGCTGATGAAGTGAGGGGGGCGTCGAACCTTTATCCTTTCGTCAAGACAAGGGATGCCTTAGGCCTTGTCCGGACCCGATGCCGCGCCCCCCTCACGACCTATCCCCGGCGTTTTCCGCGCCGTCCTTTCAGGAGAATCTATACGCGCATTATCGGGATTTCCTGACGGAGACGCCGGTCTTCCGCACGCCTGACGGAGTCGTCTACGTGACCCGCCACGCCGACTGCGCCTCGCTGCTAGGCGACGACCAGTTCAAGCGCAACGCCCCAGGGGGCGGCTGCCCGTTCGGACCGCGCAAGGCCAACCCTCTCCCCTTGGAGGCCATGATCGAGAAATGGGTGATCTTCATGGACCCGCCGCGCCACGCTTTGGTGCGCAAAGCGTTCGCGACGCCTTTCACGCCCAAGAACATCGCGCGCGCCGAGCCGTTCATCCGTCGGCGTTGCCAGGAACTGCTGGACGCACTACCTCGCCAAGGGCGCACGGAGTTCCTGCGCGGCTTCGCCTTCCCGCTGCCGATCATGGTCATCGCGGAGCTGGTCGGCATCCCGGAGGTCGACCTACGCCAGTTCTACGTCTGGTCGGCCGACCTCGCCAAGGCCCTCGACCGGGCCGACGAGGCCGGCTTCGCCCAAGGAAGCGAGGTCGCCATCGCGCTCACGGACTATTTCACCGCCCTTGTCCGCGACGCCCGGAAGCTGCCCGAACACACCCTCATCCGGATGCTCGTCGACGACCCCGGCCTTGCGCTGACGCCGGCCGAACTGGTCGCAGGGCTCGTCTTCATGCTGATGTCGGGACATGAGACGACCAAGAACCTGATCGCGTGCGGACTCCTCACGTTGGCCCGTCGGCCCGCCCTGCTGGCCGAGCTCAAGGCGACGCCCGCGCTGATCCCCGCCGCCGTGGAGGAGATGCTGCGCTTTGACTCGCCGGTGCAGAAGATGAGCCGCTGGACCCACGCTCCGGCGACCTTCGGAGACTACCAGATCAAGGCCGGCACGCTCATGACCGCCATGATCGGCGCCGCCAACCGCGATCCCTCCGTCTTCCCGGACCCGGACTCGTTCGACCTCAACCGACCGAAGAACCGCCACCTGGCCTTCGGCGTCGGCCAGCACTTCTGCCTCGGCTCGATGCTCGCCCGCCTGGAAGGACGGGCCGCCCTCGAGGCCTTCCTGCCGCTGATCCGCGGACTCGCGCCGGCCCACCACGTGTGGCGGACGCACTCGTCCTTGCGCAGCCTGGACGAACTCGAACTGGAGACGGCCTGGTCATGAGCCTGCCCATCCCCTTCTCCGGCGTCCCCGGTTGCCTGTTCCCCTCCCTGCCGCCGACCGCCAATGCGCTGCAGCTCGCCTTACAATTCCAGCTGGAACAATCGCAATGGTGGCCGGCGGAACGCCTGCGGACCGAACAGCTCACGCAACTCGGCCTGATCGTCCGTCACGCCGTCGACACGAGTCCGTTCTATCGCCGCCAATACGCCGGACTGGTCGGCACGACGACGCTCACCGAAGAAGACTGGGCGAGGCTGCCGATCACGACGCGATCTCAACTCCAGGAAGCGGGCGACAGCTGGCCTAGCACGCATCCGCCCAAGGAGCATGGCCCGGTCTCCTTCTCCACGACCTCCGGCTCGACCGGCCGGGCGGTCCGGTTCGGACGCACGAGCGCGACCACCGCCCTATGGCAAGCCTTCGCCCTCCGAGACCACCTCTGGCAGCGACGCGACCTCGGCGGCAAACTTTCGGCGATCCGCTGGCTGCCGCGCGGCGAAGCCGAAGCCCCCGCCGGCCGCGCCGCCCCGAACTGGGGTCCGCCGATCGCCGGGTTGTTTCCAGGCGGCCCGTTCTCCATCCTCAACGTGGTCGCGACACTCCCCGAACAACTCGCCTGGCTTCGGAAGGAAAAACCGGACTATCTCGCGTCGTTCCCTTCCAACCTCAAGGCTCTGGCTGAATACGCCCTCCGCCAAGGCGAGCCGCTGCCGCGGATCCGATCCCTGCGTACGATCGGCGAAACCGTTTCCCCCGAGACGCGTCGCTTCCTGACCGAGGCCTGGGGCGCGCCGGTGGCCGACATCTATACCTGCGAAGAGGCTGGCTATCTGGCGCTGCAGTGTCCGGGCACCGACCATTACCATGTGCAGTCCGAGAACGTCCGGGTCGAGATCGTCGACGAAGCCGGACGGCTTTGCCCCCCGGGCCGATCGGGCCGGGTGATCGTCTCGAGCCTCAACAACTTCGCCACGCCGCTCCTGCGCTACGAGATCGGAGATTACGCCGAATTGGGAGAGCCTTGCGCCTGCGGACGGGGACTCCCCGTCTTGCGTCGCATCCTCGGCCGCCGGCGCAATCGCCTTCACCTGCCATCAGGCGAAAGCGTCTTCCCCTACCTCGGCGAGCATGGCCAGATCCTGCAGCTCACGGGAATCAAAGTAAGCGAATTCCAATGCATCCAGCACGACCTGCGCAGGGTGGAAGTCAAGCTGGTCGCCGACCGAGCCTTCACGCCGGAAGAAGAACGCAAGGTCGCGGCCAAGATGCGCGAAAACCTGGGGCACCCCTTCGAGGTCTATTACACCTTCCACGAAGCGATCGAACGAGGGCCGCGGGGGAAGTTCGAGGAATTCATCAGCCTCGTCGAGCCTCGTCCGGCGTCAGGGGACGCACCTTGAGGTCGCGACGCACGAGCGCCGCATGATTGCGACTGGCGTCATCCGGATAGTATTCGGGCAGGACGTGATCCGCGTCGGGCACGTCGAAGCCGATGCCCTCGTAGAGCGCCAGCAACGGATCCACCAGCCGGTCGCCACGGCGACGACGGCAGTAGTCGAACGGCGCGATCTCGCCCTGCTCCTCGCATAGCCGGCGGTAGCCGGGGAGGACGGCGCCAGCCAGGACGTAGCGCAGGCCTAGCTCCTGCGCGCGCGCCGCGACGGCGAGCACGCCCTGCGGGAAGATATTAAGACTACGGTGCTCGGCGTCGATCACGCCGGAGACGATGTAAAGGGCGTTGCAACCCTCGAGACGACAATCCCCGAGATAACCGCCGCGCGTGACCGCATCCCAGTTCGTGAAAGCATGCGGACGACCCGGATCGTAGGCCAGGGGCATGGAGGTGAGCGTGCCGATGATCCGCTCGCCGCCTTCGGGCAGCGGGAGCACCGCCACGAAGAAGCCTTGGCCGAAGTTGCGCAACCGGGCCTGGAATTTGTCGACCCCGGCGCGACCGGCCACCGGCCAGCTCTCCTCCACTTTCATGATCCCCGGCAGGTCGCCTTCGGTGGCCGGACGTATCGTGGTTCCCATGACTGCAATTTCGACCAACCGGCACGGGTGTCAATGCATGACACCCAGGCCCCGGCGCACCAGGGCGAAAAACCGCCCAGCCCTTCGGACGGACGGGGCGTTGACTTGCCTGCCGCCGCTGGCACAAGTTTGCCTCGTCTCATGCCGCTTCCGTCTCCCCGCACCCTTCTGCCCACGACGCGGCTCCCGGCCATGCCCTCGGGACACGGCAGTCAGCAGCTCGCCCTGCAATTCCAGCTCGAGCGATCGCAATGGTGGACAAGCGCCGAACTGGAGACGACCCAGTTCAAGACGCTCCGTCTCCTGCTGGACCACGCCCGCGAGACGACGCCTTATTACCGGGAACGCTTCGCGCGGGCGGGTTACGACCAAGCGACCACCCTGGACCATGCTTCGTGGCTCCGCGTGCCGGTCTCGCGGCGCCGCGACCTGCAGCTAGCCGGCGAGTCCCTTTTTTCGGCGCGGCCGCCCGCGGCGCACGGCAAGGTCGTCGCCGCCACGACCTCCGGTTCCACCGGCCAGCCCCTCTGTTTCGCCCGGAACGAAGTCACGATGACCTACTGGCGGGCCTTCACCCTGCGCGACCTGGTCTGGCATGACGAAGACATGCTCCCGAAGATCGGCGCCATCCGCTATGCGCCCGTCGGACAAGCGGAAGCTCCTCATGGCGTCTCGAGTCCGCATTGGAACAACTCCATCGCCCTGACCTTCCCCACCGGGCCCGCGGTGATGCTCAACGTCGCCTCAAGCCTCGACGAACAGCTTGACTGGCTCGAACGCGAGCGCCCGCAACGATTGACCACCTTCCCCTCGAACTTCCTCGCCCTGGCCGAACATGCCCGTCGCACCGGGCGCACCCTGCCCCGGATCGGCCGGCTGCGCAGCGTCGGCGAGATGCTCACCCCGGAAGCGCGCGCGACCATCGCCGAAGCCTGGGCCGGCAAGGTCGTCGACCTTTACAGCTGCGAAGAAGCCGGTTACCTCGCCCTGGAATGCCCAGAACACGGTAACTATCACGTCCAATCGGAGAACGTGAAGCTGGAGATCCTCGATGAACAGGACAACCCTTGTCCGCCCGGCACGCCCGGCCGCGTGGTCATCACCAGCCTGCACAATTTCGCCTCGCCGCTCATCCGCATGGACCTCGGGGACTACGCCGAGCTGGGCGAGCCCTGCCCTTGCGGCCGGGGCCTGCCGGTCATCCGCCGCATCCTGGGACGCAGCCGTAACCGACTGGTCCTGCCGAACGGCGAGACCCGCTACCCGCGCATCGGCGAGAAAGCGATCGCCGAGGCCGCCGAAGGAGTCACGGTCTTCCGCTTCCGTGCGGTCCAGCACAGCCTGGAAATGGTGGAGATGCAGATCGTCGCCAGCCGCCCACTCGATGCGACCGAGCAGGAACGGCTGGCCAAGAGCATCCAAGAAAACTTGGGTCATCCCTTCCGCATCACCTTCTCCTTCCCGGCGGACATCCCCGCCCATCCCAACGGCAAGCGCGAGACGTTCGTCAGCCTGATCCATGCCTGAAGCCCCTCGCCAGACCGTCGCCCGTCGGCATCCCGGCGTCGGCATGCCTCATGCCGCCGTGGCGGAGCTGACTTTCCCGGCCCTGACCGTCGAGCCGATCAGTCGCATGCTGGCCTTGCAATTCCAGTTCGAACGCTCCGAGTGGTGGCCGCCCGAGAGACTGGCGGAGGAACAATACGCCCAGCTGGCGCTGGTACTGGCGCACGCCTTCGAGACGACGCCCTACTACCGGACGCTCTTCACCCGCGCGGGGGTCCGGCGACCGGCCAAAGTCGATGCCGGCTTCCTACGGACGCTGCCGATCACCAAGCGGGCGGACATCCAAACGGCCGGTCGCGGCTTGGTTTCGCAACGTCACCCGAAGGAACATGGCCCGATGACCTTCGCCCGCACCTCCGGATCGACCGGCCAGCCGGTCGACTTCGGCCGCGACAACCTGACGAACCTGATGTGGCTGGCCTGCTCCCTGCGGGAATACCTATGGCACGGCCGGGATTTCCGCGGTAAGATCGCCAGCATCAGGCAGATGAAGCCAGGTGAGGCTGATGCGCCGGACGGGGCCCGCACGGCCCAATGGGGAAGCTCGGTCGCGTCTGCTTTCCCCACCGGACCAGGCGTGCTGCTCGACGTCGCCAGCAGCCTCGACGATCAGATCGCCTGGCTGCGCCGGGAACAACCCGGGCAGCTGATCTCACTTCCCTCCAACCTGGTCGCCCTGGCCGCCCACGCCCAGGCCCGCGGCGAACCGCTGCCCCCGATCGGCGAGATCCGCACCTTCGGTGAGATGCTGCCCGCCGACTCGCGCGCGACCCTCCGGCAAGCCTGGCGCGGGAAAGTCACCGACATGTACACCTGCGAGGAAGCCGGCTACCTGGCCTTGCAATGCCCGGAGCACGACCACTTCCATGTCATGGCGGAGAACGTCATCATCGAGATCGTCGACGAGGCCGGCCAAGCCTGCGAAGTCGGCGTCCCCGGCCGCGTGCTCGTCACCAGCCTGCATAATTTCGGCACGCCGCTCATCCGCTACGACATCGGCGACTACGCGGAGTTCGGTCCGCCTTGCCCGTGCGGCCGAGGCCTGCCGGTGATCCGCCAGGTGCACGGCCGCCGCCGCAACCGCGTCGTGCTCCCTGACGGACGGACCGGCTTCCCGCGGCTCGGCGAGCGGACGTTCGTCACGACGCCCGGCCTGCGCATCGCCCAGTTCAAATGCGTCCAGAAAAGCCTAGCGGCCGTCGAGCTGCAGCTGGTCTGCGAGCCGCGGCCCGATGCGGCGCAGCAAGCGGAAATAGCGCGGGTACTGACCGCCTCTCTCGGCCACCCCTTCGCGGTGTCCTTCAGCTTCCCCGAGCGGATCCTCCCAGGACCCAACGGCAAGTTCGAGACGTTCGTCAGCGAGGTGAGCTGAGTCGTCTCAGGCGCCGACCATCCGCATCCAGGCGCTGAGGTTGTAGTAATTCGAGACGCGGGCGACCTTGCCGTCCTTGATCTCGAAGAACGCTCCGACGCGCAGATGATACTTCTGGCCGGTGGCGGGCGGCAGGCCTTCGTCCGTCCGTAGATACTCGCCGCGGATGTAGAATTCGGCGGCGGCGCGGCTGGCGTCCGGACCGGCGAAGACCACCAGGTCTTCGACCTGCTCACGATAGGAGCGGTCCATGCGACCGAGGAAGGCGCGGAAGGCCGGGATGCCGACCTCGACGCCGCCTTCGTTGATCTCGTGGACGATATCCGGATGCAGGAGCGCGAGGAGCGCTTCGCGGTCGCCGGAGTTGAAGGTCTGGTAATACTGACGGATGAGCGGGTGCATGGGTTCAGAAAAGCAGGCGGAGCGGGCGGGCGGCGAGCCTGGAAGGATCGGTCTCGCCGGGCGTCGCGCGATGGCGGCGCAGGAGCGCGAGGTCCACGTCGACGGTGAGGGCATGGTCGCCTTCCGTGCAGACGGGCGTGGCCAGATGACGTGGTTCGTCGCGGAACGCCGCCTGCGAAGGCGCGAAGGCCGCGGCGCGGCCGATGTTCTCGTCGATGAGTACCGACGTGGTCCGGCCGACGAGATGGCAGACGCCGACATGGCAGCCGAGCTCCACGGCGCGCGCGTCGGCGCATCGGCCGACGCGTTCCACGCCCATCAGGGTCTCGGTCGCGCTGGGCACGAGCATGAGTTCGACGCCCTGCCCTCGCAGGAGCGAGGCAAGTTCAGGGATCTCGACGTCGAGGCAGATCACGACGACGCAACGGACGCCGCGGAAAGACCAAAGGCCGACGCCGTCGCCGACGACGAAGGCGGATTCCCACGGCGTGAGATGAAGCTTGTCCTGATGGCGGAAAGCGATCCCGTCCCAAATCGGCGCCCGGTTACGGAGCCGGCCGTCGGCGCCGAGGAAAGGCACGGTGCCGAGCACGACGCCTTTGTCCGCCGGCGAAAGACGCGGCGCGATGCGCGGCCAGAGTCCGTCCCAGAACAGCCGGGCGACGCCGCGGAGCTTGTCTTCTTCCCTCACGAAAGGCTCGAGGCCCATCCAGAGGAATTCCGGGAGCACGACGAGATCGGCCCCGTCGTCCCAAGCCTCGCGCACCTGCGCGCAGACACGGTCGGCGAAGGCCTCAGGGGAGGCCGCGGGGACGCCGACGTCGAAGGTCAGCAAAGCGAGGGTCAGGCGGTCCATGTCTTCGTCCAGAAGGTGAGCGTCTTGGAAGATTCCTGTTCTTCCCCCACTTCCTTCCAAGGAAAAACCGCCTGCAGTTCCGGACGGCGGCGGTAGCCCTGCCTCGTCCAGAATGCGTCGAGCGGGCGATGATTCGCCGGACGAGCCGGATGATCGGCGGGGCGGTCGACCGCGCAGAAGGCCGTCGTGGCTAGGCCGAGCCGGCGCGCGTGCGCCTCCCGGCGGGCGAAGAATTCGCCGCCGAGCCCACTGCCGCGAAACTCCGGGAGGACGATGCTCTCGCCGAGATACAGGACATTCTCGATCGGCACGCCGGCGCGCTCAAACGGACCGCGGAAGCCCTCGGTCTCATCGGCCATCGGCATGCACGTCGTCGCGCCGATGGTGCGGCCGGCGGCGTCGCGGGCGAAGACGACGAGGCTGCGCGGGCAGCTCAGGTAAGTGCGTAGGTATTCCCGCTCATACTTCAGATCGCCTTCGTAAAGATAAGGGAATTCGCGGAAAACCGCGATCCGCAGCCCTCCCAGGACGTCGATCCAAGGCTCCAGTTCTGGCCCGCGTACTTCGATGAGCTGGAAGGCTGACGACATGCGAGGACTCAGAGCCGGATGCGGAGACGGGGCGAGATGGGCGTGCCGGCATCGCGACGCGGGCTCTTCGGACCCTTGCCCGGCGTCTCGTCATCCCCGGCGGCCAGGGCTTCCGTGAATTCATCGGGCATCGGCGCGACGGCCTTGAAATCGACCTTGGCGCCCTGCCAGTCAAAGGACAGCTGCGTGGTCTCGGCATGAAGGAAGAGCCGCTTGAAGCCGCGCGCCGTGCCGACGGTCTTGTTGAAGTCGAAGTCGCCGTAGGTACGGTCGCCGAGGATCGGATGGCCGTGGGCGGCGGTCTGCACGCGGAGCTGGTGGGTGCGGCCGGTGCGGGGCTCGAGGCGGATGAGCGAGAGCGGGAGCGTGCCGCCGGCGGCGCGCTGCCAGGCATAGACCGTGACAGCCGGGGCGCCCGCGCCCGTCTCGGAGCGCACGCCGCCGCCGGGGCCCTTGGACTTGGAAAGCTGGTCCTGCCAGGTGCCGCGCGGGGTGCGCAGCCCGCGGCCGCGGATGAGGGCCACGTATTGCTTCGAGACCTGCGAGCGCGCGAACATCTTGCGCACCACGTCGGCCACGCCGACGTCGAGCGAGAGCAGCAGGACGCCGCTCGTCGGCGAATCGAGCCGGTTCAGGAGATAGACGCGGCGGATGCCTCCCTGCCCGTCGCGGACATGGAAGGCCTCCTCCTCGAGGGAGTAATTACCCGTGATGAGGATCGTGCCCTTCTCCGCGACCTCGCCGGGATTAGGGTGCGAGAGGATGCCGTCCGGCTTCGCGACCGCGATCAGCCCGCAAGGATGGGTGGCGACCGCGCGCACGCCGCGCCCGAAGGGGATCCATTCTGTCGGGAGCGTCATCAGCGGTAGTAGAAGTTGATCGTCACGATGTCGCTCTCGCCGAACATGGCGACCATATCCGCGCGCCAGACGTCATAAGGCGCCGGCGCCATCACGGCGTCCTTGCAGGCCAGCGACATCACGCGCGTGACTTCGTTGCTGAGGATGAGGGCGTCGGTGACCGTGCCGTCGCGATGCAGCCGGAAGCGCACCGTCACGCGGCCGCGCTGGACGCCTTCGAACTGCGAGCGCTCGATGATGCTCCACCAGCTCGACTGGATGGCCTCGAGCATGCGCTGGGTGTAGTCTCCGTACTGGCTGAAACGAGCGTCGATGGCGACCGCGCCGGCCCGGTTCACGCCGACGGAGTTGCGCAGGAGCAGGCCGGCCGTGCCGGAAGGGATGGAGGCGCGGGGCCGCTCGGGGTCGGCCGGGGTCGGGGCCGGGGCGGCCTTGGGGACCGGCTTGGCGGCGGCCTTGCCAGGACCGGACGGCGGGGCCGACTTAGGGCCGGCCATCGAGATGGCCGGAGCCGGTGCGGGCTGGGACTGCGATTGATCGATCGAACGGGGCTTGCCCTGGGCGAGGCGGACTTCCGGAGAGGTGCCGGCGGATTTCGGAAGGGCGGAGTTCGACGGCATCTTCTCTGGCACCGGCTGGGCGGCGGTCTGATTACGCGAGGAAGTGAAAGGGGCCGTCTTCGGCACGGCCTGGTTGGCGACGGGGTTCGTCTCGGCGAAACGGAGTTTGGGCGGCAGGCGGGCTTCGTCGATCTTCACCGGAGCGGTCAGGACCTCCACCGGACGGACCAACACGACGGCCTGTCTGAACGTGTCGGGCAAGAGCCAGAGCAGGAGGAAGTGCAGGCCGAACGACGCCACCGCCGCGAAGGCCGCGGCGCGCAGGTCGATGGGATCATCGGGACGCACGCCCCGAAGTTAGGGACGACCCGGACGACTTCAAGCGTAGGTCGGCCTGATTATCGGCCGGCGAACTCCCGCGTGAGGGCGGCCAACGCGCGGCGGCAGTCCTCGCGGGTGCCGATCACGACATAAAGCTGGAAGGAATAGTCGCCGGGCTTGATCGGCTCGGATCGACGCACCCGGAAGACGCAGTTCCACTTCACGACCTGCTCGCGCTCGAATTCGAAACGACCATAGCCGACGGAGGGCTGACCGGCAGGCGGACGATCCGGAGTGAAGACACCCATGGCATGGGAGCCCGAAGGCGTGGAAAGCACGATCGGGTCGCGGATTTCGCCGTTCTGACGCGGTACCGCCACCAGCATCCCGTTCTTCGCGTCAAAGCGAAGCTCTTCACTGAAAGTCGCCGGCATGTAGCCCGTGAGGGCTTCGAACTGCAGCACCTTGTGGGGCCGGTCGGCCGGCACCGTGAACGTCACCTTATAATCGAGCACGTGATCCATGCCCGGCCGCCCGATACGTACCTGCTTCGTGAGCACATGGTTCGAAACGAGTTCGGTGTTCTGCGCGAGGTGGCCATGAGACTTGAGTCCCGGCGCCAGCCAGTAGGCCATGCGCGTCCGGGTGGAGAGCACGCCGTCCTTGACCGAAAGGGCTTCGAGGCGACTGGTCGACCTAGGACCTAGCGCGTCGACGACCGAACCCGCCTCGGTCGGGTTATAACACTCGACGCGGAAGACGCCGTCGACGTCGGCGTTGATCGCCGACTGCAGCTGGCGGCCATGGTCGTGCGAGTCGATGAACTCCACGCCGTCCCACTTCACGGAGTCGATGGCGCCGGCCAGGCGGCTGGTCGTACGGATGACCAACGGCTTGCCGCCGATGAGTCCGGTGAGTTCGGCGTCGCCGCTGACCACGGGGGTCTGCGCGGCGGCGAGGGCGGACACGAAGAAGAGCCAGAACCTCACGCGATGATCCTTTCCAGGACGCCCAGGGAAGCGAGCCGGGCCTTCACGAACTCCACCGGCAGTCCCATGATCGTCGAGATGGGCCGCTGGTAATCGTCGATGATGATCTCCCTGCCCTCCTGGATGCCGTAAGCGCCGGCCTTGTCCAAGGTGTTCACCAACGACTGGTAGCGCGTGATATCCTCGTCGGTGAGCCCCCGGAAACGGACCCACGCCGTGACATCATGCGACTCATCGATGCCCAACGCCGGGCAGAGCAGGCAGACGCCGGTGTGCACGGTATGCTCGCGACCGGAAAGACTGCGCAGCATGGCGCGGGACTCGGTGAGGTCGGCCGGCTTGTTCAAGGCTTGGTCGCCAAGGGCCACCGTGGTGTCGGAACCGAGGACGAGCGCGCCGGGATGGAGACGGGAGACCGCCGCGGCTTTCAGGCGGGCATTATGCAGCACCATCATCGCGGGGTCGGTTGATGGATCCTCATGTTCGGTCACCGCGGCCACGACCACGCGGTGCGGCAGGCCCGCCTCCCGCAGCAGCTCGGTGCGACGAGGAGAAGCGGAGGCGAGGATGAACGGAAGCGGCGACGGCACGTTCAGAACAAAGCGGAATAATGTGCCTAAGACAACCGCAACAGCCCTGCCTCGTTTTCCTTCATTTACTTCTACCTTCCTCTGGCTACCAATATACCTGCACCTACCCCTTCAATTCCAGGTGGCGGGTGGCGGCCTCAGGTTGCGGGTGGCGGGCATCTTCAATTCCTCCCTCTGTCTTTCCCATCCGCCAACCGCTATCCGCAAACCGCCAACACCCGCGATAATCACCACCCATGCGCCCCACCGTGCTCCTCCTCGCGCTCCTGGCCCTCCTCCCGCGCCTTCAGGCCGAAGTCAGCGTGCGCAGCTACTTGAAGAAGTCCGACGCCTGGTATGCTTCCGAAGAAGCGAGGAAGATCGCTGACATCGTCCTCACGTATCAGGCGGACGCCGGTGGCTGGCCGAAGAACACCGACACGGTGAGCAAACCCTACGACGGCGACCGCGCGAAGCTCCAGCCCACCTTCGACAACAAGGGCACCGTCGACGAGCTGCGCTATCTGGCCCGTATGGTCAACGCGACGCAAGCGGAGCCCTATCGTAAGTCCTTCGACCGCGGCCTGACGTATGTCCTCAAGGCGCAATACCCGAACGGCGGCTGGCCGCAGTTCTTCCCGCTGCGCCAAGGCTACTTCGACCGGATCACCTTCAACGACGGCGCCATGGTGCGCGTGCTGGAATTCGTCCGCGAGGTCGGCCGCGACGCCCGCTACGGACACGTCGAGGCCAAGCAACGCGAAGCCTGCCGCCAGGCTTTTGAACGTGGCATCGCGTGCATCCTGAAGTGCCAGATCGTCGTCGAGGGCAAGCCGGCCGTCTGGTGCGCGCAGCACGACGAGCAGACCTTCGCCCCGGCCAAGGCGCGCTCCTACGAACTACCCTCCTTCAGCGGCAGCGAGTCCGTCGGGATCGTCCGCCTGCTGATGAGCCTGGAGAACCCTGCCGCCGAGGTCCGCGCCTCGATCGAGGGCGCCGTCGCCTGGTTCGAAGCCCATCGTATCAGAGGGCAGCGTCTCGAGACCACGAATAGCCTGCTGGGAAGCAAAGACCTCGTGATGGTGCCGGACCCGGCCGCCCCCGACCTCTGGGCACGCTTCTACGACCTGAAGACAGGCCAGCCCTATGTCTGCGACCGCGACGGCGTCCCTAAACTCAAGCTGGCGGACATCGGCCACGAGCGCCGCAACGGCTACAGCTGGTTCGGGGAATACGCCCGAGATCTGCTGGCCAAGGACTACCCCGATTGGAAGAGTACCCTCCGCTGAGGAACTTTCCCGCCCGGCTTGCAGTCTCAATCGAAAGCCCTCATAAAGAGGACTCCCCGATGCCTTTGCGACTGCTCAGCCTTTCCGCCGCCTGCCTGCTGGCTTCGTCCGGCGGCATGTTGCGTGCCGCCGAGGACGAGCAGGCTGAGAAAGCCGTGGCCTTACTCGACGAGCGCTGCTTCAAGTGCCACAGCCACGCCGCCGGCAAGAACAAGGGCGGCCTGGTCATGGACAGCCTCGCCGGCCTGACCACGGGCGGCGACACCGGCACCGCCCTCGTCGCCGGCGACCCGGACGCCAGCCTCTTCCTCAAGAACATCCTCTCGAGCGATCCGGACGTGATGATGCCCCCCAAGGGCGAACGCCTGACCAAGGACGAAGTCGCCCTGCTGCAGTCTTGGGTGAAAACCGGCGCCACCTGGCCGAAGAGCCGCACCAAGGCGCCCGTCGCCGGACGCTATCTCCCGGGCACCATCGGCGCGAAGGAGAAGGCCTGGTGGGCCTACCAGCCGATCAAGCGCGCCGAACTTCCCGCCGGCGCTGCCGCCCATCCGATCGACCGCTTCATCGAAGCCCGTCTCGCCAAAGAAGGCCTCACGCCCTCCGGCGAAGCCGAGCGCGCCGTGCTCATCCGCCGCGTGACGTTCGACCTGACCGGACTCCCGCCCTCGCCCGAAGAGGTCGCCGCGTTCGTCCAGGAGAACGACCCCAAGGCCTACGACAAACTCGTCGACCGCCTGCTGGCCTCGCCCGCCTACGGCCAGCGCATGGCCCGCGCCTGGCTCGACCTCGTGCGCTACGCCGACAGCGACGGCTTCCGCATCGACGACTTCCGTCCCACGGCCTGGCGCTACCGCGACTACGTCATCAAGGCTTACAACGGGAACAAGCCCTACGACCGCTTCGTCCAAGAGCAGATCGCCGGCGACGAACTCTTCCCCGGCGACCCTGACGCGCTCACGGCCCTCGGCTACCTCCGCCACTGGATCTACGAATACAACAACCGCGACGCTCGCGGCCAGTGGGAGAACATCCTGAACGACATCACCGACACCACCGGCGACGTCTTCCTCGGCGCCGGCATGCAGTGCGC
>JBILLR010000010.1:0-20158 GCA_044375965.1 Opitutales bacterium
CGCCGGCATGAGCGGCGGCGTGGCCTACATCCTCGACGAGAAGGGCGACTTCGCCGTCCGCTGCAACAAGCAGATGGTCGGCCTCGAGAAGCCTGACGCCAACGATGCGGCCGAACTCCGCGGCCTCATCGAACGCCACGCCGAGCTCACGGGCAGCCAGAAGGCGAAGAAGCTCCTCGCCAACTGGGACGCCTCCCTCGGCAAGTTCGTCAAGGTGATGCCGAAGGACTACAAGCGAGTCCTCCAGGCCATCGCGACGGCCCAGGCCAAGGGTCTCAGCGGCGACGCCGCCCTCAACGAAGCCTTCGAGATCAACTCCCGCGACACCGCCCGCGTCGGCGGCGGCTGATCACCCACCCCGTCCACACCAAGCACCTTCTGAACCATGGGAAAACCTACCGGATTTGTCGAATACCAGCGCGAACTCCCGCCTGATCGCGATGCCCTCACCCGCATCGGCGACTGGAAGGAGATCCACCACCATCACTCCGACGAGAAGCTCCAGAAACAGGGCGCCCGCTGCATGGACTGCGGCGTGCCGTTCTGCCACACGGGCAAGCTCATCAGCGGGATGGCCAGCGGCTGCCCGATCAACAACCTGATCCCCGAGTGGAACGACCTCGTCTACAAGGGCCTCTGGCGCGAAGCGCTGGAACGCCTCCACAAGACCAACAACTTCCCGGAGTTCACCGGACGCGTCTGCCCCGCCCCGTGCGAAGGCTCCTGCGTGCTCGGCATGAACAAGCCGGCCGTCACGATCAAGAACATCGAGGTCTCGATCATCGACAAGGGTTACGAGAACGGCTGGGTCATCCCCCGCGCGCCGTCGAAGCGTACCGGCAAGAAGGTCGCCGTCGTGGGCTCCGGACCCGCCGGCCTCTCCGCCGCCGCGCAGCTCAATTACGCCGGCCACAACGTCACCGTCTTCGAACGCTCCGACCGTCCGGGAGGCCTGCTCATGTACGGCATCCCGAACATGAAGCTGGACAAGAAGGACGTCGTCCTCCGCCGCATCGCCCTCCTTGAGGCCGAAGGCGTGACCTTCAAGTGCGGTGTCAACGTGGGCGTCGACGTCTCCGCCGAACAGCTCCGCAAGGACTTCCACGCGGTCATCCTCACCGTCGGCGCCACCAAGGGCCGCGACCTCCCCCTCCCCGGCCGTGACGCCAAGGGCATCCATCTCGCGATGGAGTTCCTCCACGCCAACACCAAGAACCTCCTGGACGGCAAGGCCCCCGACGCGACCATCACCGCCAAGGGCAAGGACGTCGTGATCATCGGCGGCGGCGACACCGGCACCGACTGCGTAGGCACCTCGCTCCGCCACGGCTGCAAGTCGGTCATCCAGCTCGAGATCATGCCGAAGGCCCCGCTCACCCGCGCCAAGGACAACCCCTGGCCGGAATGGCCGAAGACCTACAAGGTCGACTACGGCCAGGAAGAAGCCGCCGCCAAGTATGGCTCCGACCCTCGCGTCTACCTCACCACGGCCACGAAGTTCGTCGCCGACGAACAGGGCAACCTCAAGGAAGTCCACACCGTCGAGGTCGAGTGGAAGAAGAACGACAAGGGCGTGTTCGGACCTCAGCCGATCGCCGGCACCGAGAAGGTCCGACCCGCCCAGCTCGTCCTCCTCGCCATGGGCTTCATGGGTCCGGAACAGCCGCTCCTGGACGCCTTCGGCGTCGAACGCGACGCCCGCTCCAACGCTAAGGCCGAACACGAGAAATACGTGACCAACGTCCCGGGCGTCTTCGCCGCCGGCGACTGCCGCCGCGGCCAGTCCCTCGTCGTCTGGGCCTTCAACGAAGGCCGCGGCGCCGCCCGCGAGTGCGATAAGTTCCTGATGGGCAAGTCGGAGCTCCCGTAAGCCCGCCCCCATCCTCCGCCGAAGCCCGACTCATCGAGTCGGGCTTCTTGTTGGGCGGGCCGGCAGGACATCTTAGGTTTGCCGAGCCGTCCGCGTCGACCCACCCTGCCCTCGTGAGCACGCCCTCCCTCGAAGCCCTGAAATCCGTCGCCCTGGCCACGGCCGTCGCCGCCGGCGACCTGCTCGCCAAGGGCGCCCAGATGAAGGTCAACCTTTCGACCGACGACGACGTGAAGATGCAGGCCGACGTCGATTCGGAAAAGCTCGTGCGCGAACGCCTCAAGGCCACGGGCCTGCCGGTCATCGGCGAGGAACTGGGTGGCGACGCTTCGCTCTTCGATGGCGACAGCCTTTACTGGGTCGTCGACCCGCTCGACGGCACCTACAACTACCTGCGCCGCCAGCCGTCCACCTGCGTCTCGCTCGGCCTCATGCGCGGCCAGGAACCGGTGCTCGGCGTGATCCACGACTTCACGGCGCGGAAGACCTACCTCGGCGTCGTCGGCGACGGCAGCTACGTCAACGGCGTCCGCCTCACGCCGGGCTGGGTCACCGACATCAAGGACGCCTGCATCATGACGGGCTTCCCCGCCGCGGCCGACAAGTCCGGCCCGGCGATGCAGCTCTTCGTCCAGCAGGTCGGCCGCTACAAGAAGATCCGCATGATCGGCTCCGCCGCGCTCGCCCTCGCCTACGTGGGCGAAGGTGTCGCCGATACGTACTACGAGTCGGGCACCAACCTCTGGGACGTCGCCGCCGGGCTCGCGATCATCAAGGCCTCGGGCGGATACTATCGCCTGGTGCCGACCGGCAAGCGCCCGCTCAACTACGACCTCTGGGCCTCGGGCCGCGAGGAGTGGACCCGCTGAGCGCCGCCTTAGGCGTGGACAAAAGACGTCGGAAGGCTAGGTTGGCCGCGTGCTCCTCGCCCTGACCAATCCGATCCAAGAAGCCGTGATCAAGCACGCGGCGGAGAACTACGCCGAGAAGATCCTCGGCCAGGCTTACGGATCGATGGGCTTATGGGTCGCCCTCGCGATGGTGCTCGTCACCCTGCCCTTGCTCGGCCGCCTCGCCGCCCGGCACTTCTTCGGCAAGGACGGTACGCTCTTCGGCATCGGCCTCACCGGCATCCTCTCGGTCGCCCTGACCTTCGCCGCCATCTGCATGGCCGACACGAGTCTCTCGGGCTTCGTCCCGAAATCTATCGAGGTCCTCGTCATCTCCCTCTGCACCGCCACGGTCGTCCTGCTGGTCACCAGCGCGGCCGCCCAGGTCCTGAGCATGGGATTCGGCCCATCCCTCGGCCTCCAGTTGATCTTCTGGAACATCGTCTTCCTCGCGCAGCTGGCGACCCGCTTCCTGATGGATTTCTGGAAGCACGTCTGAGCCGTCCATGAAAGCAGTGGTTTCGTCGCTCTGCTTCCTCTGGGCGGCCCTGGCCGGCGCGGCAGCCACGTTGCACCCCTCCTTGGAAGGTAAGGTCGTGACGGGCTACCAGGGCTGGTTCCGGGCCCAAGGCGACGCCAGCGGGCTAGGTTGGGTCCATTATGGCCGCGGCAAGGGATTCTCCCCCCAGGCCTACTCGTTCGATGTCTGGCCCGACCTGACCGAGTTCACGCCGGAGGAACGCTACCCGTCGCCTTTCAAGTTCGCCGATGGCAAGACCGCCGACCTCTTCAGCAGCGTCCATCCGCTGACGGTCCGCCGCCACTTCCGTTGGATGAAAGACTACGGAATCGACGGCGCGATGCTCCAACGCTTCGCGTCCGGCCTCGGCAAAAGCCGTGGCGCGGAGGCCATGGAGATGGTGCTAAGCCGCTGCACCGAGGCCGCCAACGCCGAAGGCCGCTCGCTGACGGTGATGTACGATCTCTCCGGACTGAGTCCCGATAAGTTTCCGATGGTCGCCGCGGATTGGCGCAGACTCGTCGCCGCGGGCCAGACGAGGCAAGCCTGCGCCCAATATCATCAAGGCAAGCCCCTCGTCGCGATCTGGGGTCTCGGCTTCAAGGATCGCGACCCCGCCCTCGCGGAATGGAACACCCTGCTCGCCGATATCAAATCCACGGGCGCCGCGGTGATGCTCGGCATCCCGACCTACTGGCGTGAACAGAAGAACGACTGCATCACCGAGCCCGCCCTGCACGCGCTGCTGCGAAAGGCCGACATCCTCAGCCCATGGACGGTCGGCCGCTTCGGCGACCCGAAAGGAGCGGCTAACCTGGCCGACAAAGTCTGGAAACCGGACCTGGCCTGGTGCCAAGCCGAGAGGAAAGCCTACCTCCCGGTCATCTTCCCCGGCTTCAGCTGGAGCAACCTGTCGGCTCTCCGTGGTCAGAACGCCAAGCTGAACCAGATTCCCCGCCTCGGCGGCCGCTTGCTGTGGTCGCAGGCCGTCTCCGCACGCCAAGCCGGCGCCAGGACGCTCTATGTCGCGATGTTCGATGAGATCGACGAAGGCACGGCCGTCATGAAATGCGGCGGTCCGCGTCCGGACGGAAACTTCGTCGACCTGTCCGACGTCCCGACCGACCACTACCTCTGGCTTTCCGGCCAAGCCGGACGGATGCTCCGCGGAGAGATTCCCGCGAGCCCCGACCTGCCGAAACGCTGAACGCCCTCAGCCGGTCGCCTGAAGGCCGGCGGCGATGGCGTTCAACGAGAGGAGCATCTGCGGCAGCAACGCATCGGCTTCCTTGCGGTCGCCGTCGGCCACCTTCTTGCGCCAATCCTTGAGCAAGGCGACCTGCTGTTCGTGCAGGAGGTCGATCGCGGACTCACGCAGGGCGATGACCTTGCGCAGGCGCGGACGTCCTTCGCTGAGCTTCGAACCGGAGAGTTCGTCCAGCATCTTGCGGGCGAGGTTATGCTCCGCGAGGATGCGGTTGAGGAAGAGGCTGCGCAGCTTCTTGTCGGTCACGAGGCCGCCGTAGAGCTTCATCATGCTGCGATTGGAAGCCAGGACGCTGGTGGAGGCGTTCTTGAGCATGTAACGCAGGGGCGGCCAGTCGTCGTAGTTCTTGCGGATGATCTCGAAACCCTTCGGGTCTTCTTCCTTGAGACGGGCCAGCGCCGAACCGACGCCATACCAGCCGGAGAGATAGAAACGGGCCTGGCTCCAGGCGAACACCCACGGGATGGCGCGCAAGTCCTCGAGCGAGGCGGCGCCGGTGCGGCGGGACGGGCGGGAGCCGATGCGGCTGGCCTCGATGACGTCGATCGGGGTCGCCTGACGGAAGAACTCGATGAAGCGAGGCGTGCGGATGAGATCCTGGTAGGCCTCGCGCGAGAACTCGGCGAGACGGTCCATGACCTTGGCCTGGGCGGCTTCGCTGCGGACGGCGACGTCGTGCAGGAAGGTGTTCTGCGTCACGCCGGCGGTCAGCAGCTCGAGGTTGTTCACCGCGGTGATGTGGTTCGCGTATTTCTGGGTGATGCTCTCGCCCTGCTCCGTCACGCGCATCTCGCCCTGGATCGAACCCTGAGGGAGCGCGTCGATGAAGCGGTGCGTCGGGCCGGCGCCACGGGAGATGGTGCCGCCGCGGCCGTGGAAGAAGATGATGCGCACGCCGTGCTTGGCGCCGACGGCGGCGAGGTTCTGCTGGGCGCGATAGAGGTTCCAGAGCGAGGCGAGGATGCCGCCATCCTTGTTGGAGTCGGAGTAACCGATCATCACCTGCTGCGTCAGGCCGTCGGTCAGACCGGCGTCGCGGCGGGCCTTCAGCGTGCGCTGCGTCATCGGATGCGAAAGGAACGCGTCCATGATGCCGGTGCTGCGCTCGAGGTCGCCGATGGTCTCGAAGAGCGGGACGACGGGGAGCAGGCAGTAAGCGTCGTCGGAACCGCCGGCGGTCAGGCCGGCCTCACGGGCGAGGAGGTAGACGGAAAGGAGGTCGGAGACCGAGCGGGTCATGCTCACGATGAGCGAGCCGAGGCCGGCGGACCCATACTGGTCGATGTGCGTGACGAGGGCGCGATGGCAGGCGACCACGGCGTCGGCTTCGGGGCCGATGCTGGCCTGTTCGCGGAGGAACGGACGCGTGGAGCGGAGTTCGGAGTCGAGGAAACCGAGGCGGCGGGACTCATCCCATTGCGCGAAGTTGGCGTCTTCCTGGCCGGTGGCGGCGAGGAGCTGGCTGATGGCCTTGTCGTGGAAGGCGCTGTTCTGGCGGATGTCCAGCACCGCCATGTGGAAGCCGAAGGTGCGCAGGAAGCGCAGGAGGGGATCGAGCTCGGCGCGGGCGATCCGGCCGGCGCCGACTTCGATCAGGGTCTCGCGCAGGAAGAGCAGGTCGGCGATGACGCCCTCGGGCGTGGGGTGCTGTCCGTGGCCGAGTTCGCCGACGGGGTTGGGCAGGCGAAGATGGATGAGGTTGACGTACTGACGCCAGGTCTCGCCGATATTGCGCTTGAGCGCGGCCTCGCCGGCTTCGCCGTGGGCGGCGGCATGCTTCTCGACCTGACGGATGAAGACGGGGGGAGGCGACTGAAGATGGTCGCCGAGGGAGAGGCGCTGGCCGAGGGTCTCGAGGCGCTCGTTGCAGATGGCGATGGCCGTCGAACGGAAGAGATTGAGGGCGCGGGTGGTGACTTCGGCCGTGACCAGCGGGTGGCCGTCGCGGTCGCCGCCGACCCAAGTGCCGAGGACGATCTGCGGAAGGGTGTCCGGATGCTCCACGCGGGAGGGGTCGAAACCCGCTTCTTCCCAGGCCTGACGCAGGCGGAGATCCATGCTGACCACGGCGTCGGGGAAGACCTTGGAGAGGAAGTAATTGATGTTCCGGAGCTCCGACTGGACGTCGGGCTTCTGGTGGTAGAACTCGCCGGTGCGCCACAGACGCTCGAGCGCGACCTTGATCTCCTCGCGGATCGCGCGCTGCTCGGCGGCGGTCCACATGTTATTCTCGCGGCGGACGAGCAGCTTGTAGATCTCGCGGTGGATCTCGAGGACGGTGGCGCGCTTGGCCTCCGTCGGGTGGGCGGTGAGCACGGGCTCGACGCGCATGCGGTTGAGGCGCTTCGCGATCTGCTTGTCCGTGAGGCCGGCGTCGGCGAGGGCGCGGAGCGCACGGCCCCAGGAGCCGGGATCGGAAGCGAGACCATGCTTGTCCTCGCGGAGACGCTTGGACTGCGCGGAGGCGTTCTCCTCGACCATGTTCAGGAGCTGGAAGGCGATCGAGTAGGCCTGCACGCCTCGGTAAGAGAACAGCTGCACGCCGCGCAGCTTGCGCTTGCCCATCCACGGCAAGGTGCCGGCGAGGTCCTTGTGGTCGAGCTGCTCGAGCACCTCGACGAAACACGTCATCATGAAGTCGAGGTCCTTGTCGACTTTCTTAAGCCCGCGGGCGAGGTCGTTGCTGATGGCCATGCGGCGACAGTCGTAGCACGGGGGTGCGAAAACCCGCAACCGCAAACCCCCTCGGCTTGCTTCTCCGCCCGACCGCCGTTTGATGGAAAGTCGCCATGGCGGACGCACGTCTCACCCTCCCCGACCTATGGCAGCAGGACGCCCTCCGCGCCCTGCGGCAAGGCGAGGACGTGATCATCCAAGCCCCGACCGGCGCCGGGAAGACCTACGTCTTCGAACTGCTGATTCGCGGCGGCCACCGCGGCCAGGCGGTCTACACGGTGCCCACCCGGGCCCTGGCCAACGACAAGCGGGCCGAATGGCTCGCCCTGGGCTGGGACGTCGGCATCGCCACGGGGGACGTCAGCACCAACCTCGGCGCCCCGGTCATCGTGGCCACCCTGGAGACCCAACGGCATCGCTTCCTCGAAGGCCGTCACCCGGACCTCCTGGTGGTCGACGAATACCAAATGCTGGCCGACTCCCGCCGCGGAGCGGCCTACGAGACGGTGCTGGCCATCGCCCCACCCTCCACCCAGCTGCTGCTCCTCAGCGGCAGCGTCTCCAATCCCAAGGCGGTCGCCGAATGGCTCCGCAGCCGCGGCCGCAAGGTGACCCTGATCGAGGAACACACCCGGCCGATCCCGCTCGAGGAGATCTCCCTCGATGCCTTGGAGACCCGTGAGCCCTCCGGCATCAAGGGCCACATCGCCCGAGCGGTCATCCGGGCGGTCTTGGCCGACCTCGGTCCTATCCTCGTCTTCGCCCCGCGCCGCCGGGCGGCCGAACAGATCGCCCGCGACATCGCCGCCGGACTCCCGCTCGGCAACGGACCGCCACTCTCTCCGAGCCAACGCAGCTTGGCCGGGGACGACCTCAACCGGCTGCTCCGCCAAGGAGTGGGTCTCCACCACAGCGGCCTGACCTTCGAACAGCGGACGGAACTCATCGAGCCCTGGGCCAAGACCGGCAAGCTCAGCGTGGTCGTGGCGACGACCGGCCTAGCATCAGGCATCAACTTCTCCCTCCGCTCGGTGCTGGTGACGGACCGTCGCTACGCGGCCGATCACGCCGAACGTGAGATCCGTCCCGACGAACTCTTGCAGATGTTCGGACGTGCTGGGCGACGCGGCCTCGACGACCGCGGCTTCGCGCTCTGGACCGGCGACAGCCCCCGCCTCGGCGAAGCCAAGCCTCTCCAGCTCAAACGCAGCGAGGGTCTCGACTGGCCGGCCTTCCTCTCGGTCATGCGCCGGGCCGAAGACCCGAAGTCAGCCGCGCAATCCCTCGCCCAGGCGCTCTTCACCCGCGAGCCGGTCGACCTCGCCCTGGACCGACTCGAGGAAGACCTGCCGACCGACCTCCCGGCCACGGTCGCCGGCGCGACCCGTCAGATCCACGAGATTCTCGGACGCAACGGCACCTGGCAACGCGAACGGCCAACACACATGGTCCCGCTCTCGCAGGCGCTCATCTACGTGAAGGAGGCCTGGCATCCGGCGCTGTCCAAGCCTGACTCCCTGCGCACCCTGCCCTACGGCACGCCGTGTAAACTCGAGACCAGCGGCGAGGTCCGCTACGGCCGGACCATCACCCTCGCGCACTTCCCGAAGGAGACCGGCGCCGCGCAGCTGACCCCCGCGGACTGGCTCCTGAAGGCCCTTCGTAAACTGGAGAACGGACGCAACCGACCCCGCACCTGGAAGCTCGAGCTGCTGGAGAAGGAGATCCTTCCGCTGCTCCCAGTGCTCACCCAAGGCGGCGTCCCCCATGGCGCGCTGTTCCTCGGCCGCGACAGCGTGCAGGTGAAGTTGGATTACTCGCGCGCCGACGTCCGCGTCTGGCCCGACGCCGACAACCATCCGCTCATCAACCCGCCCCGCCGCTCCGTCACGAAGCAGGACATCAACCTCCGCGAAGTGCTCGGCGGCGGCACGATGCACACCGCCCGCGCCGGCCGGCTCTGGAAGAAGCTCGGGCTGATCGACGCCTCCGGGCGCCCCACCGATCGCGGACACATCTCCTCGCTCTTCCAACACGGCGAAGGCCTCGCGGTCGCGGCGGCGCTCGAGGACCCGACCTACGAGGCCCACGCCCTCGCCTGGGACCTCGCCGAACTCCGCGCCGGCGAACGCGTCGCTTCGGCGGGACGCAATTCCAGCCGCCTCGGCGCCTGCTGCCGCCTGACTTACAAGTCCCTCACCGCCGAAGGCTACCTGCGCGAGGGCCTGCCCGCCGGCTTCGGCGAGGGCTGCGCCGAAGCGCTCAAAGGCTTCGCCCTGCATGGCAAGATCCCGCCCGTCGATGCCGACGGACAGGGCCCCGGCCAAGGCGACCTCGAACGTGCGGTGCTCGAATGGCGCAGCACCCTGCAGCTCATCGCCCACGGACCGGCGCACCCTTCGCCTCGCTGGCAACAGCTGCGCATCGCGGCACAGGACGTGCTCGGCCAGATCAGCGGACAGTCCGCCCCCGTCCGCTGAAGGTCACTTGCCGGTGATGGCCTGCGCCGCGGCCTTGGCCATCTCGGCCGCTCCGGCGGTGTTCGGGTGCACGCGATCCGGCAGCAACTCGGGGAATTTCTCCAGCGCCGCATGCATGTCGATGACGCCGCAGCCGAGTTCCCGGGCGAGCGCGTCGACGCGCGGGATCTCCTTCTGGATGTTCTCTTCGTTGATGCCGAAGTTGCCCTTGCCGGGCACGGGCACCGGACGGCAGACGAACACCTTGGGCCTGGACTTAAGGGATTGGAAAGACTTCACCAACTCGCGGTAGTCGGCGTCGAACTCCGCCTCATGCTTCCAGTTATGCGGCTTGGTGTCGTTGGTCCCGAGCATGATGATCACGATCGCGGGCTCCATCGCGAGGGCCGCCTGATACTTCTTCTCGTTCCAATAAGGGAAGTCGCCCTTCTTCAGGAGCGTGCGGCCGCTGACGCCGAAATTGCCGACCTGATAGCCGTCACCGAGCAGGGCCTGCAGCTGGGACGGATAGGACTGGCCGGGCCTGGCCCCGGCGCCCTGGGTGATGCTATCGCCGACGCAGGCGACTTTGATGGGTTCGGCGGCGAGGGCGGTCATGAGGGTGAGCAAGGCGAGAAGCAGGGTTCGCATGGGGTCCCGCTAATCAAAGCCGCCCGAAGGCCTTTCCAAGGCCGAACTCACGCCTTTTGACCTTCCCTGCGGGCCGTTCGGAGGCTAGTCTGGGCGGACAGTCATACATGTGCGTTCGCACGGAGCAATCCGTGAGGAAAGTCCGGACACCACAGGGCAGGATTCCCGCCGCAAGCCGGGGCGCGTCGCAAGACGTGACGGATAGTGCCACAGAGAAGATACCGCCTCCTCCGCAAGGAACGAGGTAAGGGTGAAAAGGCGGGGTAAGAGCCCACCGCTCGAAGGGCAACCGACGAGGCAAGGTAAACCCAATCCGGTGCAAGACGAACAGGGACCGTCCGAGGTCGCCCACCAAGGTCCCGGGTTGTCGCACCGCCGCAAGGCGGGTCCGCAAGGTCAGAGAAATGAACGCACAGGGGATCGGCGAGAGCCGCCCAAGGACAGAATCCGGCTTATAGTGTATGGCTCAAAAGACGGAGGGCCGAACGGAAACGTTCGGCCCTCCCCCTTTGCGCGTCCGTCAGCCGGACTTCATCTCCGGTTTCCTGACTTGGGCTGGCGCATCCCGACGGACACATCGGCGACGAAACTCTTCAGGTCCGGAGAAAACCTGAGTCGCCAGAAACTGGTCGGGTTGAAGTAAACATCGATGGTCAGGCCGTCGACCGGCCGGATCACGGTCCGGGAGCTCCAAGGAAGGTTCATCGTGTCATCCGGATTGAAAGACATCGGAAAGGCCTCGCCGCTGAAGTCCGAAGAAGCGTACCAATTCCAAGCAGTCCGCCGCAGGGAGGCGACCAAGGCCTGGCCGGCCTTGGCGTCGGCGACCGCCTTGGCCGCGGCGGCCTTGGCCTGGGAAATCTCCAGCGGAGACTTCACCTGCGATTTCTCCGGCAGATATCCGACCCAATCCAACTCGGCTTGCATGAAGAGGCATAACCCCGGAGCAACGGCGTTGTCAGGCAAGAACCTGAGCACGGCGCCACGAGAAGGGACTTCGATTTCGCCCATCTTTATTTCCTGAGGCTTCCAAGGTCCTTTGAGCTTCGGGATGGACCTGCGGACCGGAGCGGCTTCCCCCATCTTGGCCAGCAGATAACCACCCCCGTCCGGAATATAGGTGGCGGTGAGTCGATACCTGCCCGGCTCGACATCGAGGACGTAATCGATCGTTTCCTTGGAAGACATCCAGCGCGTCACGAAGTTGCCCTCGATGCCGGCGGTGCCGTATCGCTTCATGCCTGGGGCCAGTTTCGCCACGGACAGAGGGAGCACGACCGGATCCTTCGGTTCACGTCCATCTTGGGCGTGACACTTCAGCGTGGCCGCCAAAGCGGCCATGAACAAAGCGAGGCGGAAAAAACCGCCCATGGGAAGGTGGTGACGCATGGTATGTTTTCTCAGATGTCTTGGATTTTCATAAATTATCGCATGTCATTTTAAACCTTTAAATGCCGCGGCGGCGACGAACCGGACCGCCTCCGAAAGAGGGCCTTGAATGACCTTTGATCGAAGGAATACGCGCTCAGGCGCGGTCATGACCCATAGGTGGCCCACGACCACCCGTTTAAATCGTAAAATAAAAGTAAAACAGGGCTTTCGCCCCGTTCCTCTGCCCGTTGCGCCGACTCGCTCAGCTGCGTTGCGCGATCGGCGAATACCTGCGCTCGGTGTGACCGACGTAGATCTGGCGCGGTCGATGGATCTTCTGCTTCGGGGTCTCGGCGATCTCCTTCCAGTGCGAGATCCAGCCGGGCATGCGCCCGATGGCGAAGATGACGGTGAACATCTCCGTCGGGATGCCGATGGCCTTGAGGATGATGCCCGAGTAGAAGTCGACGTTCGGGTAGAGATTACGCTGCTTGAAATACGGATCATTGAGCGCCGCTTCTTCGAGGCGCATGGCGATGGCCAGGAGGGGGTCATTGATGCCGAGCACCTTGAGGACCTTGTCGCACTGGGCCTTGATGATCTTGGCGCGCGGGTCGTAGTTCTTGTACACGCGATGCCCGAAGCCCATCAGACGGACGCTCTTGGTCTTGTCCTTGGCGTCGGCGATGAAGCGCGATCCGTCGTCGCCGGATGCGTGGATTTCTTCGAGCATCTCGATGACGGCCTGGTTGGCGCCGCCATGCAACGGACCCCAGAGGGCGCAGACGCCGGCGGAGACGGATGGGAAGAGGTTGGCGCCGCCGGAGGCGACCATGCGGACGGTCGACGTGGAGCAGTTCTGCTCGTGGTCGGCGTGCAGGAGGAGGATCAGGTCGAGCGCGCGGGCGATCTCCGGGTGGACGGCGTAATCGGCGTTCGGCTGGGAGAAGAGGAGGTGCAGGAAGTTCGAGCAGTAATCGAGACCCGGCTTCGGATACACGGGCGGCTCGCCTTCCTTGGAGCGGTGGGCCAGCGCGGCGAGGGTGCGGACCTTGGAGATCAGGACGGCGGCGGTGGCGTCGAACTTGGCCAAGTCATGCGTGCGCTCGTTGGTGCCGAGCTCC
Organism: Opitutales bacterium; assembly: GCA_044375965.1. Classification (GTDB taxonomy): domain Bacteria; phylum Verrucomicrobiota; class Verrucomicrobiia; order Opitutales; family UBA953; genus UBA953. The sequence goes on from JBILLR010000010.1 coordinate 12,829, forward strand.
GGGTAGTAGCAGCCGAGGGTGTTCAGCGTGGCGGAGAGCACGGCCATCGGGTGCGCGTTGCCGGGGAAGCCGCTGAGGGCGATGCGCAGGCCTTCGTGGATCTGCGAGTTGTCCAGGATGCGGGCCTTGAAGGCGGTCAGCTGGGCGGTCGTAGGGAGTTCGCCGTAGATGAGCAGGTAGGCGGTCTCGATGAAGTTGGACTTCTCGGCCAGCTCCTCGATACCGTAACCACGGTAGCGCAAGATGCCCTTCTCGCCGTCGATGAAGGTGACCTTGGACTCGCAGGCGCCGGTATTGGCGTAGCCGTCGTCGAAAGTGATGTAGCCGGTGTCGTCGCGCAGCTTGCGGACGTCGACCCCGCGTTCGCCTTCGGTGCCGACGACGATGGGGAGGACGATTTCCTTGTCGTCCAGTTTGAGAGAGGCGGTTTTGGAGCTCATGGCGGGGATAGGGTCCGCCGAGAGTCGCAATACCCTTCAGCGGACGGACAAAGTCAGGAAATTGCGGTAGAGTTGCAAGCCTTTGACCTGACTTTTCTCCGGATGGAACTGGGTCGCGAAGACCCGCCCGCGCCGGACCCCGCTCACGAAACGACCTGCATAATCGGTCTCGCACCACACCAAGGAGGGGTCGGTCTCGACCACCCGGTAACTATGGACAAAATAGAAGGGCTCCCCTTCGGCCCGCAGGCCCTCCGTCAACGGGGCGCCCGGCTTGAAGATGGCTTCATTCCAGCCCATGTGCGGAATCCGCAGGCCGGACTGGGACGGAAAACGACGGACCACGCCCGGAAAGATGCCGAGGCCGGGGCGGTCGGCTTCTTCGGAACGCTCGAAAAGGACCTGGAGGCCCATGCAGACCCCGAGGAAGGGCCGGTCGGCCGCGATCCATTGTTTCAGGAAGGATTCGAAATCGTTGCGGCGGATGCAGTCCATGCAGTCCGCCATGGCCCCCTGCCCGGGGAACACGACGAGCTCGGCCTTCTCGGCCTCGGCCGGCGTGGCGGCCAGGAACGCGTCGGCGCCGGCGGCGACCATGGCCCGGCTGACGCTACGGAGGTTACCCATGCCGTAATCGATGACGGCCACCCGTGGGCGGCGCGCTGTCGCGGAGGCTTCCACGGTCAGGCCAGCGTGCCCTTGGTGCTCGGCACGCGGCCACCCTGGCGCGGGTCGACTTCCAACGCTTCGCGCAACGCGCGGGCGAAGGCCTTGAAGAGGGCTTCGGCGATGTGGTGCGGCTCGTCGCCGTACTCGAGCTTCAGGTGCAGGTTGCAGCCGAGCGAGTTGGCGAGGCCCTGGAAGAACTCGCGGACGAGCGCGATGTTGAAGTCCTTCACCATGTAATTGGTGATCTCGACCTGGTAGACCATCATCGGACGATTGCTGAGGTCGACGGCGCAGCGGGCCAGGGTCTCGTCCATCGGCAGGATGAAGAAACCATAGCGACGGATGCCGGCCTTGTCGCCGAGCGCTTCCTTGATGGCCTGACCGAGGACGATGCCCACGTCTTCCACGGTGTGGTGGTAGTCGACGTCGGTGTCGCCGGTCGCCTTGACCTTGAGGTCCACGAGCGAGTGGCGGGAGAACAGCGTCAGCATGTGGTCGAAGAAAGCCACGCCGGTGGCGATCTCGGAGGCGCCGGTGCCGTCCAGGTTCACCTCGAGGGCGATCTTGGTCTCGGCGGTATCCCGGCGGAGGCTGGCTTTGCGGACGGCTGCGCTCATCCCCCAGAAATCCCCGCGGAAGGCGGGATTGTCAACCTCACCCTTCCATCCATGCCGCCACGGCCTGCAGGAAGACGTCCGTTTCCTGCTCCGTGCCCACGGAGATCCGCAGGGACTTCTCGGTGAGGCGATGGTTCGGGAAACGACGGACGAGGATCTTGCGGGTGCGGAGGAACTCGAAGCAATGGGCGGCGGTCTCGACCGAAGCCGCGCGCTTCGACGAAACCGGCGCGGCGAGCACGAAGTTTCCGGCGGCGGGGTTCACCTGCCAGCCGAGCTTGCGCAGCGCGCCCGCGAGGCGGTCGCGCGTGGCGCGTACCTGCGCGACGGTGACGTCGAGCCATTCGCGATCGTCCAGCGCGGCCGCGGCGGCGACCTGCGCGAGGCGGTCGAGGTTGTAGCTATCGCGTACGCGATGGAGCACCTCGGCGACGGCGGCCGGACAAAGCGCGTAACCGGCCCGCAGCCCGGCGAGGGCGTGGGCCTTGGACATCGTGCGGGTGACGACGACGTTGGGGAATTCTTTGACCAACGCGACGCAGTCGGCGTCGGCGAAGGCGGCGTAGGCTTCGTCGACGACGAGCAATCCCGGGAAGGCCTTGGCGACCGCGCGGACGACGTCCGTCGCGAAGGCCACGCCGAGCGGGGCGTTGGGGTTCGTCAGGAAGAAGACCGCGGCGCCGCACCTGGCGACGGCGTCGACATCAACGCCCAAGGCGTCCGTGACCTCGACCTTGACCACATCCGCATGCTGCGCGGCCGCGAGGACGGGATAGAGCGAATAACTCGGATTGAGCATGCCGATCGGTCGGCCGGGGCCGGCATAGGCTCGGATCAGCAGGTTGAGGATATCGTCCGAGCCGTTGCCGGCGACGACCTGGGCGGAGTCGAATCCGTGGAAGCGCGCGACGGCCTCGCGCAAGGGCGCGGAATCAGGCGAAGGATACAGGCGCAACGCGGCGCCGTCGTTGACCAAGGCCACGCGGATGGCCTCGAGCGAACGCAGGCTCGGCGGATACGGGTTCTCGTTGGTGTTGAGTTTGACCCATCCCCCGCCCTGCGGCTGTTCGCCGGGGACGTAAGGAGACATGGCCGCGACGTGCGGGTTCGCGGCGGGAGTGCGGGAAGACATCAGCGTAGCTTGAGTTTGGCGGCGGCGAATTCCTGGAGCAACGTGCGCGTGCGGGCCGCGTCGTCGCAGGCGACGACCCGGGCGGCGAGCTCGCGGAGCTCGGCGGCGGTGGAATGGCGGAGCACGAAACGCACCTCAGGCAAGGCGGCCGGGCTCATGCTGAGCTCGTGCACCCCGAGGCCGATCAGCAAGGGCGCCCACAGGGGGTCGCCGCCCAGCTCGCCGCAGACGGCGGCGGGGATGCCAGCCTTCTGCGCGGCGGCGAAGATCGCCACGAGCGTCCGCACGACCGCCGGATGGCAGGGATCATAGAGCGAGGCGACGCGCTGGTTGCCGCGGTCGACCGCCAGCAGGTATTGGACAAGATCGTTGGTGCCAACGCTGAAGAAATCGGCTTCGGCGGCGAGGCTGTCGGCGACCAGCACGGCGGACGGGATCTCGATCATCGCGCCGAGGCGGATGGCCTCGGCGGGACGCACGCCTTCGCGGGCGAGCTCGGCTTCGACGTCACGGAAGACGGCCTTGGCGCGGCGCAGTTCCTCGACGCCCGAGATCATCGGGAACATCACCTGCACCGGGCCGAGCGCGGCGGCGCGCACGAGCGCGCGGAGCTGCGGGCGGAAGACGTCGGGACGTTCGAGGCAGAGGCGCACGGCGCGGTAGCCCATGAACGGATTCGCTTCGTCGGCGAGGTCGCCCAGGCGCTTGTCGCCGCCGAGGTCAAGGGTGCGGAAAGTGACCGGCCGGCCCTTCGCCAGACGCACGGCTTCGGCATATTCCTCATGCTGCACGCGTTCGTCGGGCCAGCCGTCGAGACGCAGGTAGAGGTTCTCCGTTCGATAGAGGCCGATGCCGCGGGCGCAGTAGGCGAGCGCGTCCTCCATCTCGGCCGGGTCGCCGATGTTGGCGAGCAGACTGAAGGCGGCCCCGTCGGCGGTGAGATCGGGGAACGAGACCTCCGCACGGACGCGGTCGCGGCGCTGGCGGATCGCCTGCTCCTTGTCGCGGTAACCGTCGATTGTCTCCGGCGTCGGATTGAGGATGACGAGGCCGGATTCGCCGTCGACAAGGATGACGTCGTCCTCCTGGACGGCCTCCATGAGCCCTTTGACGCCGACGACCGCCGGGACGTCGAGCGAGCGGGCCATGATGGCGGAATGGCTGGTGCGTCCGCCCTCTTCCGTGACGAACGCGAGCACGCCGCCGTCATGCAGGCCGGCGGTGTCGGAGGGAGTGAGGTCGCGCGCGGCGACGACGTGCGCCTGGGCCGCTTGGCCGACGCGTTCCGGCTGGGTGCCGAGCAGCTGATCGAGCACGCGACCGGTGACGTCGCGGATGTCCGACGCGCGTTCCCGGAGGAAGTCGTCGTCCATCTTCTCAAAGATCTCGATGTAACGCTGGGCGACTTCCTGGAAGCAGAACTCGACGTTGAAGCCGGTGCTGCGCACCTCGCGGCTGACGTCATCGATCAAGGCGACGTCCTCGAGCACGAGCAGGTGGGCGTCGAAGATCGAGGCCTCGGATTCGTTCAGCTTGCGGGCGACGTCGTCCCGGAGCTGGGCGATCGCGACGCGCGTGGCCGCTAGGGCCCCCTCCAGACGGCGGATCTCGGCCTCCGGGTCGGCCACCTTCTCACAGGCGACGATGGCCATGCCCCGCATCAGCGGGTAGGCGGGACCACGGGCGACACCAGGGGCGGCGGCGATGCCTGTGAGGCGTACCTCGGGCCTGTGGTCTGCGGCCTTCATCCGTCCATCCATTGACTTCCGTCAGCGAACGGAAGCAAGGCAGGATATCGGGCTCAGACCTCGACGGCCGCGGACTCGTCGGCCGGCACCGCCATCTCCGGCATGACGAGGATGGGCATGGCTAGTTCGGTCGCTTCGACCGACTGCGAAAGCTCGGCTTCCTGGGCGACGTCGGTGATCAGGCGGACGGGCATCTCATCCGAGACGAGCGCCGTCTCATCGGGAGGCACCTGAGCCTCGACATAGGCAAGCAAACCGGAGTATTCGGCCGGGATGGTGACCTGGAGTTCGACGAAGACGAGGGCGAGCAGGCAGAGGTGGGCGAACGAACGTCCCATCCGCTGACCATAGGCGTGCAGCCAGGTCATCACGCCGGCCGTCGAACGCTGTTCACGATGGCTCAGGCAGGCAAGCTGGGCCTTGTGCAGACGGGCGCTGGCTTGGAAACGCGCGCGCAAGGCGGGCGAGGCGCCGAGGGCGGCCCGCAGACGGGCGACCTGCTCGGCGGAGGCGTTGCCCTCGAGGAAGAGGGCGACGAGGGATTCGAATTCGGCGGCGCTCATCCGCGGAACTCTTCCCCCATGAGGTCGCGCAAGGCTTCGCGGGCGCGGTTGATGCGGCTCTTGACGGTCCCGATGGAGAGACCGAGGTCTTCGGCGATCTCTTCATACGACATGTTGCGGACATTGCGCATCGTGAGGATACGAGCATGTTCCGGCTTCAATTGTTCCATGCACTCGGCCACTTTGTGGACGAATTCGTTATGCTGGGCCTCGTGGCCAGGACCTTGGGCCCCGTCCGAAAGGATGTCATGCAAGGTCGCCCCCGGGTCCTCGCCGAGATCGGCGTCAAGCGACATGGATTGGTCCCGCTTGCGGCGGCGCCAATACCAGTAACGGTTGCGGGCGAGATTGGTGCCGATCTGGTGGATCCAGGTGGAAAAAGTGGCGGTTCCGCGGAAGGAAGCCAGGACCCGGTGGGCCCGGATGAAGGTGTCCTGCGTGATTTCCTCGGCATCTTGGCGGTTGCGAAGCAGCGAAAAGACCTTGGCGAAGATGCGCCCCTGATACTTGAGGACCAACTCGTTATAAGCCGACAGATCGCCCTGTCGGGCGCGGTCCAAGGCGGACTGGTCGGCTTCGGTCTCCATGGGGTACAAGCAGGGTGAGGATAAACAGGTCGCAGTCGACCCATAATCGTGGTGACATATCTTTACAATTACCCCTCGCTAATCAACCTCATAAACACCCTGACTTCAGGAGCCGATGTTCACGACCCGCAAGAAAACCCCCGCCCTCTCCTGGGTCAATTGCCTCAGCGGCGAAAAAGGGTCCACCGAAGAACTCCCGGCCGCGCTCCCGGGAGACGCCCCCCACCCCGCGCTGACCTTGGTCTTGGCCGGAGAAACCGTGGGACTCGAACCTTCCGGCGCCGGGACGGCCTTGGTCAATGGCGCGCCCTTGAACCAGCGCCTCGCGGTGACCGAGCCGACGACCGTCCAGCTGCCGGCCGCGCTCCTCGTCGTGGCCCCCCGCTCGCAGCAAGACTTCGCCTTCATCCGCACCGACCTGTGGGTGCTTTTCGACGCGCGCACCGGCGATCAGCTAGGGGAACACCCGGCGGCCGAACTGCTCGCCGCGGCGGGCCGCTCCGGCCTGCCGAACGACGCGCTCGCCTGCACGCCGGTCGGCCTCGAAGTCGGCTTCAATCTGGCGCAGATCGCCCCGCTCCTCTCGCCTCCTGAAGAGGCCTTCGTACGGCGGGATAACCAGGCGCTCCTCGTGGCCGAGCAGAACCGCGGGGCGCATGTCTGCCCGGTCTGCTGGACGCGCTTCGACGCTGGTGACGCCCTGAGCATAGCGGTCCATGAGAACCTGCGCGGAGACCCGATCCTCGGCTCCGACGCCCGCCTGCGCTTCCAGCCCACGCGCTTCAACGACCAAGGACTCGCCCTCGATCCGATGGGCCTGGCCTGCACCGACATCGCCTGCCCGCACTGCCGGCGGCAGCTCCCGCCCGGCTACCTCGAGCGGCCGCATCGCATCATCTCGCTCATCGGCGCGCCCAGCGCGGGCAAATCCTACTATCTCGCCGTGCTCACACGCGTCCTGCAAGACCGCCTGCCCGAGGACTTCTCGCTCTCCTTCAAGGATGGCGACCCGAGCGGCAACATGCTGCTCAACCAGATGCGCAACACGCTCTTCTCCGCGGCGACGCCGGTGGACGCGCTGCTCGGCAAGACCGCCCTCGAAGGCGCGACCTACGAGAAGCTCCCTCGTCTCGGCCGGATGGTCTCGCTGCCCCGGCCGTTCATCTACTCGCTGAGCCGACCGGGCCAGCCTGCGCTCGATACGTCGGTCATCTTGTACGACAACGCCGGCGAGCACTTCGAACCCGGCATCGACATCCATGATTCGCCCGGCGCGATGCATGTCGCTACTTCGAGCGGACTGATCTTCCTCTTCGACCCGACCGCCAACGCGCGTTTCAAGGCCAAGCTCGTCGGCGTCGACGACCCGCAGCTCGCGCTCAAGGGCCGCGTCGACCAGCAGGACAGCATCCTCGCCGAGATGGAGACCCGCATGAAGCGCGTGCTCGGCCTGGCCCATGACCAGCGCATCGCGACGCCGCTCGCCTTCGTCGTCGGCAAGTCCGACACCTGGGAGAAGCTGCTCAGCTCGCCGCTCGAAGCTGTGGTCAAGTCCGGTACGCTCGACCTCGCGG
>JBILLR010000067.1:0-6581 GCA_044375965.1 Opitutales bacterium
GCACCGTCCGCCTCCTTCAACACCGTGGCGAAGTCCTCTTCGGGCGTCGCCGCTTCTAGACTCCGATGTCCGACACCGACCGTCATCCGTTCCTCTCCGGCCTGAGCAAGCACCGCGGCGCCCAGCCGACCTGCGTGGTCATCTTCGGCGCCTCCGGCGACCTGGCCGCCCGCAAGCTCCTGCCGGCGCTCTACAACCTGGCCGTCGACAGCCTTCTGCCCGCCGACTTCCATCTGATCGGCTTCGGCCGCAAGCCGGTGCCGGACGCCGAGTTCCGCACCCAGGCCGCCGCCGACATCAAGAAGTTCTCCCGCCGCGAGTTCCTGCCCGATGTCTGGCAGCGCGTCGAAGACAACTCCTCCTACCAGGCCGGCGGTTACGACGACCCGGCGGCCTACGCCGCCCTCAAGCAGCAGATCGCCGCCGCCGAGAAGCGCGCCGGTCGTCCCCTGCAGCTCGTCTTCTACGTCTCGACCCCGCCCACGGTCTTCGAGGCCATCCTCGAGAACCTCGGCCAGTCCGGCCTCGCCGGCCGCGGCCTCGGCACCGAGCTCGAGAGCAAGGTCATCATCGAGAAGCCGTTCGGCAAGGACCTCGCCTCCGCCGTCCACCTCAACGCCGTCGCCGCCCGCAACTTCCGCGAGTCGCAGATCTTCCGCATCGACCACTACCTCGGCAAGGAGACCGTCCAGGACCTCCTCGTCCTGCGCTTCGCCAACCCGATCTTCGAACCGCTTTGGAACCGTCGCCACGTCGACCACGTCCAGATCACCGTCGCCGAAGAGCTCGGCGTCGGCACCCGCGGCGGGTATTACGACGGCAGCGGGGCCACGCGCGACATGCTGCAGAACCACACGATGCAGCTTCTCGCGCTCGTCGCGATGGAGCAGCCTCGCTCCCTTTCCGCCGAGCATATCCGCGACGAGAAGGTGAAGCTCCTCGAGTCCATCCAGCCGCTGCGCCTCGGCGCCAACGCCGACGCCGTCCGCGCCCAGTATGCCGAAGGCCTTTCCGGCGGCGAGAAGGTGCCCGGCTACCTCGGCGAGAAGGACATCCCGCAGGATTCGGCCACCGAGACCTTCTGCGCGCTGCGCTTCTCGATCGAGAACAGCCGCTGGTCCGGCGTGCCGTTCTACATGCGCTCCGGCAAGCGCCTCGCCCGCCGCGTCTCCGAGATCGCCATCCAGTTCAAGCAGCCGGAATCCGGCCTCTTCGCCGGCGACGCCCGGTACGACCTGGCCCCCAACCGCCTCGTCATCCAGATCCAGCCCGACGAAGGCACGACGCTCGTCCTGAATTCCAAGGTGCCCGGCCTCGAGCCCCGCACGCAGCCGGTCCGCCTCAGCTTCCGCTACGCCACCACCTACGGTTCCAATACGCCCGAGGCGTATGAGCGCCTGATCCTCGACGGCATCGTCGGCGACCGTACGCTCTTCATCCGCGGCGACGAAACCGAGGCCTCTTGGCGCCTGTTCACGCCGCTCCTCCAGAGCTGGCAGAAGCAAGGCCGCGCAGGCATGGAGACCTACGCCGCCGGTTCCTGGGGTCCCGCGGGCGGCGACGCCCTCCTGGCCGCCCACGGACACGCCTGGCGCAACGCCGGCCGCTGATCATGGCCCATCCGCTGATCGACGCGCTGCCGGGCTTCCCGGTCAAGATCTCCGCCGTCCTGCCGTCGCTCGACAAGGCGTGGGCCGACGAAGGCGAGAACGCCTCGCGCGCCTCGCAGATGAATCTCGTGCTGATGTTCGGCGCCGGGGTCACGCCCGCCGACGCCCAGGCCCGTTTCGACGAAGCCATCCGCTTCGCCCAGCGCTATCCTTGCCGCCTCGTCGTGCTCGCCGCGCGTCCCGCCGCCGAGGCCGCCGCGCCGCTCGAGGCCAAGGTCAACGTCCTCTGTTTCTTCGATCCCTCCCGCCGCGGTAAGCGCTGCTGCGAGGCGCTCATGCTCGCCCATGGCGCGCCCACCCCGGAGCTCGAATCGCTCGTCTCGACCTGGCTCGAAGGCGACCTGCCGACCAACGTCTGGGCTCATGGCGTGACCGTCGACGAATTCAAGCCGTGGCTGCATTGGACGGCCCGCTGCCGCCGCGTCGTCGCCGACCGCTCCCTCGCGGGCGACGCTTTCTTCCGGCATGCCTTCCCGAAGCCGCAGACCGTGCGCGACCTGTCCGTCGCGCGGTGCCTGCCCGTGCGCCAGGCGCTCGGCCAGTATCTCGCCGCGCATAAACCGGCCGAACTCGTCCGCGGCCTCCGCTCCGTCACGGTCTCGCATCATGCGGGCATGCGCGGCGAGGCTTACGGCATCCTCGAGTGGATGCGCTCGTGCCTCACGCACTGCGCCGGCCTGACCCGTTCGCACCTCGACGTCGCCTTCGCCCTCTCGGAGAAGCCTCCGGCGGGCGACTGCCTGGATGCCGAGTGGGTCTTCGCCGACGGCGCCCGCTTCTCCTGGGAGCACTCCGAAGGCTGCTCGCACGCCACGATCGCGTTCTCGCGCAGCCACGACGCCCGCAAGCTCTCGCAGCGCGTCGCCTTCATGGGCGCGCCCGAAGCGTTGTCCGAAGCGGTGTTTTTCTAAAAGGCGTCTTGAGGTAGGGACAGCACCACGTGCTGTCCTAATCTCCGAAAATCTCCCGGAATTCTTCAGGCCGTTCATAGCCTTTGGTTTTCCACCATGCGGCGTAAGGCCATTCCGACGTCTTGGACACGAGTCCGGCTCTGACGGGATTCATCAGGACGTAATCACGCTTCTCCAGGTAGTGCTCATAAGATCTGATACGATGGTCGAAGCTTCCTTTCTGCCACTGGGTGGGCAGCCGATGAGAGATGTCTCGTTTCAGTTCTCCCAGCGTGCGGGTGATGTCGGAATGGCGAGTGATTTTTGCGATGACATGAAGGTGGTCCGGCATCGCCAAGAATAGCATCGGCCTCCACCGGCCTACGTTTTTAGCATGATTAGCCCCCGCCATCAGGGCCTGCCACGCCTCAGCGTTATCGAAATGATGCAAGCCACGCCGCTTATGGCAGAGGGTTATGAAGAGCGGGTCATTCTCGTCGACCCACTCGGGCCGTCGGTTACGAAGGGAATCCCGAGAGTAGAAGGGCATGCGTCACTTTGGTGGCGCAGGATAGACTTAGGAAGAGGGGGAATTCCTTAGGACAGCACGTGGTGCTGTCCCTACCTCATTACCCTCAAGCTACCCCATTCTCCCGCAGCCACGCGGCCATGAGCTGGAAGGCTTTGGCGCGATGGCTGATGGAGTCTTTCTTCGCAGGGCTGAGTTCGCCGAAGGTGCGTTCCTCGTTGGCGGGCACGAAGAGCGAATCGTAACCGAAGCCTTCGGTGCCGACTTCGGCTTCGAGGATCTTGCCCCAGCACTGACCGACGAATTTACCGACTTCCTGGTTGGGCCCGAGGAGGATGAGGTGGCATTCGAAACGCGCGCCGCGCTTGTGGGGCGGAGCCTTCTTCATCGCTTCGAGGAGCTTCGCGCGGTTCTGCGCGTCGGTCGCGCCGACGCCGGCGTAGACGGCGGAGTCGACGCCCGGTCCGCCCTGGAGCGCGTCGCAGCAGAGGCCGCTGTCATCGGCGAGCACCCAGGCCTTGCGCGGCGCGATGGCCCGCAGGGCTTCGGCCTTCAGGCGGCAGTTGCCGTTGAAGGTGCCGGAGATCTCTTCGACGAACGGCATGCCGCCGAGGTCCTTGGCCGAGCGCACGCGCACGTCGAGCCGCGCCTTGGCGAACATGCGGCCGAATTCCTCGGCCTTATGCGCGTTACCCGTCGCCAGAAAGATTTCCATGAGGGGAATGTGAGCGTCCGCGGGAAATAAAGCAAGGGGTAGGGGTTGGGGTAGGGGCAGCACCGCGTGCTGCCCTAGGTGTAATCTCGAGAGTGTGGGGTATCGAGTATCGCGACTAGGGAGAGGCAGACGTTTCAGGTGGCGGGTGGCGGCCACGGGTGGCAGGTGGCGGGAGCGCATTTTCAGGTCTCAGGTCTCGGCCATCGGGTATCAGGTGCGGGTGTTCGGGTTCGGGTGCAGGCATCGGGATCATTGCCCGCCACCCGGGAATGATTGTTCTCTCTGTCTTTCCTGCCCCTACCCCCACCCCTATCCCTACCCCTTCTCTATTGTTTCCGCCCCCATCCTCGGCCAAGGTGTCTCCAGTGTTTGGCCTAACCGCCAACCGCTAACCGCAGTCTCCCAACCGCTTCTCTCCTTTGCCCCTCCGCTGCCTCATCACCGCCGGTCCGACCCGCGAGTTCTTCGACCCGGTTCGCTTCATCAGCAACCCCTCGACGGGCAAGATGGGCTTCGCCTTGGCTACGGCCGCGAAGGAAGCCGGTTGGTCGGTCGACCTCGTCGCCGGTCCCGTCTCCCTGCCTGAACCGGCCGGCGTGATGGTCTACCCGGTCGTCACGGCCGCCGAGATGCATCGTCAGGCCGACGCCTTGTTCGGCCCATGCGACGTGCTGATCATGACCGCCGCCGTCAGCGACTGGCGTCCGAAGACGACCGAGCCGCGGAAATTGAAGAAGGACGGTCAGGGGATGACGGTCGAACTCGAGTCGGTACCCGACATCGTCTCGGCCCTCGCCGAAGAGCGTCGCGCCGACCAGTTCCTCGTCGGCTTCGCGGCCGAGACCGAGAACGTCGAAGCCTACGCCCTCGAGAAGCTCGAACGCAAGGGACTCGACCTCATCGCCGCGAACTCCGTCGCCGGCCGCGACAGCGCCTTCGGTTCCGACGAGAACAAGCTCATCGTCCTCGGACGGAACGGATTCCGCGAAGTCCTCGGCCCGGCCTCCAAGGCCGTCGTCGCCCGCCAGTTCATCGACATGATCGCCCGCCTCGTCGCGGCGCGTCCGACTCCCTGACATGGCCCGCCGTCGTTTCAGCCCGCTAGACCGCGTCCTCGGCCGCATCGACGACCTCGACGCGCAGAACCTCGCCATCCTCGCCCGCCGCCTCGAGCGCGAGCGCGACCTCATGGAGACGGTGTTGGATACGCTTCGCGAGGGCGTGATCGTGCTCTCCCACGACGGCGCCATCGAATACGCCAACGCCTCCGCGGTGCGCCTCCTCGGCGTCAATCCCGACGACGTCGCGGGCGCCGAGCTGCGCCGGCTTTCGCCGGACATCGCCCAGGCCCTCGAGCTGCCCGAGACGGTCGGCGCGCTCACCCGCGAACTCGAGGTCCGCTACCCCGAGCCGCGTCTCCTGACCCTGCACCTCGCCCGCGTCGGCGAGCAGCAGGGCGCCGAACGCAGCCGCCGCGTGGCCGTCCTCAGCGACGTCACCAAGGAACGCGTCCAGACCGAGGATCGCGTCGAGAGCGAGCGCATCGATTCCATCGTCTCCCTCGCCGCCGGCGTCGCCCACGAGGTCGGCAATCCCCTCAACGCGATCGGCATCCACCTCCAGCTGCTCCAGCGCGAGGCCGCCAAGCTCGGCGATTCGCCGGCCGCGGAGAAGGTCCGCAAGGCCGCCGAGGTCTGCCAGGGCGAGATCAAGCGCCTCGACGGCATCGTGCGCGACTTCCTCGGTGCCGTCCGCCAGACGCCTCCGCACCTCACCGACACCGACCTCGTCGCGGTCGTCGCCGAAGCCACCGGTCTCCTCCGTGAGCAGATGGAACAGCTCGGCGTCCGCGTCTCGCTCGACGTCCCGGGCGAGCTTCCGCTCATCCTCGGCGACCGCAACCAGATCAAGCAGGCGCTCTTCAACGTGATGAAGAACGCCCTCGAGGCCATGGACCGTGGCGGCGACATCCACGTCAAGCTCTCGTCGGACGACGAGTGGGTGGTGCTTTCGATCCGCGACACCGGCGTGGGCATCCCGGCCGACAAGCTCACCCGCGTCTTCGACGCCTATTACACCACCAAGGCCTCCGGCGGCGGCATCGGCATGCTCATCCTCCTGCGCATCCTGCGCGCCCATGGCGGCACGGTGGACATCCAGAGCACCCCGGATGTCGGTACGAACGTCATCCTGCGTTTCCCCCTCAAGCACCGTCGGGTCCGCACTTTGGAAGCCCCGAAGTCTTGAAACCTGTCCGCTTTCGTGTTGTCTTTAGCCTATCCTATGAAGTCCCTCGCCCTCTGCCTGCTCGTCCTTCCCGCCTTCGTCCTGGCTCAGGACAAGGAGCTTCCGCTCGAACTGCCTAAGTCGGTCGCCCTTGGCACGCCGCGCCCGGTGAAGATCGGCAACCTCGAGCCCGTCTCTTCCGCTCCGCGCAAGCTCCCCAAGGTCCCGGCCGCCGCCGTCAACCTGGCCAAGGGCTGCAACGTCACCTCTTCCGCCCGCGAGGCCGCCGCCGGTGATTTCTCCTACGTCACCGACGGCGACAAGGGCGGCGAAGAAGGTTTCGAAGTCGAACTGCCCCGCGGTCATCACTGGGTCCAGGTCGACCTAGGCAAGTCCGCCGAGATCAGCGCCATCGCCGTCTGGCACTTCCACCGCGAGCGCCGCGTCTATTTCAACGTCGTCGTCCAGATCTCCGATGACGCCTCCTTCAAGAACGGCGTGACCACCGTCTACAACAACGACGCCGAAGGCGAACTCGGCCTCGGCAAGGG
>JBILLR010000011.1:0-20085 GCA_044375965.1 Opitutales bacterium
AACACGATCTGCCGGTGGCCTCGGTCGTCGTCCGGCCGCTGCCCGCCTATGATCGGCAGCCCGGTCCCGGCCTGCGCCCGAACCTGACCCCCGACGCGGTCATCGAGGTGACCTTCGCCACGGCCGATCGTCTTTCCGCCGCCTACCTCGTCGGTCGCGACGGGCTTTGCCGGCACCGTTTGGTGGTCATGCTTCCCGCGAACTGACGCGGATTCTTGACACCTGCGGGCGGTCTTCCAAATAGTAGGAGTCCTATGGCCGATAAGAACGACAAGCGTCCCGAGAGCGTCCCGGGCAAATTCTACGTGGATTCGCAGTGCATCGACTGCGACCTCTGCCGCGAGACCGCCCCGAAGTCCTTCACGCGCCAGGACGACGGCGGCTATTCCTACGTCTTCGCCCAGCCGACCGACCAGGAAGGCATCGACAAGTGCATGGAAGCCCTCGAAGGCTGCCCGGTCGACGCCATCGGCAAGGACGGCGACGAATAATCGGCACGCTTCCTCCGTTCCAAAGACCCCGGCCCGCCGGGGTTTTTTGTTGGGAGCGTCCGGCCGCCGGCTTAACTCACCGCATGGCCGTCAACATCTCCTGCGAATACCTCGGCGACCTCCACGTCCGCGCCGTCCACGGTCCGTCGGGCCACGTCATCGTGACCGACGCCCCGGTCGACAACCAAGGCAAGGGAGAAGGCTTCTCGCCGACCGACCTCGCCGCCACCGCCATGGCGACGTGCTTCCTGACGATCCTCGGCATCCATGCCCGCAACACGGGACTCGATCTCCGCGGCGCGCACGCCTCCGTCGCCAAGCATATGACGACCACCCCGCCGCGCCGGATCGCGAAGCTGGAAGTCGACATCACTATGCCGCCCGGCGTGCCCGCCGAAGTCCGCGACCGCCTCATCCGCGCCGCCGAAGCCTGCCCGGTGAAGCAGTCTTTCCATCCCGACACCGAGATCGTGTTGAATTGGAAGTGGTGAGGCTGACTTAGGTAGGGACAGCACCACGTGCTGTCCTCGGCTGCCTCAAACCCATTCCCAAGGGAGACCGGAAACCGGAATGTTAGCCGCGGCTATCACACCCATTCTCAGGTACCAGGTCTCGGCTCTCGGGTCTCTGGCACGGGTCTTCTGGTACAGGTGCGGGTGCCGGGTGAAATTCAGATCCTGAACCTGTACCCGAACCGGAAGACCTGAACCTGGCTCCCGGCGGCTGAGACCCGTGACCCGAAAATTCATCCCGAGCTAACTATCCGGTCTCCGGTTCCCCTTCGTGTTAGTCTCCCTAGCCCCTATGTCACCGTGCCCACGTGCCCCCTCGCGGCTCCGCCGCGGGTCGCCGTCACCACTCCCTCTTCTTATGCCCGCTCACGGCGTAATAAGTAAGGTAGAGATAACAGGGCAGCAGGATCCAGTAGCCGGCCTGCGCGCCGTGCCGGTCGGCGAGCCAGCCGTAGCCCAGCGGGATGAGCGCGTTGCCGCAGAGCCCCATGATCATGAGCGAGGCGCCGGTCTTGGTGAACCGGCCGAGGCCGTCCAGCGCGAGCGGCCAGAGGCCCGCCCAGGTCAGGGAGTTCGAGAGTCCGAGCAGCGTGATACACCAGAGCGAGGTGTCGGCGGTCAGTCCGAGGAAGGTCAGCCGGCCCGGCGCGAAAAGCACCCCGAGCGTGCCGACGATGCCGAGCACGGTGCAGGCGCGGAGCGCCGTGACTTGCGAGACGTGCCGCGGGATCAGCGCAAGGCCGAGCAGATAGCCGGCGATCATCGCCGCGAGCACGCATCCGGGGAGGATCTTCGCCGCGGCCAGCGGGATGCCCATGGTGTCCGCATAGCCGATGATGGTGTCGACCGCCACGGTCTGCGTGCCGACATGCAGGAAGATGCCCAGCGCGCCGAGCACGAGCTGCGGGAACTGGAACACGCTGGTCTTCCCGGCGTTGGCTTCGGCGACCTCGGCGCTTTCGTGGTCGGTGTCGATCTCCGGCAGCGGCGACCAGCGAACGAGCAGGCCGAGCACGGCCAGGACGGCCGCGACGCAGGCGTAAGGCGTCACCACGCGCCGGATCAGTTCGTCGAGCGCCGCGGCCTTGGCCGCCGGCGCCATCGTCGGCAGCTCGGCGAACAGCGCGGTGTCCGTCACGCGCAGCACGACGGCCGCGAAGAGGATGGGCGCCAGGATGCCGGCGCCTTTGTTGCCGATGCCCATCAGGCTGAAGCGCCGCGCCGCGCTCGCCTGCGGTCCGAGCACGGTGACGTAGGGATTCGCGGCGGTCTGCAGGATCGCGAGGCCGGCGCCGAGCGTGAACAGGCCGCCGAGGAAGACCGGATAGGCGCGCGCTAAAGCCGCGGGGATGAAGAGCAGGGCGCCGAGCGACATCACCCAGAAGCCGATCATCATCCCGCGCTTGAACCCGGTCCGGCGCAGCAGGCCTCCGGCCGGCCACGAGAACAGCAGATAGGAGATGTAGAAGGCGAACGTGACCAGGTAGGCCTCGAAGTGCGTCAGTTCGCAGGCGATCTTGAAGTATGGGATCAGGATCGCGTTCGCCCAGGAGACGAAGCCGAAGATGAAGAACAGCACCGCGATGATCGCCAGCGACACCCGCGTCTGCCCCGGCGTCAGGTCACGGGCATGGACGGAGGCGGGGCGCATGAGCGGGGGTGAGCCCAGCCTGCGCGGGTCGCTTCATGGGGCAACAAAAGACCCCTGCGTAACCGCCCCCTCGCGCCGTGGTCACCCTCAGCGGATGTTCAGGCTGGCGGCGTGGTGCGCCTCGATGGCCTGGTCGATCTCGCGGATGTAACGGTCGACGGACCGCACCGACTCGGGGCTGAGCTCCGTCGGCAGGATGAAGTTGCCCAGGCTTTGGTTCGCCGTGCCTAAGGCGTGGCGGATGTCTGCCATCTTCTTGTCCCAGGTCTGCCTGGCCGTTCTGCTCTTCACGTCGGGCGGGTAGATGTCGGGTCGGATCGCCGACAGGGCGGACTGGTTCGCCTCAATCACCTTGCGGCCGACTTCCTGGAAGCCGGCGGCCGCGGCGATGAACTGGGCCTTGTCCTTGGTCCGCTGCGCCGCGGTGTAGGCGTTCTGGGCTTCGCGCTTGGCCGCGTTCAAGGCGTCCCTCTGGCTGGGGATGGCGAAGGCGCAGGTGGTGGCGAGGAGCAGGAGCAGGAGGGATCGCATGGGCTCTGGATAGGTTTCCTCCGATATGATTCAAAAGTATTCTAGAATAAAAATGACGGCGGATTGTAAGCGCGTGACCCGGGCACGAAAAAGGCCGCCCGGACAGGCGGCCTTTTGCAGATGGTCCGGCGTCGGTTACGAGCAGCCACAGCCGCCGGAGCCGCAGCCGCCCTGCTTCTGCGCGGCGGCCGGTTCTTCGGTGGAGCAGCAACCGCCTTCGGAAGCTTCGCCGGAACCGCAACCGCCGCCTCCGCAGCAACCGCCCGACTGGTGCGGATGGCCGTGGGAGAGTTCGGTGAGTTCCGCCGCGCGGACGGAGACGACCTTGATGTCGAAATGGAGGGTCTTGCCGGCGAGCTCGTGGTTGCCGTCAAGGGTGACTTCTTCGCCTTCGATCTTCTTGATCGTGAGCACGCGCATGCCGAGGTTGGTCTCGGCGTGGAAACGCATGCCGACCTGCGGGGTGTTGGCGCCGAAAGCGCTCAGGGGCACGTGCTGGAGGAGCTTCTCGCTGTATTCGCCGTAGCCGAGCTGCGGCGGGACGAGCACGCTCTTGGTGTCGCCGGCGACGAGGCCGTCGATGCCCTGCTCGAGGCCGGGGATGATGTTCTGCGCGCCGTGGAGATACTCCATCGGACCGCGCTCGCCGGAGGCGTCGATGATGTTGCCCTGG
Organism: Opitutales bacterium; assembly: GCA_044375965.1. Taxonomy (GTDB): domain Bacteria; phylum Verrucomicrobiota; class Verrucomicrobiia; order Opitutales; family UBA953; genus UBA953. The sequence continues at coordinate 3,859 of JBILLR010000011.1, forward strand.
TCGTCCTTCAGGGTGTATTCGATGGCGACGACGGTTTCTTTGGCTACGCGCATGGTGTTGAGGAGCGTGGAATCTACGGCGATTCCGGTCCGAGGCAAGGCGACAGGCATCTAAACCTTGACCGCCCCCGCCGGGACGGCTTGCCTTAACTTCCTGCTGTTTGGGGCCGTAGCTCAGTTGGTAGAGCGCGTCGTTCGCAATGACGAGGCCGTGAGTTCGAACCTCATCGGCTCCACCAGCAGGATTTCCGCTTTCAGGTCGACGGGCCGGCTTCGTCGCCCGGCAGTTCCTTGGTTCCCTTGCGGGGGCGTCTCACCTCGGGCAGCGTCTCATGGGCTTGGATGTCGATCGTCGCCCCGTCCGCCAGCTGGCGTTCCGCCTTCATCTTCTCGCCTTCGGTGATGAGTTTCTCCGCGTTGTTGTAGACGCGCGACCGGAGCGTCTCGAGCGTCTGGTTGTACTCTTTCACGGCCTTGTTGAGGCTGCCGCCGGCGTCGGCGAAATGGTCGCTGGCGATGCGCACGCCGTCGTGCAGTTTTTCCGCGAGCTCGATGACCTTTTCGGCGCGCTGCTCGACCTCGACCCGGTCCCACGAGTGGGCGATGGTGCGCAGGACGGAGAGCAGGGTGGTCGGCGTGGCGATGACGACCTTCTGTCCCCAGGCGTTCTCGATCAGCAGCGGGTCGACCTGAAGGGCGGTGCTGAACAGCGCTTCGCTCGGCAGGAAGAGCACCACGAACTCCGGCGACGGCTTGTACTGGTTCCAATATTCCTTGCCGCCGAGTTTCTTGGCGTGATCGGCGAGCTTGGCCGCGAAGTCTTCCAGCAGGCGCGTGCGCTCGGCTTCGGTCGTGGCCTGGCTGGCTTCGATGTACGCCTTCGTCGGCGCCTTGGCGTCGACGACGATCTTCCGGCCGCCGGGCAGGGAGATGACCATGTCGGGCCGTAGGTTGCCTTGCTCGGTCGCGGTGGAGTTCTGCGTCTCGAAGTCGACGTGTTCCAGCATGCCCGTCAGTTCCGCGACGCGGGAGAGCTGCAGCTCTCCCCAGCTGCCCTGCTTGTTCGTCGAGGTCATGGCCGCGGCCAGCTTGCGCGCCTCTTCGGCGACCTTCTCCGAGCGCTCGTTGCTGGTCTTGAGCGAGCCCTTGAGCTCGTTGTTGGTGCGGGTCAGCTCATCGAGCTGGCTTTTGAACGGGGCAAACTTCTGTTCGGCCATGCCGATGAACTGCTCGCGGCTCTGCGTCAGCTGGCTTTGGGCCGCGTTGGCGAAGGCTTCACGCATGCGCTTTTCGAGTTCCACGAAGGAAAGCTTCGTTTCCTCGAGGCTGCGTTGCGCCGCCGCTTTTGCCTCCTCGGCCCGAGCCAGTCCGGTCTCGGCGGCGTTGGCGCGCGCCAGCGCATTGTCCCGTTCCGCCTGAAGCGCCCCGGTGTCTTGCGTGCGCCGGCTCTCGGCCGCCGCCAGCAAGGCTTTCACGCCGGTGAGTTCCTGTTGCAACGCGAGGGCGGCTTGGTCCTGAGGTTGGCTGCGGCGACCGAGCAGGTAGCCGACATAGCCGAGCGCGAGGCCCAGCAGGGTGGGGACGATGTATTCCATCTGATGTCTTATTGAGAGTCACACTCTGCCCGCGGACGGGCTTTCCGCAACCTATCCCCGCGGGTCCGTCTCGATGGCGAGCGCGTTGCCGAGCTCCCAAGAGGCTTCGTAGGCCGCGACGTAATCAGGCGAGGACCAGGCCGGCGCGGCGGCCTCGCCGCCCAGGCCCGCGATGAAGCCATAACGGATGGCATGCGAGATCCGGCGGCGGCGCGGATTCTCCCGCGCGTTGCTCCATTCGAGCGCGGCGCTGAAGGCTTCGTCGGGAATCGGCGAGACGACCGAGCGGCCGACCTGCCAGGCCACCACGGCGGCGTGGTCGAGGTCGCTGACCTTGCGGCCAGGCGCCAAGGTCATGGGCACGGGGCCGTTCAGCCGGCCGCCCTCGATCTGGGCTTTGATCTGCAGCGCCAAGGCCACCCGCCAGCGCTCCTCCGGCGTGAGCAGTCCGAAATCATATTCGGGATCGTCCGCCGCCGCGTCCCGGAGCTCGACTTTGGCGTAACGACGCCACTTGGTCAGCCAGGCTTCCCATTGGTCCGTGCCACGGAGGGGCGGCTTGCCCAGCCATTCGGGGATGTCGTCGCGCATAGCTTCTAGATGGCTTCTTTTGCCATTCGAAGGGATGCCGGGCAAGCCAGAAAGGTGAAATTTTGTTCACCTTCTATAGGGTCTCTCCCTCTCCTGAATGGCTTCAGCCCTCGAATAAACCTCATAAAAACCGATTTTTCGTCGAACTATTCCTGTCATTAGGTGTTATCTATCCGTACCCCTCTTTTACCCAAGTGATCAGCCTTCATTCCACCCCTCTTCAACGGCGGGCCTCTCTGCCCTTTTTCTGCCTATTGCTGGCCGCGGCGACCGCTCCGGTCCTGGGCTTCGGGCAGGCCGCGCCCGCTGCCGCATCGGCCGCCGCGCCCGCCGTGGTCCCGGGCGTCGTCGCCGCGGTGCCTCTCCCCGGCCTGGAAGGTTCCGACCAGATCGGCCCGGTCATCCTGCGCGATGAGACCGTCGCCCAGGTCCTCGACCTGATGCAGCGCTGGACCGGCAAGTCCATCCTCCGCCCGGCGGCCCTTCCGGCCAGCGTCTACACCCTCACCTTGCCGGCCTCGATCACCCGCGACGAAGCCCTCCTCGCCCTCGAGACCCTGCTCAACCTCAACGGCATCGCCGTCATCCAGCAGGGCGACAAGTTCCTCAAGGTCGTCCCGAACCTCGTCGCCAAGGCCGAGTCGCCGCAGCTCATCACGGGCTCCGTCCTCGCGCTGCCGCCCAGCGGCCGCATCGCCTCCAAGATCTTCACGCTCAAGCACGCCAACGCCCAGGAGCTCGTCGCCCAGATCGCCTCGAGCCTCAACACGACCCTCGCCTCGCCGCCCGTCTACTTCGGCCGCAACAACGCGCTGCTGATCACGGACTCGATCTCCAACCTCCAGAAGATCGAGACGTTGACCACGCAGATCGACCGCCCCCAGCTCGACCTGGTCGTCACCAAGAGCTACGTGCTGAAGAACGCGATGGCGACCGACATGGTCAACAAGCTGACGGCGATGCTCCGCTCGCCGGCCACGGTCTCCGGCGGCGCGCCCTTCCGCCTCAGCACGGGCACGACCTTCCTCGCCGACGAGCGCACCAACCGCGTGCTGCTCATGGGCTCGGCCGACCAGCATGACTTCTTCGACAAGCTGATCGACACGCTCGACCAGAAATCCAATCCCAACACGAAGACCGACGTGATCTTCCTGCGCCACGCCGACGCGCAGCAGGTCGCCACCCTTGTCACCTCCCTCGTGACGGGCCAGACCACCGCCGCCGCCCGCGCCGGCAACACGGTGCGCAGCACCACCCAGAACCGCGCCCCGACGACCTCGACCTCCTCCTCCTCCTCCGCCGCCGCCGCCGCGGCCGCGGCGTCGGCCGCCGGCGCCTCGCAGATGGGCGCCGACGAGTTCAGCAGCAACCTCACGGTCCTCCCGGACATCCGCAGCAATTCCGTCGTGGTCTCCGGCACCAACGACGACCTCCGCCTCCTGCATGAGCTCATCGACAAGGTCGACATCGTGCTCCCGCAGGTCCGCATCGAGGTCGTCATCGCCGAGGTCAAGCTCTCCGACACCGACATCAACGGTTTCAACTCCCTCGGCCTGACCGTCACCAACGGCAAGCTGGTCGGCGTCGGCGGCGTCGGCGCGGGCTTCAACGTCAACGGCGCCCCGGCCACCACCAACACGACGATCCTCCCGAACACGACGGCGGTCAACGCCACCCAGGGCACGCTCAACGGCAGCGACCTGAGCGCCACGATCGGCCTGAACACGACCCCGCGCAAGGGCGACCTCCGCGTGCTCTCGGTCCCGGCGATCACGACGACCCATAACAAGGAGGCCACGATCTTCGTCGGCGAATCCCGCCCGGTCATCACCGGCGCCACCATCGCCCCCCAGACCGGCCAGGTCACCTCGCAGGTCTCGCAGCGCGACATCGGCATCCAGCTCAAGGTGCTGCCGCTCATCGGGAAGGACGGCTCCGTGCAGCTCCAGGTCTCGCAGTCCGTCGAAGACATCCTCGGCAACGTGCTCCTCGACGGCAACGACCAGCCGATCATCGGCCGCCGCACGACCGACTCCTTCGTGAGCGCGATGAGCGGCGAGATCGTCGTCCTCGGCGGCCTCCAGCGCAAGATCACCACGAAGTCCACCTCCCGCCTCGGCCCCATCCCGTTCCTCGGCGACCTCTTCGGTTCCTCCACCGACGTCGAAGAGAAGCAGGAGCTGATCATCTTCCTCCGTCCTTACGTGCTCAACGGCTCGGCCGTCGATAATCTCGACGCGCTCAGCCGCGCCACCTCCAGCGCCATCGGGCCCGAGGTGAAGAAGGTCCTCGAGAACGTTCCCGGCAAGGCCCCCGCCGCCCCGGCGCAGAAGTGACATGCTGACCGTCGACCGGCACGGACTGCCCTCGGCCCTCGCCGAGCGCCTGACCGACGAGGCCCGCGCCGCGTTCGCTGAGACGCCGCGCGAAGCCCGCTTCAAGTTCCTCGCCACGGCCCTCGGCCTCGACGAGGCGAAGCTCCTCGCCGAACTTTCCCGGCTCACGGGCCTCGAGGTCCTCGACGAGCCCGCCATCGATCCCGACGGGATGAAGATCCTGCCGGCGCGCATCGCCTCCGAAGCCCAGGTCGTCCCGACGCTGCTCCCCGGCGGCGAAGAGGGCCGCCTCCGCCTCGTGACGGCCCTGCCGCCCGACACCGACACGGCCGACTGGGTCGCGACCTTCGCCGCCCGCCGCCCGAAGTGGTATCTCGCGCCGCCCGAACGCGTGGCCGCGCTCATCAACGAGAACTACGGCGTGGGCTCCGGCAGCCTCGAAGACGAAGGCGACGACCTCCCCGTCGCCGAAGCCGCCGCGTCCGACGAGGCCGACCAGGACGCCGCGGTCGTCCGCTTCGTGACCGAGGTCCTCACGCAGGCCGTCGCCGAAGGCGCGACCGACGTCCACTTCGAGCCGCAGGAGACCAACCTGCGCATCCGCTACCGCGTCGACGGCATCCTCATCCCCATCCCGCTGCCCGACAACCTCGCCCGCTTCCAGGACGCGATCATCTCGCGCCTGAAGATCATGGCGCGCCTCAACATCTCGGAACGGCGCCTCCCGCAGGACGGCCGCATCAACTTCCGCGACGGCAAGAACGTCCTCGATATCCGCGTGTCGACCATCCCGACGATCTACGCGGAGTCGGTCTCGCTGCGTCTCCTCAACCAGCGCAAGGAGGCTTACAACATGGACCGCATCGGCATGAACGCCGAGGAGCAGGCCGCCGTCCGCAAGGTCCTCGACTACCCGCACGGCATCATCCTCGTCACGGGCCCGACGGGCTCCGGCAAGTCGACCACGCTCAACGCCTTCCTCCAGGCGATCAACTCGCCCGACATCCGCATCGTGACGATCGAAGACCCGATCGAATACGAGGTGCCCGGCGCCAACCAGGTGCAGACGCGCGCCGAGATCGGCCTGACGTTCGCCGGCGCCCTCCGCAGCACGCTGCGCCAGGATCCCGACGTGATCATGGTCGGCGAAATCCGTGACTTGGAGACGGCCGAGATCTCCATCCGCGCCTCGCTCACGGGCCACCTGGTCTTCTCGACCCTCCACACCAACGACGCTCCGGGCGCCATCACGCGCCTCATCGACATGGGCGTCGAGCCGTTCCTCGTCGGCTCCGCCGTCGAACTGGTCATCGCCCAGCGCCTCGTCCGCCGTCTCTGCGCCGACTGCGCCAAGACGGTCCCGGTCGACCGCGCGAAGCTCCTGCCGGCCCTCGAGACGCTCGGCATGGACGAGTCTTATCTGAAGGACGTGCCTTCGCTCAAGGAAGCCGTGGGCTGCCGCAAGTGCCGTGGCACGGGCTACCGCGGCCGCGTCGGCGTCTTCGAGATCTTCCACCCGAAGCCCCTCCACGACCTCATCATCACCCGCATCTCCAACCGCGACCTGACCGAGAAGGCGATCGCCCTCGGGATGCGCCCGCTCGCCAAGGCCGGCTGGCTCAAGGTCGCCGCGGGCCTCACGACCATCGACGAGCTCGTCCGCAACCTGAGCTCGAACGAGTAACGCCGCGATGGCCGTCTTCAATTACACCGCGCGCGACGCCGCCGGCGCCGTGACCGAAGGCACCATCGAGGCCCCCGCGCGTCGCGACGCGCTCCGCAAGCTCCAGGCCCGCGGCCTCAAGCCGATCAAGGTCGAGGAAGCCGGCGCCGCCGTGCGCGCCAAGGAATCCGCCCGCGAAGGCGGCCCCGCCGACAAGGACCTGATCCCGACCGAGGCCGAGTGCCTGCCGTTCCTCGAGGCGATGGCCGACCTGGTCCGCTCCGGGATGTCCGCCGGCGAAGCGCTCCGCCTCCTCGCCCTCCGTCTCCAGAAATCCCGGCTCCGCGCCCTCTGCGCCGGCATCTGGTCCAAGCTCGGCGAAGGCCAGAGCCTCTCCGCCGCGATGGGCGCCTACCCGCAGGTCTTCGACGGCCAGACGCTCAACCTCATCGCCGCCGGCGAAGCGACCGGCAACATCCGCGACGTCCTCGAGCGCCTGATCACCCACTTCACGGAGCAGAAGGAGTTCCGGCGCAAGCTGATCAGCGCCATGGCCTACCCGCTCTTCATCTGCGTGGTCGCCGTGGGCGTGGTGATCTTCTTCGTGCTCTTCCTGCTGCCCCGCCTGCAGACGCTCCTGACCTCCCTCGGCGGCAAGCTGCCGCTGTCCACGAAGCTGCTGATGACCTTCGCCGACGTCTTCGTCGTCGTGGGCCCCCTCCTCCTCGTGCTCGGCGTCATCACGGTGATCGGCGTGGCCCGCTGGCGGAAGAGCGAGGAAGGCCGCCTGGCCTCCGACGCGCTCCTGCTGAGGATCCCGCTCGCCGGCTCGTTCGTGATGCGCGTCTCGGTCCTCAACTTCTGCCACACGCTCGCGGTGCTCCTCGAGAACGGCATCACGACCGCCGAAGCCCTCCGCCTCGCCGAGAAGACCGCGCCGAACCGCGCCCTCCGCCAGCAGCTGCGCGAGGCCACCGACCGCGTGCTCGAAGGCGACAGCCTCTCGAAGGCGCTCGCCCGCACGGGCTACTTCCCGCGCCTGCTCCTCGACCGCGTCGCCGTCGCCGAGCAGACCGGCAACCTGGCCCCCGGCCTCCGCGACATCTCCCGCTCTTACCGCGCCGAGCTCGACCGCTGGCTCGGCACGGTCTCGCAGACGATCTCCGCCTCGGTCCTCGTCGCCGCCTTTTCGTTCGTCGCCTTCATCGCCTTCGCGATCGTCGCCGCCGTCTTCGAAGTCAGTTCCAGCTTCCGTTTCTAAGGGTAGGGACAGCACCACGTGCTGTCCTAAGTGCAAAAGTGCAAATCGGCCTGCGGCCTGTGCAAAGGTGCAAACGTGGGAGACATCTTCGGGTCCCAGGTCTCGGCCCTCAGGTCTCTGGCACAGGTGTTCCGGTACAGGTACAGGTCCCGGGCAAAATTCAGATCCTTAACCTGTGCCCGAACCCGAAAGTTTTCCCTACCCCTGCCCCTACCCCTACCCCTACCCCTAAATACACCTTTGCACTGCTTCTTCACCTCCCTTGCCCCCGTGTCACCTTGTCAACGTGTCACCTAGTCGATCAGCCAATCATCCGGTTTCCGGTTCCCCTTTGAGCCCTGTGCTCTCTGATCAACCGAGCCTCTGGGCCTCCGGGCCTCTCGTTGTTCGTCCCCTTGCCCACATGTCAACTTGTCAACCTGCCAGCTAGTGTCCTGTTCTGTTCCACCGAGCCTCTGAGCCTGCGGGCCTCTATTTTACTTCCCCGCCTCCGCCGCTTCCTCCGCCTTCACCCCGCTGGGAATCTGGCCGATGAGTTCGAGCGCGGTGAGCGTCGCCTTGAAAGTCACGGTGCCGTTGCCGCCGCGTTCGGTCGTCATGACCATGTCGCCGATCGCGAGATAGGGCGCGCGCGCCTTCACGCTGTCATAGAAGCGGAGGATGCTGCCCATGTCGGCCTTGCGGCAGCTGAACTGCAGCGAGTGCACGGCGAACTTGCCCGCCTTGGTCGTCTTGGGGGCGTCGGTGTTGGCGCTCAGGCCGGCTTCGCGCGTGGCGTTGACGGCTTCGGCGACGAGCTTGGCGGGGTCGTAGCCATGGCCGGAATCGAGTCCTTGCACGGCGAGCGCGGTGGCGTTGCGGACCTCGCGCTCCTTGGCCAGCGTGGCCTTCTGCGCGAGCGCGTCCTCTTCGAGCAGGCGCCAGGCGTCCCAGCCGCCTTGCACGCGGGCCCACGCGCCGGTCGACCACAGGGTCGCGGCCACGAGCAACGCGGCGAGCGCCATGAGGCGTTCGCGGGGTTTCAGGCTGAAGAAGAAGTGTTTCATTGGGCTTTGGGGGCTTCGGCCGTCTTGAGGAGGGCGGCCTGGCGGAAGGTGATCTCGAGGCGGAAGGTGGTCGAGGTGTCGCGCACGCGCGGTTCGCTGTTCGTCACGGACTCGACCTCCGGCAGGGATTGCACGGCCTTGAGGAAGTCGGAGATGTCGCCGGCGTTCGGCGTGCGGGCGTCGACGGTCATGATGGGTTTGATCAGGACGCTGTCCTTGGGCTTCTTGAGCTCGCAGTGCACGTTCGTGAACTCGACGGTCGCGGGCCGCTTCTCGTTGACGAGCGCGAGCATTTCGAGCGGGAGCAGGCGCTTGACGCCGAGCTCGAGGATGCGGTCCGTGATCTTCTGCGATTCCTCGATGTCCTCGACGAGCGGGCGCCGGCCTTCGTTGGCGGCCTCCAGCGTGCCGGTGCGCAGGCCGATGACGAAGCCGCCGATGTCGAGCAGGAGCGAGACGACGAGCACCGCGGCGCCCAGGCGCGCGGCGTTCCAGAGCAGCATGTTCAGCCGTTCCTTCTTGCGGCGCTCGGCCAGGAAGTCGCTGTCGCGGATGTCGGAGTCGTCCAGGCCTTTCTTCGGGATGGTGAAGGTGCCGTTGCCTTCGCGCTTCAGCACGAGGGCGCCTTCGACGAGCGAGCCGGCGAGCGCGCCTTCGACGGTCTCGACGGCGACGTCCGCCGCGAGGCCGGCGCGCGCCGCGGCCTCCTTGGCGAGGCCGGCTTCGTCCGCGTCGGCGAGCTCGGCCACGGCGATCGCGGCGGGGAGTTCCTCGCCGGCCTTCCAGGCCAGCGCGGTCAGGCGGCTTTCGCCGCGGTGCACGACGACCCCGTCGCCCGCGGGGCGGTGGCCGCACAGGGCGAGGAATTCGGGGACGACCTGGCAGTCTTCCGGCCAGGCGAAGCTTTCCTCCGCGGTGAAGCGCCGGCGATGCGCGGCGTAGGCGAGCACCTGCCTGCCGTCGGTCGAGGTCACGAAGCCGACGAGCATCTGCTCCAGCGGGAAGGGCGACACGGCCTCGAGCGCGAGGTTCACCTGGCCGGGGACGTCTTCGCCCTCGACCGCGAGGCGGCGCACGAAGAAGCGGTTGCCGGGCAGCATGGCGGCTTCCTGGGTGTGGGCGCCTTGGAACAGACGCTTGAGGGGGGTGGTCATTTGGAGGGTGTCGGCTGAGCCGCGGTTTCAGAGGGTTCGGCGGGAGGCTTCGGTTCGGGCGGCGCCCCGTTGTCTTCTTCCCACGCGAGGATCTGGAAAGGATAGGCGATCGTGTTGCTGGCGATGCGGCCGTTGGTGGTCGATTTGCCGAGGCTGACGGGAGGTTCGATGCCGGGGGTGAGGTAAGGGGTGGGGGTTCTCGTAGTTGACCGCGGGGCGGCTGTCGAGGTTCCCGACGTCCGCGGGGTCGTCGCCGTCGGGGCGCGGCCGGTCAGGCCGATGTCGGGATTGGTGTCGGGGTTCGCCGCCGCGCTGGGGTAGGCGACGTCGTCCCGGATGGCCACCAGCGCGCTGACCCGGCACTGGGACAGGCCTTCCTTCACGGTCACCCGCACCCACATGAGGATGATCTCGTCGTCGAACTTCTCGAGGTTGGCCCCCCCGATGAGCTGGCGGACTTCGCTGGTCACGCGGAAATAAGGCGGAGTCCCCACGATCCGCCGGCCGATCTCGGCCTGCCGCTCGCGGATCAGCGCCAGCTGGTTCTCGTCCAATCCCTGCGAGAGGAGCACGGCGTCCGAGGCGGTGTTGATGTTGGCCTGCGGGAAGGTGTACAGGCTGACGCACGCCTTGAAGGCCTGGAAGATCGGCGTGGCCCGGCCGCGTTCGTCGAAGAACATCTCCTTGGCGACGCCGATGCTCCGGAACTCCTCGAAGCTGCGGATCGGCCGGCGCGCGGGCCGGAACGAGAGCGTGGCGCGCTGGTAGGCGGCGTCGGAGGCTTCTTCCTCGAGCGATTCGTAGGACTTGCTCTGCCAGGCGACGATGGCGTCCGAGACGCGCTCGGCGTCGCGCTGCTCCATGCCGAGGGAATAGAGCAACTGGATGAGGTCGTTCTTGGTCAGGACGCTCAGCGGCAGCTTGGCCGATTCGTCCTCGTAGTCGAACTGCACCTGGAGCCCGTCGCGCGGCGGGAAGCCGGCGTAGGCGTGCGGGTCGTCGAAGCCCTGGCTCGGCGCGTGGATCTTGTTGAGGTCGATCGAGCGGATCTCGGCGATGACGGCCAGCGCCAGCTCGAGCTCGCTCTGCGCGTCCGCCCGCAGGCGCCGGCGGTCCGCCTCGCGCGTGGCCATCGAGAGTTCGAGCGAATTGTCCTCCATGAACCGGGCCAGCAGCAGCGAGGCCAGCGTGATCAGCACGAGGACGACGATGATGACGGAGCCGCGGCGACGCTTCATGGGGCGGTGGCGCCGGAGCGCTTGATGGGGAGGTCGAGGACCTTGGTCGACTTGAGCGCGCCGCGCTCGAAGACGAGGTGGATGCGCGCGGGCTTGCGCCAGGCGGTGCTGGCCGCCTCCTGCACGGGCTCATCCTCGATGGTCCACGTCCGGAGCTCGGGGTCGAAGTACTCGAAACGCAGGCCGGTCACGAAGGGGCTCACGACGGTCTCATGCCGGTCCGTGATGTCGCGCTCGAGTTCGAGGCGCGACTGCCACTGGAAGACGAGCCCGCGACCCTCCTCGACATACACGGTGAAGTCCACGTCGGGCAGCGGCGCTTCCGGCCAGTCGGCGAGCCGCCCGGCGTCCGGCAGCAGGAAGCCGAGCCGCGGCTCGGTGGCGCCGGCGCCGTTGTCGACGTCCTTGAGCGAGACGCCCGAAGCGCCCGGCCCGAGCGTCGCCTCGGCGAAGGCCCGGCGGACGAGCGCCGTCGCGGCCCGGGTGTGCTGGTCGAAGAGCCGTTGGTCGCGGCCGCCGCCCCAGAGTTCGCTCATGGAGAACAGGAAGGTGTTCAGCGTGACCATCAGGATCCCGAGCAGGGCGAGCGAGACGAGCATCTCGAGCAGCGAGAAGCCGCGACGGAGGAGACGGCGGCTCATTGGGCGGGACGCGGCGCAGGGGCCGGCGCGGGGGCGCGGGAAGGAGCCGGCGCGCTCTTGCCCTTGCCGGCGGGCGCGGTCGAAGCGGGGGGCCGCGCGGCCGCTCCCTTGGAGCCGGGCCTGGAGGGAACGAGCTTCTTGCCGCGCGTGGGCGCGCTGATGAACCCGGAGTTGCCGTCGGCTTCCTGGTAGCCGCGTTCCTGCAGGAGGCGCTGCCGCGCTTCGTTGCGGATCAACTGCCGGTCGGCGGGGATCGACCACGTGGGGCGCAGGAGCATGCGCGTCTCGGTGAATTCCTCGGCCTCGCCGCCGTCGGGCGGTTCGATCTCGGCCGTCAGCTGCACGGCGAAGAGGTCGCTGACGGCGGTCGCCTCGATCTTGCCCTGCCAGCGCGCGGTGCGTCCGCCGGGCAGGTGGATCTCGCCGCCGGATTCGACGTCGTCGAAGCCCGGCGTCTCCAGCAGCGCCGCGCGGCAGCGCGCCTGGTCGTCGAGCCGCTGTTCGTCCTGCTTGAGCGCGAGGCGGCTCATGAGGACGTTCGAATACGCGGCGCCCAGGCTCACGGCGGCCAGCGCGAAGATCGCGAGGCTCATGAGCACCTCGATGAGGGTGAAGCCGCGGCGGCTCATTTGGCGTCGATCGCCGGCAAGGGCGCGCAGGTGAGGGGGTCGATGGGCACGATGCGCCGGTCGTCGTCGCGGCGGATGTCCAGGCGCACGCGGTCGCACGTGCCGTCCGGGTAGAAGCGCATCCGCGCGAGGGGTTCTTCCGACGCCACGCCGCCGAGCAGGATCGCGCCGATGGTCTCGGGCGCGAGGATCTTCACGGCGACGCCTTCGGCCTTGGGGAGTTTCTCCTCATGCGGCTGGGCGTCGTCCGGCGCGTTCTCGAAGGTCCAGGTGAAGTCCGGGTCGTCCTCGTCCGCTGATTCGACGGGGAAGAGTTCGAGGGTCTGGCCGCGCTCCACGGCTTTGCGGCGCAGCGTCTGCAGCAGCGCCATGAGCGCGTCTTCCGGGTCCGAGCGCGCGGTGCCCTTGAGCAGCTGCGCCGATCCGCCCACCAGCACGGCCGCCAGCATGCTGATCAGGCCGAGCACGAGCAGCGTCTCCAGCAAGGTGAAGCCGCGGCGCCCCGGCTGGCCGGATCGATGCTGCGCGTCCGGCTTCACCAGTTGCCGATGTCGTCTTCGGTGTCCGGCTTCTTGTCGCGGCCCGACGAGAACAGGTCGTAGCTCTCGGTGTTCTTGGTGCCCGGATAGCGGTACTGGTATTCCTGGTTCCAGGGGTCGAGCGGCGCGCGCCCGCCCTTGGCGTCCATGTAAGGTCCGCGCCACTTGTCCGACTTGCCTTCCGGCGCGGTGATGAGGGCCTTGATGCCTTCCTCGGTCGACGGGTAGTCGCCGAGGTCGATGCGGTAACGCACGAGCGAGGTCTTGAGCGATTCGTTCACGAAGAGCTTGGCGACGCCTTCCTGGCTCTGGCCGAGGATCTTGTCGGTGTTCGTGACGGCGAGGCCGACGAGCATGCCCACGATCGCGACGGCGATCAGGATCTCGAGCAGGGTGAAGCCCTTGCGCAGGCGGCGGGCGGTGGTTTTCTGGACGGTGGTCATGGAGGAGGAAAGTTCAGCGGACCTTGGGGGTCTTCGGGGGCTTGGCGCTCGTCGCGTCGACCGGGGCCTTCGGCGTCTTGGTCGACGTCGTCGGCTCCGCTCCGCGCTTGCCGAAACGTTCGCGCATCTGCTGGCGGAAGGCTTCGACCTGCTCGGGCGTCAGGTTCGGCGGCATGCCGCCCGTGGACCCGCCGACGCTCGTCTGCGGCGCCGCCGCCGCGGCCGAGACGGCCGCCAGCTGCGCCGGGCTCGGTCCTTTGTAGGTCGCGACGACGGCCTGGTGCAGCGCCATCTGCTGGGGCTGCCCGCCGTTGTCGACGTTGAGGGTCTCGTTCACGGCGTCGTAGCCTTTGATCACGACCGGTACGTTGGTCGAAGGCGCTTCCCCTTCGGCCACCCAGCTCGACTGCTTGGTCTCGGTATTATAGATGCTGTAGTAGTTCACGCCGCCCTCGGCGTACATGCCGCGGAACTCCAAGGCGCTCGGGGCCGCGCCCGGTCCGGCCGCCGCGCCGGTGCCGCCGAAAGGCGAGTTCTTCGTGAGGCCTTCGAGGTCCAGCGCGGACGCCGGCAGGCCGCCCAAGATCGCCGCCAGGAGCAGGGCAGAGGTGGGTCGGGAAAGGAGACGCATCTTCTTGAGGGATAAGGGGGTATTCTTGAAACACCAAGCGAGGGCTTAGGTTGCCGATTAAGTGGCCAATCTTGGGGCCTGCGGGGGTTTGAATCGAGGCCTAACGGCCTTTCATGGGGGTCTTTGCACGTTCCCGCCCCTGCAACACCCTAAAACCCCAATTTATCGATTATAATCGATTATTCATCAATAACTTAGGCATTTTTACCAACTTTTGACAACTTTTTGACGGATTGGGCCTTTGGTTTGCAACCTTACCCAGACGGTTTTGTCTGCTTCCATAGATGCTGCTCTCGGCCCGACAGTTGGTTCGGCCTTCCCCGTTCGTCGTCATTTTCGGGGTGGTCGCCTGCGTCTGGTCCGCCGCGGCCCCGGCCCAGGACTTCCAGAAGGACGTCGTGCCGTTCCTGGACAAGTATTGCTACGAGTGCCACGACGCCGAACTCGCGAAGGGCCATCTCAACCTCGAGGGCTTCAAGGACGACTCCCGCTTCTTCCGCGACCAGCGCGTCTGGCGCGAGGTGATCAACCAGGTCACGTCCGGCGAGATGCCTCCTGCGAAGAAGAAGACCCGCCCGTCGCCCGCCGAAGTCGAAGCGCTGCAGACGTCCGTTCACAAGCTGCTCGCCGCCGCCATCGCGAAGTCCCGGACCGACCCGGGCGACGTGACCATCCGCCGCCTCAACCGCGCGGAGTTCAACCACACGATCCGCGACCTCTGCTTCCTCGACGAGAATTTCTCGGCCGACTTCCCGGCCGACGACACGGGCTACGGCTTCGACAACATCGGCGACGTGCTCACGTTCTCGCCGGTCCATCTCGAGCGCTTCCTGTCCGTCGGCGAGGCGATCGCCGCCAAGGCGATGCCGGTCAAGCCGGCCGAACTCGAAGGCACGGGCCTCGCGATGATCGAGATGCAGCCGCGCGGCAAGCGTGAGAGCCAGCAGCGCTTCTTCGATCCGGCTCCTTACCTCGTAGGGCCGATGACGGCCTCGCGCGACGGCGACTACGTCATCTCGGCGGCGCTCCGCTCGACGGGCTCGACCGGCGACCCGCCCGCGAAGGTCGCCTTCCTCGTCGACGGCCGCGAGGTCGGCACCTACCAGTTCAAGAACGTGAAGAAGACCGAGGTGGCCGAGGCGAAGGTCACGCTCAAGGCCGGCCAGCATGAGTTCACGTTGAAATGGCTCAATCCGCCCGAGAAGATCCCGGGCCATAAGCGCACGCTCTCCGGCCTGCGCCTGCGCCTCCTCGGCCCGAGCGACACGCGCACGGAACTGCAGCGCCGCCTGGCCGCCGTCATCGGCAACGCGACGGGCGAACCCCGCGCCCGCGCCGCCGCCCATTCCTTCGTGAGCCGCGCCTTCCGCCGCCCGGCCACGCCTGCGGAGATCGATCGCTACGTGAAGGTTTGGCTCGAGGGCGAGCGGTCCGGCGGCCGCTGGGAGGCCGGCGCGCAGGCGATGATCGCGGTCGTGCTGGCTTCGCCGAAGTTCATCTTCCGCGCCGAACAGGACGAAGCCCCGACGGCCAAGGACGCGCACCCGATCGGCGAGTTCGCCCTGGCTTCGCGCCTGAGCTACTTCCTCTGGGGTTCCATGCCCGACGACGAGCTCTTCCAGCTGGCCTACGCGAAGAAGCTCTCGGCCAACCTGGAGGCCCAGACGCGCCGCCTCCTCAAGGACCCGCGCTCCCGCTACCTGACCGAGGGCTTCGGCCTGCAATGGCTCCAGCTCCGCCAGCTCTCCACGGTCTCGCCCGACCCGACGATGTTCCCGGGCTTCAACGACGCGGTCCGGGCGTCGATGATCAAGGAGACGGAGCTCTTCTTCGCCGAGATCGTCCGCGAGGACCGCAGCGTGCTCGACCTGATCGATGCCGACTTCACCTACCTCGACCGCAATCTTTCCGCCTTCTACGGCATCAAGGCCGATTTCCCGCGCGGCCGGGGTCCTGCGCCCTTCGTGCGCGTGACGCTCCCCAAGGGCGAGCGCGGCGGCATCCTCACGCACGCGTCGATCCTCACGGCGACGTCCAATCCGACGCGCACGTCGCCGGTCAAGCGCGGCAAGTGGATCCTCGAACAGATCCTCGGTTCGCCGCCGCCGCCCGCGCCGCCTTCCGTGCCGACCCTCGAAGGCCAGCAGCTCAAGGGCAACCTCCGCCAGCGCATGGAGCAGCACCGCTCCGATCCCGCCTGCGCGTCCTGCCACTCGCGCATGGACGCCATCGGCTTCGCTTTCGAGAAGTTCGACGCGGTCGGTCAGATCCGCCAGAAGGACGAAGGCCAGCCGATCGATCCTTCCGGCAAGCTGCCCGACGGACGTTCCTTCTCCGGCGCCGCCGAACTGAAGAAGATCCTCCTCGCCGACCGCGAGAAGGTGGTCCGCAACCTTTCTTCGAAGTTGCTCACCTTCGGCCTCGGCCGCGGCCTCGACTACTACGACGGCCCGGCGGTCGA
>JBILLR010000012.1:0-19602 GCA_044375965.1 Opitutales bacterium
GAAAGCCGTTCGCCTACGGTCGCGGCGCCGGCCGCGAGATGGTTGTCCTTCACCATGACGCGGTCGAACAGGCCGAGCCGGTGATTATAGCCGCCCCCCTGGCCGACCGCATACTTCTCCAGCATGCGGAAGCCCGGGGTCGTCTTGCGCGTGTCGAGGAGCTTGGCGGGCGACGGACCGAGCGCGCGGACGTGGGCGTGCGTGTGCGTGGCCACGCCACAGAGACGTTGGAGGAAATTGAGGAGGACCCGCTCCGCGGTCAGCAGTTCGGACGCCGGGCCTTCGACTTCGGCGACCGCCGTGCCGGCCGGCACGTGCTGGCCGTCGGCGGCGAGGAGCGTCGCGCGGCAGCGTCCGCCGTAGGCGGCGAAGACCACGTCGATCAGCCCGAGTCCGGCGAGGACCAGGGGGCGTCGCGCGACCACGCGGGCGCGGCCGCGGGCGGCGCCGGCGAGAAGTTCGGCGGACGGGTCGCCGGGGCGCGCCGGGCGCCGGGCGAGGCCGAGGCCGTCGAGGTCTTCCTCGCGCGCGATCCCGGCGAAACGCTGCAGCCAGGCGCGGTCCAGCTCGTCCCAGCGGAGACGGCGGATGAGTCGGTCGGTCTGGCCGGAGTCGCGCGGCATGGCTCCACCTTACGCCCCCCGCCCTCGCGGGCAAGGGGGTTAAGGGAAGAACTTCTTGAACTTCGTCCGCCAGGATTCGGAGACCGGCGCGGCCTCGTCGCCGCAGGCGGCGGCGTAGGCCTTGAGGGCTTCCTTTTCCTTGTCGGTCATCTTCTTCGGCACGTCGATGTCGACGCGCACGAGCAGGTCGCCCGCGGTCGAGCCGCGGAGCGGCGGCATGCCTTCGCCGCGGAGGCGGAAGATCGTGCCGCCTTGGGTGCCGGCGGGGATGTTGAGGTTGGTCTTACCCTTGAGCTTCGGGACGACGATCTTGCCGCCGAGCGCGGCGACGGAGAACTTCACCGGCACGCTGCAGGCGAGGTCGTCGCCGTCGCGCTCGAAGAGCTCATGTTCCTGGACGGTGATGTAGACGTAGAGGTCGCCGGCCTGGGCGCCGCGGCGGCCCGCGGAGCCGTTGCCGCTCGAGCGGAGCTTCGTGCCCGTGTCGACGCCCGGCGGGATGCGGACGTTGACGCTGGATTCGCCGACCGTGCGGCCTTCGCCGGAGCAGGCCTTGCAAGGCTTGTCGATGCGCTCGCCTTCGCCGGCGCAGCTCGGGCAGGTCTGCTTCATCGAGAAGAAGCCCTGGGAGCGGACGACCTGGCCGTGGCCATGGCACGTCGGGCAGCGCGTCTTCTTCGCGCCCGCTTCGGCGCCGGAGCCGGCGCACTTCGCGCAGGCGACGTGCTTGCGATAAGGGATCTTCCGTTCGACGCCTTCGGCGGCCTCCTCGAGCGTCACCTTCAGGTCGACGCGGAGGTCTTCGCCGGCGTTGTCGCCGCCGCCGCCCCCGCCGCCGAACATGTCGCCGAAACCGCCGCCGCCGAACATCTGTTCGAAGATGTCGCGCGGGTCGGCGCCGCGGAAGCCACCGCCGCCGGCCGGGCCGCGGGCGCCGCCGCCCATGTTCGGGTCGAAGGCGGCCTCGCCGTGCTGGTCATAGAGCTTACGCTTGGCCTCGTCGCCGAGGATCTCGTAGGCGCGTGAGACCTTCTTGAATTTCTCCTCGGCCTCCTTGTTGCCAGGGTTGCGGTCCGGATGGAACTCCATGGCCTTCTTGCGGTAGGCCTTCTTGAGCTCGTCGGCGGAAGCGGACTTCGCGACCCCGAGCAGCGTGTAATATTCGTCGGCCATCGCAGCGGCTTACTGGGCGGGGCCGGAGGAGACGAAGACGGCGGCCGGACGGAGCACGCGGTCGTGGAGCAGCCAGCCGGAGCGGGCGACGCGGAGGACCGTGCCTTCGGCGGCGGCGGCGGCTTCGGAGCCGACGGCCTCATGACGCGACGGATCGAAAGGCTGGCCGACGGGGTTGACCTCGACGAGCCCCTGGCCGGCGAGGATGCCGCGCAGCTGGCCGACGGCCATGCGGAAGCCCTCGGCGACGGCGCGTCCGTCGGTCTGGGTCGAGGCGGATTCGAGCCCAAGCGCGAGGGAGTCGAGCGCGGGAAGGAGATCTTCGAGGAGGCCGGACGTCGCGAACTTCCGGAGCTCCTCGCGTTCGCGCTGGTGGCGTCGCTGCTGGTTCTGCTGGTCGGCGTTGCTGCGGAGCACGGTGTCCTTCAGCCGCGCGACCTCGCCTTCGAGTTCGGCGAGGCGTACGGCCGGGTCGGCAGGGTTGGGGACGGCTTCGGAGGCGGGTTCGGTCATAAGATCATTTCTCTTCGCGGGAGGGGGCGGCCGGGCGCAGCTTCGCGCGCGCGAAGTCGAACATGAGCCCGGGCTGGCGGCGGAGGGCGGCCTGCAGGGCCTGCTGGCCCAAGGGGCCGGACACCTTGGCGTTGAAATTCTTTTCGGTGATGTCACGAGCCTCGAAGCCGAAGCCGAAATCCTCGTCGACGATGACGCGGCGTCCGGCGGTGCCGTCACCCGAGATGACGGTGATGCGGCCGACGCGGACGCGGAGGTGCTTGATCAGGAAAGGCTGGGCCGGGGCGGCCGGCTCCGCGGAGGGCTCCGGGGCGGCCGGGGGGCTCTTGAGTCCGTTGCCGATGTCCTTGGCGTTGTTGTCCGAGAGGAAGTCGGCCTTGCCGACGATCGTCACGCGCTCGAGGTCCAGTTCGGCCTCGTTGACCACCTGGCCGCCGCCTTCGACGAACGTCAGCGGATCGACGTCGAGGACGAGGCGCTTCACGCGAAGGAACTCCCGCTCCTGCCAGCGCGAGGGATTGGTGATGACGAGGCCGGCGTAATCGATGCGCCCCACGAAGAGGTTGGTCTGGTTGTCTTCGACGGTCAGGTGGGCGCCGGACTGGCCGGAAAGCGAGGCATCGAGCAGCCGGGGAGAGAAACGCCCGAGGGCCCAGACGCCCAGGGCGCAGGCCAGGACCAGGAACAGGGCGATGCCGCACAGCACCGTGAGCAGCTTGCGCAGGGCTGAGCCTGGACGGGACTTTAAGCGTTGCGGGGACATCGACGGACAGGGAAAGGGAGCAGTAGGCATGCCACGCAGCAGGGTCAACGTCGGACGGAAAACAGGGCCTTAACCGCGATTTTCCGAGGACTGACCTAAACAAAAGACCCGCCGAGGGAAGTCGGCGGGTCCTTCTGTCACGGTCGGTGTGACGCGGGCTCCTTACTGGGCCAGCACCGCGAGGGCGAGGTCATCGCCGGCACGGACTTCCGGGACCAGGGACTGATTGGGGCTGATCGCGACGATCGTGCAGGCGTCGTCGCCCTTGATCACCTCGACGAGGAAATTCTTGCCGCCCTTGGTGAGCTGGAGGCGGGTACCCGGATCGCGCTTCTCGATCGAGCCGATTTCTAAGAGGGCGAGGTCGAGGCGTACGTTACGGACGGAAGTGCGGGTGGCGTCAGCGGCCGGGGCCGGGGCGTCATTCTCCCAGGAGAAGCGGACCTCCCCGGAGGCGGAGCCGGCGGAGTCCTTCGACTTGGTGGATTTGCAGCCGACGAAAAGGACGGCGAGGGCGAGGAGGAGCAGAGAGCGCTGCATGTGAGTCTGGGGTGAGAAAAAAGGGTCTTTTCCGCGTAGTTCCTAGTCAACCCCTTAATGCTTGCGGAGGGGCGGACGGTGGGCTTCCTCCAAGCTCTCATGAGTCAGGAAGCCGCCAAATTGATGCTCGGACTGCCTAAGGGCAGCCTCGAGGAGGCCACCCTCCAGTTGTTCGCCCGGGCGGGGTTCCCCGTGGCCAAGAGCAGCCGATCCTACCGCCCCTCTTTCGACGATCCCGCCCTCGACGGACGCTTCATCCGCGCCCAGGAAGTGGCCCGTTACGTCGAACATGGCTTCTTCGACTGCGGCCTGACCGGTCAAGACTGGGTCCAGGAGAACAACGCCGACGTCGTCCAGGTCTGCGAACTGATCTACAGCCGCGCCTCCGCCCAGAAATCCCGCTGGGTCCTCTGCGTGCCCGAAGCCTCGCCCGTGAAGACCGCCAAGGACCTCGCCGGCAAGCGCGTCGCCACCGAGCTCGTCGAGACCACCCGTCGCTGGTTCAAATCCCAGGGCGTCGAGTGCGAAGTCGAATTCTCCTGGGGCGCCACCGAAGTGAAGGTGCCCGAGCTCGCCGACGCGATCGTCGACATCACCGAGACCGGTTCCTCGATCAAGGCCAACAAGCTGCGCATCGTCGCCCAGCTGATGGAGACCACCACCGTCCTCGTCGCGAACAAGGCCGCCTGGGCCGATCCCGCGAAACGCGCCAAGATCGAGCAGATCGTGCTCATGCTGCAGGGCGCCCTCGCGGCGCAGCACATGGTCGGACTGAAGTTCAACCTCCCGAAGGCCAAGCTCGACCAGGTCGCCGCCGCCCTGCCCGCGCTGCGCAATCCGACCGTCTCCCCGCTGAGCAACGCCGATTGGATCGCCGTCGAGACGATCATCGACGCCCGCCAGGCGCGCGAATTCATCCCGACGCTCAAGGCCGCCGGCGCCGAAGGCATCGTGGAGTATCCGATCAACAAGCTCGTCTACTGACGACCCGCATCATGGCTGATTCCGTCCGCGTCGGTCTCATCCAGCTCACTGCCGAGGACACCCCGGCGGCGAACGTCCGCAAGACCCTGCCCCGCATCGAAGAAGCGGCGGCCAAGGGCGCGCAGATCATCGGCCTGCAGGAGATGTTCACGACGAAGTATTTCTGCATCACCCAGGACCCGAAGAATTTCGACCTCGCGGAGCCCATCGAGACCGGCCCCTCGGTGACCGAGCTGGCCAAGGCCGCGAAGCGTCTCGGCGTCGTCATCGTCGCCCCGCTCTTCGAAGCGCGCGGCAGCGAGGTCTATCATAACACCGCGGCCGTCATCGACGCCGACGGCACCGTGCTCGGCAAGTACCGCAAGATGCACATCCCGCAGGATCCCGGCTTCGAGGAGAAGTTCTACTTCACTCCCGGCGACCTGGGCTTCCGCACCTGGAAGACCGCGCACGGCGACATCGGCGTGCTCATCTGCTGGGACCAGTGGTATCCCGAAGCCGCGCGCCTGACCGCGCTCGGCGGCGCGCAGATACTCTTCTACCCGACCGCGATCGGCTGGCTGCCCGAAGAGAAGGCCGCCCTCGGAAAGGCCCAGCATAACGCCTGGGAGACCGTCCAGCGCGGCCACGGCGTCGCCAACGGCTGCTACGTCGCCGCGACCAACCGCGTCGGCACCGAAGGCCGCACCCAATTCTGGGGCCAGAGCTTCGTCTCCGACCCTTACGGCGAGATCGTCGCCCGCGCCTCGGCGGAGAAGGAAGAAATCCTCCTCGCCGACTGCGACCTCGTGAAGCAGCGCGAATTCCGCCGCATCTGGCCGTTCTTCCGCGACCGCCGCATCGACGCCTACGGCGACCTGACGCGCCGCCTGCGCGACTGACCTTACGCATGTCCACGCCTCGCTCCCTCGGTTTCCGCATGCCTGCGGAATGGGAACCTCAGTCCGCCACGTGGCTGTCGTGGCCGTCGAACACCGCCCTCTGGCCCGGCCATTACGGACTCATCCCCGCGAAGTTCGCGGAGTTCGCCGCGGCGATCTCGAAATTCCAGCCGGTGAAGATCAACGCCGCGGGCCGGCTGCGCGCCGAAGCCGAGCGTGAGCTCAAGGCCGCGAAGGCCGACCTCTCCGTCATCGAGCTGACCGACATCGCCACCGACGACGTCTGGTGCCGCGACCACGGCCCGATCTTCGTGAAGAACGACCGGACCAAGGAGCTCGCGCTCACCGACTGGGAATTCCACGGCTGGGGCGGCAAGTTCGAGGCGTCGCTCGACAACCAGGTCCCGGGCAAGATCGCCGCGAAGCTCGGCGTGAAGAAGTTCAGCTATCCGTTCGAACTCGAAGGCGGCGGCATCGAAGTCTCCGGCGACGGACTGCTCCTCACCACCGAGGCGGTGCAGAACAACCCGAACCGGGCCGAAGGCCGCGACGACGCCGCGTTCCACGCCGCCATCCGCGACGGCCTCGCGGTCGACGAACTCCTCTGGATCGGCGAAGGCCTGGCCAACGACGACACCGACGGACATATCGATAACCTCGCGCGCTTCATCGCCCCGCGCACGATCCTCGCGGTGAGCGAGACCGACAAGGCGTCGCCCAACCACGCGCCGATGCAGGAGAACCTGCGCCGCCTGCGCGAGATGCGTCCCCGCGGCCAGCGCCTCGACATCCTCGAGCTCCCGCTGCCCAAGCCCATCCGCCTCGCCGGCCGCGACCTGCCGCCGAGCCATGCGAATTTCCTCATCGTGAACGACGGCGTCCTCGTGCCGCTCTACGGCCAGGATTCCGACAAGGTGGCCTTGGGCATCATCGGCGATTGCTTCCCCGGCCGGAAGATCGTCGGCATCGACTGCCGCGTGCTGCTCATCGAAGGCGGCGCGCTGCATTGCCTCAGCCAGCAGCAGCCGGTGTGAACGCGGCGGAGCCGCGAGGGGGCAAGCCGGCAAGGTGACACGTGGGCAAGCGAGAGAGTGCAAAGATGCAAATCGGAGCGGTGCTCCGGTGCAAAAGTGCAAAGGTGAAAGGCAAAAATTCAGGTCACGGGTCTCAGCCGTCGGGAGCCAGGTTCAGGTGTTCAGGTTCGGGTACAGGTTCAGGACCTGATTTTTGCCCCGCACCCGTACCTGCACCTGACAACCCGCAGCTGAAACCTGAGGCCGAGACCTGGGACCCGAAAGCGGCTGCGCTTTGATGTCAGCAGCTAACCTTCCGGTTTCCGGTCTCCCTTTGAGCTGCGTGACTTGCCTGGCTTACTTCTTCGCCGCCTTCGGCTTGGCCTTGGCACGGTTCAGCTTC
The DNA here is from genome assembly GCA_044375965.1 of Opitutales bacterium. Lineage (GTDB taxonomy): Bacteria > Verrucomicrobiota > Verrucomicrobiia > Opitutales > UBA953 > UBA953. The sequence continues at coordinate 6,894 of JBILLR010000012.1, forward strand.
CGCACCGAGGGACGCGTCGCGCGAGGGCTGACCGGGGACTTGGCGCGATGACGGGTGTGGGAGGATTTGAGGGACATCCCATCAGGATGCCCGCCCGCGCCCCCAAAGCGACCCCCATCGGTCAGCGCTTAGGCTTTATTTTAGTCGCACACCCGCAATCGCCCGCGCAGCCGCCTTCCTTACGACGACGGGCGGCGGCCAGCCAGCGTCGCACGAGCCAACCAACGGCGACGCCGATGACCGCGCCCACGATGACGGCTTCGAGGTTCATGTGAGGCGGATGACGACCTGATACACCGCCATGGAGACGATCCAGGCGAGAGTGGTCATGTAGACGAAGGAACCCGCGGCCCACTTCCAGCCGCCGGTCTCCTGCGCCAACGTGGCGATCGTCGGACCGCACTGCGAACAGAGCGCGAAGAAGACCATCAGCGCGAGGACCGCCGCCAGAGAGAAGATCGGGCTGCCGGCGCGCGGGCCTTCGGACCACTTGGCTTCCTGCATCGCCCGGCGCAGGTCCTGGCTGTCGGCCTCCGCTCCTTCGCCGACGGAATAGGTCACGCCGAGCGTGGAGACGATCACCTCGCGGGCGGGGAAGCTCGCCAGGACGCCGACGGTGATCTTCCAGTCGAAGCCCAGCGGGTCGAAGATCGGCTGGATCGTCTTGCCGAAGCGGCCCATGTAGGACTGCTCGACGTAGGCGGCCTGGACGCGGGCCTTCACCTTCTCGGCGGATTCGGTCGGGTGCGCGGCGCGGACGCGCTCCGCCACCGAGGCGTCGCGCGGGAAGTAGGAAAGCGCCCAGACGACGATCGTGATGGCGAAGATCACCGTGCCGGCCTTGGAGACGAATTCGGCGGCGTTCTGCCACATGCGCCAGACGACGTCGCGGGGCTTGGGCATCTGGTAGCGCGGGAGCTCGAGCACGAAGGGCTGGGGCTTCACCTTGAGCACGAGGCGGGTGAGCACGAAGGCCGTGGGCACGGCGAAGACGAGGCCGACGCAGTGCATGCCGACCATCACGAGGGATTCCCAGCCGGGGCCGTAGAGGGGGCCGATGAAGGCCGCGCACATGAGCGCGTAGATCGGGAAGCGCGCCGAGCAGCTCATGAACGGCACCACGAACGCCGTCGCGAGACGGGCCTTGGGGTCTTCGATCGTACGCGTCGAAAGCAGGCTCGGGATGGCGCAGGCGAAACCGGAGAGCATCGGCACGAAGCTCTTGCCGTTGAGCCCGCACCAGCTGAACAAGCGGTCCATGATGAACGCCGCGCGCGCCATGTAGCCGCTGTCCTCGAGGATACCGATGAAGAGGAACAGGATGAGGATCTGCGGGAGGAAGACGAGGAACGCGCCGACCCCGCCGAGGATGCCGTCGGCGACGAGACTCTGCAGCATCGGGTAGGCCGCGAGCGACGGGGCGACGACGCCCTTGGTCCAGTCGACCGCCGTCTGGATCCAATCCATCGGGAACTTCGCGAGCCAGAAGACCGAGGCGAAGAACCCGAGCATGATGCCCAGGAAGAGGATCGGTCCGAGCACGCGGTGCAGGAGCAGACGGTCGACGGCGGCGGTCCGGCCGGCCTTGCCGATTCCTTCGGTGACGACGTCCTTCAGCGCGACGCGGAGCCAGGCGTAATGGACGAGCGGTTCGGCGGCCATCGGGTTATAGCCCGAATTGCGGACGCGTTCGCGCGCGGAGCGCAGCGGCTTCTCGCGGCGCTCGACCGTCCAGCCAAGCCGTTCGGCCGTCGAAACATTGGTATCGAAGAGCAGACGCTGCGCGTCGGCGGCGGAGATCGCCCGGCCGGTGTCGGCGGAGGCGGCCTGCGCGACGTCGGCGAGGGCGCCGGCGATGTCGCCGGGCCAGACGACGCGCTTCAGCGGCGTGCGGCGGCTCAAGGCAGCGCCGAGCCCTTGGCGGACTTCCGGTATGCCTTCGCCCTTCCAGGCGGAGGTCAGGATGACCGGCACGCCGCCGAGGCGACGCGAAAGCAGCTCGGTATCGATGCGCAGGCCCTGCTCCTTGGCGACGTCGGCCTGGTTGAGCACGAGGACCACCGGCAGGCCGAGCTCGGCGACCTGCGAGGCGAGGAAGAGATTACGGAGCAGGTTGGTCGCGTCGACGACGAGCACGACGGCGTCGGGACGGCGATCGCCGGCGATATTGCCGGAGAGCGCGTCGATGACGACCTGCTCGTCGGGCGAAGCCGCCGCGAGGGAGTAAAGTCCGGGGAGGTCGACGAGTTCGACTTTCCGGCCGTCGCCGAGGTCACAGGTGCCGGACTTACGAGAGACGGTGACGCCGGGGTAGTTGCCGACGCGCTGTCGCAGGCCGGTCAGGGCGTTGAACAGGGTCGACTTGCCGGTGTTGGGATTACCGACGAGCGCGACCAGCAGGCCTGCATCAGGGGAATTCACGGCTGACGCGGTCGCTGGATGGGACAATCGGCGGAGACGTCGACGATCAGGTTCTCGGCCTCGGCGAGGCGGAGGCTGACGACCTGGCCGCAGAACTCGATGGCCAGGGGGTCGCCGAGCGGAGCCTTCCGGATGAGCTTCAGGACCATCCCCGGGAGCAGGCCCAAGGCCATCAGACGCTGATCCACCCCGCGCTCGGGATTGAGCGAGGCCAGCTTCCCGAATTGACCGGGCAGAAGTTGGGATAGCGGGGTCACGCTAATTGAGATTGAGTCTCAAAAGTAGGCCTCTGCTGTCTTTTGTCAACGCGGACCCTCAATCTTAGGGGATTGGTTTAAGGCTCCGGCTTCTCATATAACCCCCTCGATGCACGAGCTGACTCCTGACGCCGAATCCCCGGCCCGGCATACCGAGCGGGATCATGGGGGCATCGGCGGCCACCCTCGGGGGCTGAGCATGCTGTTCTACGCCGAGATGTGGGAGCGGTTCTCCTACTACGGCATGCGGGCGCTGCTGCTCCTGTTCATGATCACGCCGCTGGCGATGGGCGGTCTCGGGTTCGACCAGAAGTACGCGGCCCAGGTCTACGGCAACTATACCATGGCGAGCTACATGGTCTGCATCCTCGGGGGCTACTTGGCGGACAACTTCATCGGCGCGCGGCGCGCGGTCCTGGTCGGCGGCCTGATCATCACCATCGGGCATTACGCCCTGGCGCTCGACTCCGTCGCCACCTTCTACGCCGGCCTCATCCTGATCGCGCTCGGGACCGGCCTGCTCAAGCCGAGCATCAGCACGCTCGTCGGCGGGCTCTACTCGCACGGCGACACGCGACGAGACGCCGGCTTCTCGCTCTTCTACATGGGTATCAACCTCGGCGCCTTCGCCGCCCCGCTGGTGGTCGGCTGGCTCGCGCAGAGCGAAGCGTTCCGCGCGACGCTGACCGGCTGGGGTTTTGACCCGACGCGCAGCTGGCACTGGGGCTTCGGCGCGGCCGGCGTCGGCATGACCTTCGGCATGATCGTCTATCTGCGTCGGCTGCACTGGCTATCGCACATCGGTCATGCCCCCGCGGCCGAATCGCCGCGTCCATGGGGCGGACTCACGCTGGTGACGCTCGGCACCGCAGGACTGCTCGCCGTGATGATCGCCTCGGACTACGTCGCCTGGATCAATCCCTTGGTCTACGCGCTCCCGATCGTCGGCATCATCTGGTTCGGCGTCGTCCGGCGGGACGAAGACAGCCATCGCATCGCCGCGATCCTCGTCTTCTTCGTGTGCGCCATCCTGTTCTGGGCGATCTTCGAACAGGCCGGCTCCTCCCTCACGCTCTTCGCCGAAGAGCTGACCCACAACGAACTGCTCGGCTTCGCTTTCCCGTCGTCCTGGTTCCAGTCCGTCAATTCGCTCTTCATCCTCGGCCTGGCGCCGCTCTTCGCTTGGCTGTGGGTCCGTCTCCGCGAACAACAGCCGTCGATCCCCATGAAGTTCGTTTGGGGGCTCCTCTTCCTCGGGCTCTCGTTCGCCCTGCTCGTCCCCGCGGCGAAGCTCACCGCCGAAGGCAAGGTCAGCCCGTGGTGGCTGATCGCGGTCTACTTCCTGCAGACCGTCGGCGAACTCTGCCTCAGTCCCGTCGGCCTCAGCGCGATGACCAAGCTCGCGCCGGCGAAGCTGGCCGGACTCGTCATGGGCATCTGGTTCCTCGGCACCGCGCTGGGCAACAAGCTCGCCGGCGTGGTCGCGGCGGAATTCAACGCCAAGGACCCGCAGGCGCTCGCGCACTTCTTCTGGCAGCAGGCCCTGCTTGTCGGCGGCCTCACCGTGCTGCTTCTCGTGCTCGTGCCGTGGGTGCGCAGGCTGACCGGAGAAACCGCGCGCTGACTCAGAGCTCAGCCTGCACGCGGACCGACACCGGACAGTGGTCCGAGCCGGTGACCTTGTCGTGGATATCGGGCTGGGAATACTTCAGGCCGTCGGAGGTCAGGCAGTAATCCAGACGCCAGCCGATGTTCCGGGCGCGGATGCCGGGGCGATAGGACCACCAGCTGTAGCGTTGGGCGAGCGAGGGATGCTGGGCGCGGAAGGTATCCGTGAAGCCGTGGTCATCGAGCAGCTGGCCGAACGACGCGCGTTCCTCGTCGGTGAAGCCGGCGTTGCGGCGGTTCGTCGACGGATTGGCGAGGTCGATCTCCGCGTGCGCGACGTTGAGGTCGCCGCACACGACGACGGGCTTCTGCTTCGCCAGGCGGGCGAGATATTTGCGGAAGTCGGCGTCCCACTGCAGGCGATAGTCGAGGCGTTCGAGTTCGCGCTGGGAATTCGGGACGTAGGCGCTGACCACGAAGAGGCCGTTGAATTCCGCCGTGACCACGCGGCCTTCGGGCGGATGATCGCCGGGAAAATCCGTCGCGACGGACAGCGGCGCGCGCTTGGAAAGCACCGCGGTGCCGGAGTAGCCTTTCTTCTCCGCTTCGTGCCAGAACTGATGAGGGAAGGCCAGGCCGAGCGTGGAGGCGACGGCGGTCTCGCACTTGGTCTCCTGGAGGCAGAGCACGTCCGGGTCGGCGGACGCGATGAATTCGCCGAGCCCCTTGCCGAGCGCCGAGCGGACGCCGTTGACGTTCCAAGAAAAGATCTTCGTCTGACTCACGAGAGAATCAGTTGAAAAGCTGGTTCATCTTCCGGTCCAGATCCTTGCCCTTCTCTTCCCCCTTGGCGGCTTCCCGGGGAGCAGGCTCGGATGCCGGCGAAACAGCCGGGCCTGCCATGGGGGCGGGAGCGGCGCCCGGTGCGCCCGGAGCAGGCGCGGCGGGCGACGTAGGAACGACGGGCGTTTCCGGCTCAGGAGGCTTGCGGCCGTAGAGCACGTCGATGCGTTCCGCGAGGGTCAGCGGCTTTTTCGGCGCGACCACGACGGGCTTGACCTCGACCACAGAAGCGGCGGGAGCCGGGGGCGCGACCGGCGCAGGATTGGCGGCGGGGGCGGCGGCGGCCGGATAAGGCGAATCGAACTTCGTACCCTTCGCGACGAGCTCGGTGACGCGCTTGCCGAGTTCGGCGGCGAAGTCGGTGAGCGTGCTCTTGATCTCGAATTTCTCACCCTTGGCGCGGACCTCGAGCTGACCGGTGGGCAGCACGCGGGCGAGCTGGAGCACCGCACCGGCCTCGAGGGTCAGGTCCCGCGGCTTCTGGCCTTCGACCTTCACGGACACGGTCGTCGGCGTCTTCACCGTGACGGCGGTCGGCCAAAGGATGAGATGGCGGGAGAGCGCGGCGAAATCGAGCGCCGGTTCCGGCGCCGGCGCGGGCGTGACGGCCGTGACGAGGGGCTTGGTCGGAGCGGGGGCCGGCGTGACGGCCACCGGCGCCGGCGCCGCGGGCGCGGCGACGACCGGCGCAGGTAAGGGCGCAGGTACGAGCGTCGGTTGGGCGATCTTCGTGCCGAGGCCGAGCGGCTTGATCGCGGTGTCGCCGCGACGGACGTCGACCTGGAAGCTCGGCGTCAGGAACAGGATGCCGGCGGCGCCGGCGAGGGCGCCGAAAAGGAAGAGGAGGAAACCTCGGAAGAAAGCAGCCATGGGATTCAGGAGCCGGCCTTGATCTCGATCACGTCATGCGGGGCGGCTTCGCGCTGGCCCGCGGGCGTGACGCGGATGTAACGCGCGCGCTTGCGGTGTTCGGCGAGGTTGGCCGCGCCGAGGTAGCCGAGGCCGCTCTGGATGCCGCCGGCGAGCGTGCCGAGGACCTGGTCGACGGTGCCCGAGACTTCCTTGAGCGCTTCGATGCCTTCGGCGGCGACCTTGCTGAACTTACCGCTGGAGGAGTGGCCGTAACGGGCGGCCGAACCCTTGCGCATGGCTTCGTGCGAACCCATGCCGCGGTATTCCTTGTAGGTCTTGCCGTTGATCTCCATCAGCTTGCCCGGCGCTTCGCGCGAACCGGCGAGGAGGCCGCCGAGGATGACCGCGTCGGCGAGCGTGAGCGCCTTGACGATGTCGCCGCTCTTCGTGATGCCGCCGTCGGCGAGGATGCGGACGCCTTTCCTGGCGGCGGCGCGGGAGGCGACGTAGAGCGCGGTGAGCTGCGGGATGCCGACGCCCGCGACGATGCGGGTCGTGCAGATGGAGCCGGGGCCCTGGCCGATCTTGACCGTATCGGCGCCGGCCGCGGCGAGGAATTCGACGCCTTCGCCGCTCGTGACGTTGCCGGCGATGAGGGTGAGCCCCTTGTGGGACTTGCGGAGCAGACGGAGGGCGTCACCGACGCCCTTGGTGTGGCCGTGGGCGGTGGAGATCGCGACGGCGTCGGCGCCTTCGGCGACGAGCGCGCCGACGTGCGCGAGCAGGCGGGCGCGGTCGATTTCGCCGTCGACCGTGCGAGGCACCGAGACGGCGACGCCCACGCGGAGGCGGAAGTCCGCGTCGCGCGTCGGACGGACGTGCGCGCGGGATTCCTCGGAGATGCGTTCGATGTCGCTCAGGGTGAAGAGGCCGCGGAGGCGGTTCTTGGCGTCGACGACGAGGAGCTTGTTCTGGCCGACGTGGTCGGAGAACTTACGGTCGGCGGTGGCGATCGGGTCCTTGCCGAGGTCCTTCTCGGCGACGGTGAAGACCTTGTCGCGGGGGATCATGACCGCGACGACCTTGCGCTGGCCGTGCCGCTCCTTGACCGCGCTGCCGGGCAGGAGGCCGAGGAGCGTGCCGTCCTGGGCCGTCACGGGGAAGGTGCTGAAGGCCAGGCCATCGCGTTCGATACGGGCGAGGACCTCGGCGATCGTGTCGTCGGCCGCCACGACGGCGGGGTCGCCGATCATGCCGTGGATGTGGTTCTTGACCCGGCGCACTTCGGCGACCTGGTCGGCCTCCGCCATGTTATAGTGCAGGAGACCGAGGCCGCCGTTGAGCGCCATCGCGATGGCCATGCGATGCTCGGTGACCGTGTCCATGTCGGAGGACACGATCGGGAGGGAGAGCGGCAGGGAATCGGACAGGGAAGAATCGAGGCGGGTCATCCGAGGCAGGACCTCGGAGTAGCGGGTGGCCAGGGAAACGTCGTCATACGTCAGGCCGAGGCCGGCGTTGGCGGGGAAGAAGTCGTCCGCGGACAGGTAGAAGCGTTCGTCGAGGGAAACGCGGCCCTTGGATTTCGAGGAGGCCATGAGTGGTCGGTTTCCCCCAAGGGTGTTAGGCACCCCCCCTCGGGGTGGCAAATTGATTTTGCGGGTTTGTCCGGATTGCCGTCTATTCGTCCCATGACCGGCGGCTTTTTCGACTTCAAACGTGTCCGTCGCCGACTGCGCACGACGGTCGTGACCGGCGCCGGCGGCGTGGACAGCGTGGACCGCATCCTCCTGCGCACGCAGTCCGACCAAGGCACGGGTTACGGCGAGATCGCGCCGTGGCCGGGCTTCCCGACCGAGAGCATCGAACAGTCGCTGGATTTCCTCCGCTCGGCCCAAGGCAGCCTGCCGCACCTGCTGGCCGCCGTGGCCGCCTCGCCGGCGCCCCTGCCTTGTCTGTCGGCGGCGTTGTCGAGCTGCCGTCATTGGCAGCAGATCGCCGGCTACGGAGGCAACCTGCCCTGCGCCGGGCTCCTGACCCTTTCCGTGCTCGAGACGGACGCGAAGGTCGCCGCAGGCTTCCGCACCCTGAAGATCAAGATCTCACCGGAGACCGACGAGGACGCGATTCTCGCCGCGCTGGCGCGTTTCCCCGGCCAGCTGCGCCTCGACGCCAACGGTTCGCTCGACCTGCTGACGGCGCGGCGCTGGGCGGAATTCGCCCGGGCGCATGAACAGGTCGAATTCCTCGAGCAACCCTTGCCGGTCGGACATCCGGGCTACGCGTCGCTCGGACCTGACAAGATCGCCCTGGATGAATCCTTCCTCACGCCGGGCGGAGTCGACTGGGCCGGCACCGTCGTCGTGAAGCCGCTGCTCGCCGGCGACTGGGACGAACTGCGCGCCTGGCGCGGAGCCCATGCGGGCGCGGTCGTCTACTCCTCCTGTTTCGAGACCGCCATCGGCCGGCAAGGCGCGCTCTGGCTGGCGGCGCAGGATCCGCAGGCCGGCACGGTCGGCTTCGACACGCTCGGACGCTTCGAGAACGACGGACGCGACCGGCATGCGCACGGCGCGACGGCGGGCGGCCTCGCGGACTACGACTGGGCCGGCTTCTGGCAGGAACTCACATGAGCGCCGTCGCGGTCTTCCACGCGGACCACGCCGAGCATCTGCGCGAAGCCTTGCGGGCGCATGACGCGGGGCTGCCGGTCTTCCTGGGCAATCCGCACTGGGCCGGCGCCGAGCGGGATGAAGCCGCGCGGCAGCTTCCCCGCGGCACGACGATCCTCGGGACGACGCTCGAACCTCGCGGCCTCGGCACGTGCGACTGGCCGTTGAACTGGCGCGGCCGGGTGATGATCCCCACCGGCGGCACCGGCGGGAAGGTGAAATTCATCATCCACTCCGCGGACACCCTCCGCGCCGCCGCCTTCGCGCTGCGCGACGCGCTCGTCGCCCGCGGCCTTTCGTCCGTGCTCCACGGCGTCACGTGCACGCCGCCGTGGCATGTCAGCGGCTTCATGCCCGCCGTCCGCGCGCGCCTCACCGGCGGACATCATGCCGTCATCGACGGACGCTTCCGCGAGGAGAACGCCCTGCCTTCCGTCAGCCTGCCCGAGGACGGAACAAAGATCGTGTCGCTCGTGCCCGCGCAGCTCGCCCGACTCCTCGCGCGCGCGGACGGCGAAGCGTGGCTGAAGCAGTTCGCCGTCGTGCTGCTCGGCGGCGCGGCGGTGCCGGCGACGTTGCTCAGCGAAATCCGCACGCGCCGCCTGCCGGCCTACCTCACCTACGGGACGACCGAGACCGCGGCGGCCTGCGCGCTCTGTCCGCCTGAAAAACTCTGGGGCGGCGAAGCCGTCCGCGGCACGCCTTTGCCCGGCGTGCGTTTCGCGACGTCCGCCGAAGGCGTCGTCACGATCGCGACGGCGTCGCTCGGGCTGGGCGTCTGGCCCGACGGCCCGATGTCGAACCCGTGGACGAGCGGCGACCATGGCGACGTGGCCGCGGACGGCAGCGTGCGCATCGCCGGACGGGCCGACCGCGTGATCGTCACCGGCGGCGAGAAGGTCGATCCCGCGCGCGTCGAACTGGTCCTGCTCGCCACCGGACTGGTCCGGGAAGCGCTCGTGCTCGGCATGTTCGACGCGACCTGGGGCGAAGTCGTCACCGCGTGCGTCGTGGCGGGCCCCGGAACGGAAGCCGCGCTGCGCAAGGCCTGCGAACAACTCGAGCCCGCGGCGCGTCCGCGGCGCTTCGTGTTCGTGCCCGTGATGCCGACGAACGCGAGCGGCAAGCCGGACCGCGCGGCGATCGCGAAGCTGACCGCTTAGGCGCGGACGGCCTTCCAGACGCGCAGGCAGGCTTCCACGAGGGCCGGGAATTCCGCGAGCGGCACCTGCGAAGGGCCGTCGGAGATCGCCTTCTGCGGATCCGGGTGCGTCTCCATGAAGAGGCCGTCGGCGCCGGCGGCGAGCGCGGCCTTGGCGAGGACCGGGACATATTCACGCTGGCCGCCGGAGGAACCGCCCGCGGCGCCCGGGAGCTGGACCGCATGCGTGGCGTCCATGATCGTCGGATGGCCGAAGCCGGCCATGATCGGGAAGGAGCGCATGTCGACGACCAGGTTCTGGTAGCCGAAAGTGGTGCCGCGGTCGGTCTGCCAGATCTCGGCGGCCTTGGCGCCTTCGAGCTTGTCCACGACGAAGCGCATCTCGAACGGCGAGAGGAACTGGCCCTTCTTCACGTTCACGACCTTGCCGGTCTGGGCGGCCGCGACGAGGAGGTCGGTCTGACGGCACATGAACGCGGGGATCTGCAGCACGTCGACGACCTTGCCGACGGCTTCGCACTGTTCGGGTCCGTGGATGTCGGTGAGCACCTTGAAGCCGAAGTCCTTCTTCACCATCGCGAGGAGGCCGAGGCCGGCCTGCATGCCCGGGCCGCGGTCGCCGCCGAGCGAGGTGCGGTTGGCTTTGTCGTAGGAACCCTTGAAGATGATGTTCAGCTCCGGATGGCGGGCGGCCAAAGCCTTGAGCTCCGTGGCGACGGTCCGGCAGTTGGACTCCGATTCGAGGGAGCAAGGTCCGGCGATGAGGAGCAGACGGCGCTTATCGTGCAGCATGACGCACGATAGGACGGGGGGAGCCCGCTGGGCGAGCCGTAAGGAGCGCTCAGCGACCCAGCCAGCGCAGCACCTCCGGGAGCGGGCGCGTGTTGAGCACCTGCTCCGGCGTCAGCCAGCCCTTGCGGGCGATGCGCACGCCGTGGGCGGCGAAGGCCAGCTGGGCGGTGTCGTGGGCGTCGGGATTGATCGAGCAGAGCACGCCCTTCTCGGCGGCGCGGCGCCACCAGCGCCAGTCGAGGTCGAGGCGCCACGGATTGGCGTTGAGCTCGATGATCGTGTCGTTGGCCGCGGCGGCGTCGATGACCTTGGCGATGTCGACGTCGTACGGCTCGCGCTTGTTGAGCAGGCGTCCGGTCAGGTGGCCCACCATGTCGACGTGCTCGTTCTCGATGGCCTTGATGATGCGGGCCGTCTGGGCCTCGCGGTCCAACGTGAAAAGATTGTGCACCGAAGCCACGACGAAGTCCAGGCGGGCGAGCACGTCGTCGGAGAAGTCGAGCGTGCCGTCCTTGAGGATGTCGACCTCGCTGCCGGCGAGGACGCGGACGCGATACTTCCGCGCGGCGTTGAGCCTGGCGATGTCCTCGAGCTGCTTCGCGAGGCGGACCTCGTCGAGGCCGCCGGCCTGGAAGCTGGACTTCGAGTGATCCGAGATGCCGAGGTATTCCCAGCCATGGGCCTCGGCGGCGGCGGCCATCTGGTCGAGCGTGTGGTCGCCGTCGGACTCCGTGGTGTGGTTATGGAAGACGCCGCGCAGGTCGGCGAACTCGACGAGCTTCGGCAGCCTGCCCGCTTCGGCGGCGTCGATCTCGCCGTTGCCCTCGCGCAGTTCGGGCGGAATCCACGGGAGGCCGAGCGCGCGGAAGACTTCCGCCTCGCTCGTCGCGCCGGGCGCGGCGGACTTCCCATCGACGGACTTGAAGCCCCACTCGCTCATGCTGAGGCCGCGGCCGAGCGCGCGGTGGCGCATCGCGACGTTGTGCTCCTTGGAGCCGGTGAAGTGATGGAGGGCGAAAAAGAACTGTTCGGCCGGCACGACGCGGAGGTCGGCCTGGAGGCCGTTCTCGAAGCGTACGCTGGACTTCGTCTCGCCGTGGGCGGTGATCTCCTTGACGCCGGGATAGGCCACGAACCAGTCCATGATCGGCTTCGCTTCGGATGACGCCACGAGGAAGTCGAGGTCGCCGACCGTCTCGCGGGCGCGGCGCAGCGAACCGGCGGATTCGGCGAGCGAGACCTGGGGCAGCGCGCGCAGGCCGGCGAGGATCGGTTCGGCGATGGCGGCCGCCTCGTACCAGCGGTGACGCTTGCCGTAGGCGATGCGGTTCTTGATGCCTTCGAGGATCTTCTCCTGCGTCTTCGCGCCGAAGCCCTTGAGCTCGGCGACCGCGCCGGATTCGCAGACCTCCTTGAGCTTGGCGAGGTCCTCGACGGCGAGCTGCGTCCACAGCGCGCGCACCTTCTTCGGGCCGAGTCCGGGGATCTGCATGACCTCCAGGAGACCGGCGGGGATGGAGGCCTTGAGCTTCAGGTGGAACGGCAGCACGCCGTCGCGCCGAAGCGTCGTGATCTTATCGACGAGCGCCTCGCCGAGGCCGGGGATGTCGGCGAGCCTGCCGCCGTCGATCAGCTCGCCGAGGTCCTCGGTCATGTTCTCGAGGATGCGGGCGCCGGCGGAATAGGCGCGGATCTTGAACGGGTTCTCGCCCGTCAATTCCATGAACATGGCGATCTCGTCGAGGACGCCCGCGATGTCGTTCTTCTCCATCACGGTCGGCGCGCCTTCTCGGCGAGGTAGATGGCGCGCAAGGCGGCGTAGTCGTCTTCGCGGGTGCCGCTCTCGATGACATGCTGATAGGCGCCCGCGTGGCGGAGCTCCTCTTCGGCGGCGGCCACGCGACGGTCGATCTCGTCGGCGGGGTCGGTGCCGCGGCCCGTGAGCCGTCGGCGGAGCTCGGCGCGGTCGCTGACGCGGATGAAGACCGTGACGAGGGCGGCGGCGAGGCGGGGGTCGGCGGCGCCCTTGGCGCGGATCGTGGCGGCGCCCTGGACGTCGACGTTCAGCAGCGCGTCGTAACCGGCGCCCAGGTGGGCCGCGA
>JBILLR010000013.1:0-19532 GCA_044375965.1 Opitutales bacterium
TCGACCTTTGACGACGCGGGTAAGCGCACCGTCGCGCCGGTGGTCACGGCCTTGGAGCCGGTGGCGATCGGCCAGGCCGGCCTGCCTTGCCTGGATGTCTGGAACGCCAAAGGCCCGCAGTCCCGCCTGATGCTCGTGCGTCAGGAAGCCGCGGGCAAGCCGCTGCTGACCGCCGTCCGTCTCACCGAACGCAAGGGCCTCGGCGGCCGCGGCAAGGTGAGCGTGAGCCCGCCCTTCGTGGTCGCGGCCGACGCCGCCTCGGTCGAACAGGTCCTCCTGCCTTCCACCGCCGAGTCGATGATCGTGGTCGGCCGTTCGGGCGAGGTGCGTACATACGCCGACGACGGTTCGACGTTCTCTTTCCTGCAGTCGTTCGTCCCGTTCAAGGATGCGGCCGATCCCACGGTCGCCTCGGCCGGTCTGATCTTCGGCAATGTCTCCGTGGTCTTCGTCGACAAGGCCGGCGCCCAGCAGGTCTGGTCGATGTATCCTCAGCTCCAGCCGGACGGCAAGAGCCTGCGCCGCTGGGGTAAGATCCATGACGGCGAGAAGCTGGCCGGGGCAGGGCAGGGCATCTATGCGGCCGAATCCAACAAGTGCTACCTCGCGGTGGCCGGCGGCCGTCTGCACCTGGCCAACATGACGACCGGCACGCGGCGTTGGGAAGGCGAGGCGCCTGCCGGGGATATCCGTCAGGTGGCCTTCGCGGGAAACTACGACCGTTTCACGGCGCTTTCCGACGACGGCAGACTCCATCGCTGGAACGTCGTTGACCATCACCCGGAATCCTCCTGGAAGGCATTCTTCGGCAAGATCTGGTATGAAGGAGCCACCGGTCCGGCCTACTCCTGGCAGTCGAGCGCGGGCTCCGATGAGTTCGAGCCGAAGTATTCGCTCGTGCCGCTCTTCTACGGCACCGTCAAGGGCACCTTCTACGCCTTGCTCTTCGCCTTGCCGATCGCGCTCACCGCGGCCGTCTACGTCTCCCAGTTCCTGCGTCCGGAATACCGTCAGGTGGTCAAGCCGGTCATGGAAGTCATGGCCTCGCTGCCGTCCGTCGTGCTCGGGTTCCTCGCCGGACTCTGGCTGGCGCCTTTGGTCGACCCTCGCCTCGTCTCGCTCTTCTGTGCCATCGGCATCCTGGCGCCGGCCGCGCTCTTCGCCGGCTTCCTCTGGTCCGTCCTGCCTCAGCCGGTGCGCCGCCAGGTCCGTCCGGGGATGGAGTTCCTCTGGCTGCTGCCGTTTCTCGCGCTCTGCGCCTGGGCCGCATGGCAGGCCGGTCCGGCGGTCGAGTCCTTCTTCTTCACCGTGAAGGACAGCGCCTCCGGGCTTCCGATCGCCGACTTCCGCGAATGGTGGCGTCAGACGACCGGTGAGACGTATGACTCGCGCAACTCGCTCGTCGTCGGCTTCGTGATGGGCTTCGCCGTCATCCCGATCGTCTTCACCATCGCCGAAGACGCGCTTTCGAACGTCCCGAACTCGCTCGTCTCCGGCTCCCTCGCCCTCGGCGCCAGCCGCTGGCAGACGGTCTGGAGCGTCGTCGTGCCGACTGCGATCTCCGGCATCGTCTCGGCGGTCATGATCGGTTTCGGCCGCGCGATCGGTGAGACGATGATCGTCGTGATGGCCACGGGTAACACCGCCGTCATGGACGCGAATCCCTTCAGCGGCATGCGTACGCTCTCCGCCAACATCGCGGTGGAGCTGCCCGAAGCCGCCGCGGGTCACACGCATTACCGCGCGCTGTTCCTCGGCGCCTGCTGCCTGTTCCTCCTCACCTTCGTGATCAACACCCTCGCGGAAGTCCTCCGCCAGCGCCTCCGCGAGCGCTACAAAGTCGTCTGACCATGGCCTTCTCCTCCGACAGCAGCACTCCCCGCGGCGAAGCCTGGGTCTGGTTCAGCGGCCTCGGCCTGATCATCGGCCTGGGCATGGTCGGCGGCCTGCTCGCGCTCGTCCTGATGAACGGCGCCACGGTCTTCTGGGCTCCGCCCGTGCCGGTGGCGCAGGTGGACGACGGCCGCGTCCTCATCGGCCAGCTGGCCCAGCGTCGCATCCGCGCGGGTTCCCTCGGCGGTCAGCCCCGCTATGAACGCCAGTATCAGGTCGGTCTCCGCGAACTTAACGGCAATTCCTACCTCTGGGTCGACGAGTCCAAGATCAAGTCCGAGAGCTTCCCCGCCGACGTCCTCGGCCTGGAGCGCGTCGAGAACGGTCCCGCCTTCGTCCGTCCGCAGACCTTGCGCAAGTCCGACGGCGTGGTCATCCCTGTGACCGACCCGGCTTTCGAGACGACCTTCCAGGCCGAGGTCGCCGCCGCCACGGCCGTGCGCGAGAAGCTCGTGGAGATCACCCGTCACCGCATCGGTGAGGTCAACGCCGCGATGGACAAGGCGAAGGTCTCGCTCCGTCGGGCCGAGGACCTGAAGCTCGCCGACGAGGCCGCCGCCTTGCAGGAGGAGATTGCCGTGCTCGACGGACGCTTCGCCGCCTTGCAGGAAGAGGCCAAGAAGGTCGTCGCCGGCGGCGCCGTCGCTTCGCTGGTCTCGCAGGACGCCGCGGGGCGCGAAGTGGTCGTCCCGCTTACCCAGGTCATCCGCGGCTGGTTCCCCAACCGGCTCGACACCTGGGGGCGCATGAAGCTTTTCGCCTCCCGGCTCGGCGAGTTCATCTTCGACGAGCCCCGTGAGGCCAACACCGAGGGCGGCCTCATGCCGGCCATCTTCGGCACGCTCGTGATGACCGTCTTCATGAGCCTGCTGGTCACGCCCTTCGGCGTCATCACCGCCATCTACCTACGCGAATACGCCCAGCAGGGGCCCGTCCTCCGCATCGTACGCATCAGCGTCAACAATCTGGCCGGCGTGCCTTCGATCGTCTTCGGCGTCTTCGGCCTGGGTTTCTTCGTCTACGTCCTCGGCGGCTCCATCGACCAGCTGTTCTTCTCCGACCAGCTGAAATATAACAATAATACGCCGGTCTTCGGTACGGGCGGCCTGCTCTGGTGTTCGCTGACCCTCGCCCTGATGACGCTCCCGGTCGTCATCGTCGCCACCGAAGAGGCCCTCGCCGCCGTCCCGCGTGGCATGCGCGAAGCTTCTTTGGCGACCGGCGCCTCGAAGTGGCAGACCATCCGTGACATCCTGCTGCCGGCCTCCGCTCCGGGCATCCTGACCGGTGTCATCCTGGCCATGGCCCGTGGGGCAGGGGAGGTCGCGCCGCTCATGCTCGTGGGCGTGGTCAAACTCGCCCCGACCCTGCCTTTCGACGGCTCCGCCCCGTTCCTGCACATGGACCGCAAGTTCATGCACCTGGGCTTCCATGTGTATGACCTCGGTTTCCAGTCGCCGGACTCCGATGCGGCGCGGCCGATGGTCTTCGCGACCACCCTCCTCCTCATCGTCCTCGTCGTCTGCCTGAACATCGGCGCGATCTGGATCCGCAACCGCCTGCGCGCTCGCTTCAAGGGGGCTTCCTTCTAAAAATAACCCACCTCATGTCCCAGACCATGAACCCGCCTTCCTCCTCCCGCATCAAGGTCCGCCCCGCCGCCGAACGCGAAGGCCGCAAGGACTACATCAGCATCCGCGACTTCGGATTCTATTATGGCGAGAAGAAGGCCCTCGACGCCATCTCCCTGGACATCCCCGAACGTCAGGTCGTGGCCTTCATCGGCCCTTCCGGCTGCGGCAAGTCGACGCTCCTGCGTAACCTGAACCGCATGAACGACCTCGTCGACGGCATCCGTCACGAGGGTGACATCACCATCAACGGACGCTCGATCTACGACCCGGGCCTGGAGGTCATCTCCCTGCGCCGCCGCGTCGGCATGGTGTTCCAGAAGTCCAACCCCTTCCCGAAGTCCATCTTCGAGAACGTCATCTACGCCCTCCGCGTGGTCGGCGTGCGTGACCGCGCCGTCCTCGAGGAGGCTTGCGAGACCTCGCTCCGCAAGGCCGCCCTCTGGGACGAAGTGAAGGACCGGCTCGACGACAGCGCCCTCGGTCTTTCCGGCGGCCAGATGCAGCGTCTCTGCATCGCCCGCGCGATCGCCAACCGACCCGAGATCCTGCTGATGGACGAGCCTTGCTCCGCGCTCGATCCGATCGCCACCGGCAAGATCGAAGAGCTGATCCACGAGCTCAAGGACCAGTTCACCATCGTGATCGTCACGCACTCCATGCAGCAGGCGGCCCGCGTGTCGGACCGCACCGCTTTTTTCTACCTCGGCAGGCAGATCGAATACGACACCACCGAGAAGATTTTCATGAACCCGTCGCAGGCCCAGACCGAGGCCTACATCTCGGGCCGATTCGGCTGATTTCCAAACACACCAGAACATGCAACGCTTCTTCCACGACGAACTCCGCCAGCTCCGGGACGACCTGATCCTGATGGGCGAGCGTTCGCTCGACATGACCCGACTCGTGCTCCGCGCGGTCGAGAACGGCGACGATTCCCTGGCCTTGCAGGTCCGCGGCATGGACGACCGCGTCGACGAGCTCGAAAAGCGCGTCGACCGCGAGATCATGCGCTACCTGACGCTGTTCGGTCCGATGGGTAGCGACGTCCGCCTGCTTCTCGCCGCCCGCGATATCGGCCACGACCTCGAGCGTATCGCCGACGAGGCCTCCGTCATCGCCAAGCGTGCCATGGTGATCTCCGAGCGCGGCCCGCTCAAGGACCTGCTCCACGTCCCGGCCGAAGGCATCATCGCCTGCGAGGTCCTGCGGCTGGCCATCGACAGCTTCATCGAGGGCGACCTCGCCAAGGCCCGCCTGGTGCTGACGCGCGACGCCGAGATCGACGCCTTGAACCGCAAGAACTACGAGGAACTCTTTGGCAAGGCCGGCGACGCCGCCAAGGTGTCCGCCTCTCACGTCGAGCTGATCTTCATCTCCAAGGCCCTCGAGCGTATCGGCGACCATTCCAAGAACATCGCCGAGCAGGTCATCTTCCTCCTCTCCGGGGAAGACGTCCGCCACGCCCGCTGAGCCGTCCGCAGGAAAAGTCCCCCTTGTCGGAGGGCTTTCCTGTGGTATGATGCGGGGATGGAAGTCGCGCGTCGTCTAGGTGTCTTGGTCCTCGAATGGGCGTCCCTCGCCCTGGGGGTGTTCCTGGCCAAGTATTTCGGCTTCCTCAGCTACGGAGATCCCGTGACCCTGGCGGTCATCGCGGTCGTCCTCGGCCTCTTCAATTCGTTCCTTCGGCCCTTCCTCCTGGCCGTCTTCATGATCGTCTCGATCCCGATTCTGATCCTGACCCTCGGCCTGGGTGCCTATCTGGTGCTCTTCCTGACCAATGGCGCCATCCTCGCCCTGACCGACAGCCTCATCAAGGACTTCCACCTGAATAACTGGGCCATGGCGACCCTGACGATTTCCATCACCTCCTGGATGATCTCCTCCTCCGTCGGCATCGACCAGCTCAAGCCGCTGCGCCGGGCCAACGAAGCCAAGGCCAACGCCCAGAAGGCCAAGGACGACGCCATCGACATCTGAGACGCGTGGGGCTCGTCAGGGGTAGGGGTTGGGTCAGGGGTGAATTTAAAACGACGGAGGCTTCAGGGTCTCGGACTCCGTCGCTTGCGGTGTCAGGTTCGTCCTACCCCGACCCCTATCCCTGCCCTTACCCCTAATCGGTCAGTCTTGCCAATCCGCCGGGAGTCCTTTGCGTGGGGGCTCCTCGCCATGTCGAATCCCGCTCTCTCCTCCTGGGCCCGCAACGTCGCCCCTTCACCGACCCTCGCCGTCGATGCGAAGGCAAAGGCCCTCAAGGCCGCCGGCAAGGACGTCGTCGGCTTCGGCGTCGGCGAGCCCGACTTCGACACCCCGCAGTTCGTCAAGGACGCCTGCGCCAAGGCACTGGCCGAAGGCCAGACCAAGTATGCCCCCACGCCGGGCATCCCCGCGCTCCGCAAGGCCATCGCCGAAGACTACACCCGCCGCGGCTTCACCGGCATCGCCGACGCCAACGTCGTCGTCTCCCCAGGCGGCAAGATGTCCTGCTACCTCGCCATCCTCGCCACCATCAGCTCCGGCGACGAGGTCATCATCCCCGCCCCGTACTGGGTGAGCTACCCTGAGATGGTGAAGCTCGCCGGCGGCACGCCCGTCGTCGTGAACGCAGAAGACGTCACCGGCTTCAAGATCACCCCGGCCCAGCTGACCGCCGCGCTCACCCCGAAGACGCGCATGGTCATCATCAACAGCCCGTCCAACCCGACCGGCGCCGTCTATTCCCGCGCCGAGCTCGAAGCCCTCGTGGCCATCTGCGTGAAGGCCAACGTCTGGATCATGTCCGACGAGATCTACGAGAACCTCGTCTATGACGGCCAGACCACCTGCAGCCCGGCGACCTTCTCGCCCGAAGCCGCCCGCCTGACCATCACCGTCTCCGGCTACGCCAAGAGCTACTCCATGACCGGCTGGCGCCTCGGCACCCTCGTCGCCTCGGACAAGGCCCTCGCCGCCGCCGTGGCCGACCTGCAGAGCCAGATCTCGTCTAACGCCACCACCTTCGCCCAGTTCGGTGCCCTCGCCGTCCACCAGCACCCCGACAAGGCCAAGGCCTCCCTCGCCGAGATGGGCGCCGTCTTCGACAAGCGCCGCCTCAATCTGCTCGCCGGCCTCAATGCCATCCCCGGCCTGACCTGCTACCGCTCGCAGGGCGCCTTCTACCTCTTCCCGAACATCAAGTCCTTCGGCCTGACGTCCGCGCAGTTCGCCGACCGCCTCCTCGAAGAAGAGCTCATGGCCGTCGTCCCCGGTTCCGCGTTCGGTTCCGAAGGCTACATCCGCCTCAGCTACGCGACCTCCGACAAGGTGATCGCCCAGGGCCTAGAGCGCTTGGCTCGTTTCTGTGCCAAGCTGAAGAAGTAACTTCAGCGAGGGGGCACTAAGCAAAAGGACGGCTCTCCGGCCGTCCTTTTTTGTGCCTGCGTCGAGGCAGGGGCACGACCGCGTCGTGCCCTAGTGGCATCAAGCCACCTGCAGGGGCTTGATGCTCGCCTTCACCTTCGGGCCGATGGTGTTCACGGCCTCCCTGAGGTCGTAGGCGAGCTGGGCGCGCAGCCAGTAGCCGGGCTCGAGTCCAAGGTAGGCGCAGAGATGGAGGTCGGTCGCGGCCGTGATGCCGCGCCGCTCCTTGAGGATCTCATTGACGCGCTGGTGGGGCAGGCGGGCGCCCTTGGCCAGGCGATAGGCGGTGATGCCGAGAGGTGTCAGGAACTCCTCGCGGAGGAGTTCGCCCGGGTGGACGTTGAGGGTTTTCTTTTTCATGAAGGTTAGTGGTAGTCGGTGATTTCGATCTCGTAGGCCTCGCGATCTGCCCAGCGGAAGCAAAGCCGGTATTGGTCGTTGATGCGGATGCTATGCTGGCCTTGGCGGTTTCCTTTAAGTGCCTGCAGCCGGTTTCCTGGCGGGATCCTAAGGTCGTTGAGCGAGGTGGCGGCTTGGAGTTGAGTGAGTTTGCGGAGGGCTACCTGATGGAGCGAAGGCGGCAGCTTGGCCGGTCTTTTGCCAAGCCAGAGCTGCTGCGTGGCGCGGCAAGCGAAGGTTGCGATCACCGGACGGAATAATTGTGCACGTTAAGCGTGCATAGTGTCAAGGTTGCTATACACGATGGGCGTGCATAAAGAAGCAATTTCAGACCGGGGGCACGTGGGCACGGTGACACGTGGACACGGGGCAGATTAAGGGGCTCAGGGAAAAGGTTACTCTCCCTGATCCTCTCTTGCTTTACGCATCTTGATGGTGCCGCCCAGCAGGCGCGCGACTTCGTCAAGCTGCGCCGCTATTGGGCCGACCACTGGCTGGGGGATGATGCCGAGGTCCTCGGGGATGCTGAGCTGGGTTTCGAGCTCGGCCAGTGACCCGCGGGCGATCAGGAGGAATCTCAGGGCGTCTTTGTTAGTCCCTCGCTCGTCGCCTTCCGCGATATTCGAAGGGATTGAGACCGCTGAACGCATGATCTGATCCGATAGCCCGCGATGTCGCTCGAAGGAGGGCGTCATACATAGGCGATAGGCTTCGGTCGCGAGTGACCGCGACTTCTGCCACACGACGAGATCGCGATAGGAGTTAACCTTTCCGAACGGTTTGGGAGTATTCATCACCGCCAAGGCTGTCTTCTTTGCAGCTTCAAAGCACCGCTTTCATCGCACAGCGAATCCCTATGCTATTCTAAAGGGATTCCTTTGCTAACATCCCCCATGTCCACGTGTCACCGTGCCCACATGTCCCCTAGATTTAAGCCGGCTCCACCAAGATGCACGGCATCCCGGCGGCGTCGGCGGCTTCCTTGCCGCGCGGGCTGTCTTCTATGACGACGCAGTCGGCAGGCTTCAGGCCGAGGCGGTCCGCCGCGGCGAGGAAGAGGTCCGGGTGCGGCTTCGAGCGCGCGGCGTCTTCGGCCGTGATGACGGCGTCGAAGAGATGCGTGATGTCGATGCGCTTGAGCGTGGTGTGCACGTGGTCGCGGCGGCCGGCGGAGGCGACGGCGGTCTTGTGGCCGAGCCCGCGGACGTGGTGGACGACGGCGACGACCTCGTGACGGGCGGTGACGTCCTTGGCGAGGTGCTCCTCGAGGAACTCATGACCGTCGGCGAGCAGGCGGTCGACGTCTAGTTCGAAGCCGTAGTCAGCCTTGAGACGCTTGCAGGTGTCCACGGCGGACATGCCGCCCATCGAGCAGAAGAGGGGCCAAGGGAAGTCGAACGGACGGCCCAGCTGCTTGCTGACGATGTGGGTCCAGCTGCGGTGGTGGATCCACATGGAGGCCGCGAGCGTGCCGTCGCAGTCGAAGATCCAGCCCGGACGGGAGAGGAGGGCCGGGTCGAAGGGAATCATCTGGGACATGGCGATCAGCGCATGCCGGGGAAGCCGCCGCCGGGGAAGCCGCCGCGGCCGCCGCCCATCTGGCCCATGCGACGCATGAGCTCCTTGCCTTTGCCGCCCTTCATCATGCGCATCATCTCACGCATCTGGGAGAATTGCTTGATCAGCGCGTTGACGTCGCTGACCTGCGTGCCGGAGCCCTTGGCGATGCGGAGACGGCGGGAGCCGTTGAGGATGTCGGGGTTGCGACGCTCCTTCTTGGTCATCGAGAGCACGATCGCCTCGGTCTTGGCGAGGTGCTTCTCTTCCTTGGCGCCGACCTGGATGCCCCCCATGCCCGGCATCATCTTCATGATGTCTCCCAGCGGTCCCATCTTCTTCATCTGTGACATCTGCGCGAGGAAGTCCTCCAGGTCGAAGTCGGCCTTCTTCATCTTCTCGGCCAGACGCTCGGCTTCCTTGTGGTCGACGACCTCCTGGGCCTTTTCGACGAGGGAGACGACGTCGCCCATGCCCAGGATGCGCTGGGCCATGCGGTCGGGGTGGAAGGCGTCGAAGTCCGAGGACTTCTCGCCCGTTCCCATGTAGCGGATCGGGACGCTCGTGACGGTCTTCATCGACAGCGCGGCGCCGCCGCGGGCGTCGCCGTCGAGCTTGGTCAGGATGATGCCCGTGAGGGGCGTGGACTCGTGGAACTTGGCGGCCACGTCGACGGCCTGCTGGCCGAGCGCGGCGTCGGCGACGAGGAAGACCTCGTGCGGCTGGAAGGCATCGCGCACGCGGCGGACTTCTTCCATGAGATCGCCGTCGATCTGGAGGCGGCCGGCGGTGTCGACGATGACGAGGTCCGCGGCGGCGGCCTCGGCTTCCTTCACCAGGCGGCCCACCATCGCGGCGACGTCGGTCGCGTCGCGGTCGGCGCGGAAGTCGAACCCTTCGTTCTTGGCGAGGGTCTCAAGCTGGTCGATGGCCGCGGGACGGCGCAAGTCGGCGGCGACGAGGGAAGGCTTGCGGATGCCTTCCTTCTTCACGAGGTGCTTGGCGAGCTTGGCGGCGCTGGTGGTCTTGCCGGAGCCCTGAAGGCCGACGAGGAGCACGCGCAGGGGGCGGCGGGGGTCGATCGGACGTTCGCCTTCGCCGAGGAGCTTCGTCAGCTCGTCAGAGACGATCTTGACGGCCATCTGGCCAGGGTTGACGGACTCGATGACCGCTTGGCCGAGGCAGGCGACCTTGACGCGTTCGGTGAAGTCCTTGGCGACCTTGAAATTGACGTCCGCGGACATCAGCGCCGAGCGCACCTCGGTCAGCGCCGGGGCGATGTTTTCTTCGGAGAGTTTGGAGAGCCCCCGGAGGTCGCGGAGGGCCTTGGTAAGTTTGTCGGTGAGGTTGGCGAACACGGGAGGAGAAGGAGAACGGAGAGGTCGGGGAAAGGCAAGAAGGGCTGTCTAAACCCTCTTTGGAGGCCTCAGAGGCTCTCTACCTTGATGTCGTCCAGCCAGATCGGGACGGAAGGCTCGCCCTTCTTGAGTCCGCCTGCCTGCAGTCCGATGTTCTGCTTGGGAACGTCGCCGCAGACGGTGTCGTAGGCGACCGCCTCCTGGCCGTCGATTCTGGCCGTCAGGCGTCGCCCCCGGATCTCGACGGTGAGTTCGTGCCATAAGTCGGGCGCCACGGCGAGCTTGTTGGTCTTCACGTAGAAGAACTTACGATTCCAGACGCCCTTCTTTTTGAGTTCCGCCGCTTCGGGTGAATCCTTGGGGTGCAGCACGTCGTTGTCCCAGGCGCTGACGCCTGAGCTGCGGATATGGATGCCGGCCACGTTGAAATCCCGTTCCACGGCCCGGTTAGGTCCGGCGATGCTCAGGCCCAGCATGCCTTCGGGCGTGATCTTGAAGCGAAGGGTGATGCGGAGGTCTGCGCCCGTGACGTCACGACGCAGGCCGGGCGGATGTTTTTCCTCCGCCATGTTCCTGCCGACGAGCACCCCCTCTTGGAGCGACCACCACTCGGGGCGAGCGTCCTTGCCGCCGACGGGTCTGCCGAGCGGGGTCTTCGCGGAAATGCCCGAAGCCAGGAATCCGTAGGGTTTCCAGTTCTTAGCAAAGGCCTGCGTATCCGAGAAATCTTCAGACCAGAGGGGCCCTTCGGCGGAGGATAGCCGGGCGCCGCAGGCCAGGATGACGGTTAGAAGCATTAAGCGCATCGGGGGAGGGTGTGCCCATCTCGTCCTTTCCTGAAGTCAAAAATGACCTCGGCCGCGCAGGCAGGCTCCGCGCAGGCCGAAGGTTCTTTCCGGGACGGCCCCGGCCCCATTCCATCAAACAACTTTTGCGTTCAGGACGTTTAGCCCTCTTTTTGGGGGAATGGAAATCCTCATCATGGGCTGCGGCACCTCGCAGGGCTGTCCCTTGCCCGCCCATGACAACCCGGGGCTGGATCTGCATAATCCGCGAAACTGGCGCGCCCGGACGAGCATCCACGTCGTCATCGACGGCCATCACGTCCAGGTCGACGCAGCCCCGGAGTTCCGGACGCAGTGCCTGAAGTATGATGTCCGCGAGGTCGACACGTTCATCCTGACCCACGGCCACGCCGACCACGTGCTCGGCATGGACGACCTTCGTCAGTTCTGCACGAACAAGGGTGGGGCGGCCATCCCGGTCTATTCGACCGAGGTCGGCCTCGAGCGCATCAAGGCCATCTTCCCTTACGCCGTCGGCAAGCCGCAGGCCTCGGGTTACGTCTCGCTGGGACTGAACCTCATGCCGTCGAAACTGATCCTACCCGGCGGCGGCATCATCCGTTCGACGCTGCTGCCGCACGGCAACGAGTCCACGCTCGGCCTTGTCTTCGAAGAGCCTTCGACGGGCGCGAAGTTCGCCTATTACACCGATTGCCGGGCGATGACGGATAAGTCGCTCGAACTGGGCGAGCATGCGGACCTCGCGATCCTGGACGGACTCCGCCCGAATCCGCACCCGACGCACATGACCGTCGACCAGGCCTGCCAGGCCGCGCATGACCTGCGGGCCAAGCGGGCGCTGCTCACGCACATGACCTTCCAGATCGATTACGATACCTACACGGCGCGGCTCCGTGAGACCCATCCGAAGGTCGGCCTCTGCTACGACGGCCTGCGGATCGAACTCGGCAAGTAAGCGGGCACGAAAAAGGGCACCGGTCGGGCGCCCTCGGTCTCGCGCTCTCAGCCGGGCTCAGAGTTCGGTGATGACGATATTGCGGAACCAGCAGGGGTCGCCGTGCTCGGTGAGCATCAGCTTTCCTTGGCCGGGGCCGAAGCCCTTCTTGTTCTTGAACTTGCTCTTGGCGATCGCGGCCTTCCATTCGGCCGAGTTGGTGTCGGCCGAGGCGCAGGGCTTGCCGTTGAGGAAATGTTCGATCTTGCCGTCCTTCACCACGATGCGGCTCTGGTTCCATTCGCCGATGGGCTGCTTGGCCTTTTCCTTGGCGGAATCGACGAGGTCGTAGATCGAGCCGGTGTTATGGCTGCCGCCCTTGAGCCCGTCGGGGTGCTTGTCGTCGTCGATCATCTGATATTCGATCCCAAGCCACTCTCCCTTGCCCTTGGCGTCCTTGATGTTGGTCACCCAATACTTGATGCCATTGTTGCCGGCTGATTCGAGGCGCCATTCCCAGGTGAGTTCGAAGTTCGTATACTCCTTCTTGGAGATCAGGGCGCCGGTGCCCTTCTGGGCGGAGAGGTGGATGACGCCGCCCTCCTGGGTCTGCCAGCCGCCGGCGGGGGCGCCGCCGTTGAGGTCGGTGAAGTCGGCGAGGCTGAGGGTGGCCTTTTCGCCGGCGAAGAGGGAGCCGGTGGCGAGCAGGACGAGGAGGAGGGATTTCATGGGGAGATGCTGGTTATGGGATGTTTCCGGAGTGATTTGAAGTCCGTAATCGGCGTTCAGGGGATGACCTTGAGTTCTTTTAGCCAAAGCAGGGATTCCGCCTGCCACTTGTCCCAGGACGGGCCCTTGTAGCCGTTGAGGCCGTGACCACCGTTGGGCAGCTCGATCAAGCGTGTCGGCAGGCCGGCCTTCTTTTGGGCGGCGTAGAACATCCGGCTGTTCTCGATATCGACGACCTTATCATCGATCGCGTGCGCCAGAAATGCGGGTGGGGTGCCGGCCTTCACGTGCTTCTGGGTCGAGAAATAATCGGGCAGTCCGGCGGCGGGCGTCTCGCCCATGAGGTTCTTCTTTGAGCCGCGGTGCACGCCGACGTCCATGCTGATCACCGGGTAGATCAGGATCGAGAAATCGGGCCGGCTGCTTTCGCCGTTGATGGTGTTCGACGAGGGCATCTCGATGGTTTCGAAGTGTACGGTCGCGGTCGAAGCCAGGTGGCCGCCGGCGGAGAAGCCGATGATGCCGACTTTCTTCGGGTCGACCTTCCATCGGGCGGCGTTGGCGCGAACCGTGCGGATGGCCTGCTGCGCATCGAGGAGCGGGACGTAAGGCCGGCCGGCGGGCAGACGGTATTCGAGGACGAGGCCGGTGATGCCGTGCTGATTGAGCCAGACCGCGATGCCATGGCCTTCGCCCTTGGTGACGAGTCCCCCGTAGCCGCCGCCGGGGCAGATCACGATCGCCGCGCCGTTGGGATTTTCGGCCAGATGGACCGTGAGCTTCGCCTTGGAGGAGTCGGAGAACTTCCCGTCGCCTTCAGGAGCGTCGCCCTTCCAGAGCGGCAGGGGCTCCGCCGCGGTGGCAGAACTAACGAAGGCGAGGAGGGCGAGGAGGCGCATCATTGCGAGTATGGAGTATTGAGTATGGAGTATGGAAAATAACGCAGGGGAGGGAAGGCTCTAGGTAGGGTCACGACTGCGTCGTGACCTAGCAGGCAACTAGGTCAGCACGCAGTGCTGACCCTACCAGGGGCAGGGATTTGGGCACAAAAAAGCCCCGGTGGGACGGGGCTTTCGTGGGTAGCCTGACGGCTTATTTGCCGAAACCGGTCGAGGCCTTGCCGTCGGCTTCGAGCTTGCCGACGGACCAGAGGAGGCCACGGGCGACGAGGTCGAGGTAGCGGGCGTCTTCCACGGTGGCGTTATTGTGGCCGATCGTGGTGCTGAAGATGCGGGTCTGCTTCGGGCCGAACTGGTTGGTCCAGACGACGACATTGGTGACTTCCTGGGCCGGGGTGACCTTGCCTTTCTTGTCCTTCTTTTCCGGGACCTTCTGCAGGCCGGTGGCGAGGGTCTTGGCGGTCAGGATCTGGACGTTGTTGTAGAGCTCTTCGTTGACCGTGGTCCAGTCGGAGAGGCCGGCGGTGATCGGGTGGGACTTGTCCGTGAAGCTGATGGCGATCGGCTGCTGGGGGCCGTGGCCGGTGGACTGCAGGCCGAGCATCTCGTACCAGCTGGCGTTGTCAGCGCCGGTCTTGACCGGCTCCCGGAAGTTGCCCCAGCGGTAGCTGTGCATCGCGCAGTGGAGGTTCACGGCGGGGAGTCCGTTCTTGTGGGCGTTGACGATGTTGGCGACGTAGGCCTGGTCGGTGATGTCGGCGGCGCATTCGTCATGCACGACCACGTCGTAGTTCTTGCCCCAATCCGGGTTTTTGAAGAGCTCGAAGAGCGGTTTGGTCGACTTGGTCGGGTCGTAAGCGACCTCGACGGTCGCGTTGACGCGGGCTTCGATGCCCTTCTTCAGGAATTCCTTCTGGTTGGCGTAGTCGTGACAGCAGCCGCCGGCGACGATGAGGACGCGCAGGGGCTTCTGCTCGGCGGCGAGCGTGGAGGTCAGGCCGACGAGGGCGGTCAGCGCGAGGAGGGTACGGAGTTTCATGGGGTATCTGGGATAAAGGGGGTGAGGGGCTCGGCGGGCAAAAGAAAAACCTACTTCTTGGGTTTCGGGGCCGTCTTGGGGGCGGCTAGCGCCTTCTTCGTGTCGGCGATGGCGGCCTTGGCAAGTTCGTCGGGGATGGGCTGGCCTTCGACGAAGGCGTAGAGGGCTTCCTTCTGCTTCTCGGTCAGCGGATGTTCGTCTTTAGGCGGCATGACATCCCCCGCGGTACGACCCAAGAAGACGCGGGCCAAGAGCATGCTGTCGTTCGGCTGGCCGATGACGAAGGCCAGGTTCTTGCCGCCCTTGAGGGTGGCTTCGAGGGTGTCGAGGCGCAGCTTGCCTTTCTCCTTCTTGGGGCCGTGGCACGAGACGCAGTGCACGTCGAACATCGGCTGGATCACCTTGGCGTAGTCCGACTTCTGCGCTGGCGTCAGAGGTTTGACCGGTTCGGGTTTCTTCTTCGGGGCCGTCGGCGCGGCGAACGCGCAGGCGGCGAGGAGAAGGGGGATCAGCGGACGCACCGGATTATTTCTTCGGGGCCTGTTTGGGTGCCTTGGTCGCGGCGATGGCGGCCTTGGCCACGTCGTCAGGGATGGACTTGCCTTCGATGAAGAGGGCGAAGGCCTGCACCTGCTCCTTCGTAAGCGGGTTGCCTTCGGTCGGCATGAATTCTTCATCCGACGGATCGAGCGTCACGCGGACATGCATGAGGCTCTTCCTGAGGTCGCCGGCGACGAAGGCCGCGCCTTCCGAGCCGCCCTTCTTGAGGGCTTCGAGCGAATCCATGCGGAGCTTGCCTTTGACTTTCTTGGCGCCGTGGCACTCGACGCAATGGGCCTCGAGGATCGGGGCGATGACCTGCGCGTAATCGTCGCGCTTGGCGCCGGGTTCCACGTCGGGCGCAGCCTTGTCAGGACGCGGTGAGGCGACCTTGTTCGGTTTGAAGGGAAAGCCCTCCTCGTGGACCAGTTCGCCGCCGACGTGGGCCGCGAAGCTCATCACGCCGATGGCCGCGACCTGCCCGGCGAGGCGGAAGCGGAAGCCTTGGGCAAGCAGCAGGGTGGCTCCGCCGGCGAAGGCCGAGGCCGCGATGCCACCCCAGAGGTGGAGCTGAACCTTGTCACCGCTGAAGCCGTTGAAGTGGGCGTGCAAGATGCCGCAGAGGACGGCCGCCCAGGTGCCCGCGGCGGAGAAGACGGAGAGGCGGCGGACGGTCGCGGTGGCTTCCTCGTGGCGTTCGAAGAACTCGAACATCGGCACGATGAGCAGCACCGCGGCCGGGATGTGCAGGGCGAGGATGTGGAAGTTGCCGAGGATCGAGAGAAGGGCCGGGCCGCGCATGTCGCCGTCGGCCGGCAAGGCGAGCGCCAGGATTACGAGGAACAGGTTGGTCCCGGCGACCAGGCCCGCGGCTTGGCGGAAAGTCAGGCGGCGGAGGCTTTCTTCGATGCGATGAAGGGGCGTCATGAGGCGGGAAGGGGGATGGGGCGAATGTGGGGACGGGGAGCGGGACGGTCAAACGCAAGCGGCCGCTTCGGGCCATCCTAAGTGAGACACAAAAAAAGCCCGCGGGTTGCCGCGGGCTTTTCGTGGGCAAGCCGAGGGGCTTACTTGGCTTCGATGAAGGCCTTGATCTTGGCGACCTGCTCCTTGGAGAGGGGCGGGTTCTTCTCGTGGGACTTCTTCGGGGGCATCGCCATGTCGTCTTCCGGGCTGGTCATGGAGAGGTTGATGGTCTTGTAGAGGGAGCTCTTGGCGGTGTCGCCCCAGGTGATACCTTCGCCGAGTTCCTTGCCGCCCTTGACGATGGAAGCGAGGCTCGAGGAATCGAAGCCGGACTTGACCTTGCCGTTCTTGGCCTTCTTCGGGTCGTGGCAGTTGGCGCAGCTCTTTTCGAGGATCGGAGCGATGTCGGCCTTGAAGGCTTTTTCGCGGTCGGCTTCGGAGGCGGCGAAGGCCGAGGTGGCGGACAGGAGGGTGAGGAGGGCGAGGGTACGCATGGGTGTGATAAGGTAACACCTAAGAAAGCGAAAAGTTGCCTCCTTGGGGAGTAAAAAATGGCTTATTCGCGGACCGCCCAGACCCGGCAGGTCTCCTGCATGCGGGTCGGGATGAAGGCTTCCACGCGCGTTCCCTCGGGAAGAGCCTTGGAATTGAGGATCGTGGCCCCGGCGTGCAGCTTGGAGAGCAGCGCGTACTGGTCGTGGGGGATGAGTAGGGTCATATGCTCATCCCGGCTGGCCGCGCATTCCTCGAGTCGCTGGAGCAAGGCCGGCAGGCCTTCCCCGGTCTTCGTGCTGACCAGTTTGGCGTCAGGATAGGCGGCCAAGGCCTGGGCGCGCTCGACCTCGTCGCAGAGGTCGGCCTTGTTGAGGACGGTGATCACCGGGCGGTCCCCGGCGCCGATCTCGGTCAGCACCTGCAGGGTCGTCTCGGCATGTTTGTCGCGTTCGGGTGAGCCGAGGTCGATGACGTGCACGAGGAAGTCCGCCTGGACGGCTTCTTCGAGCGTGGCCTTGAAGGCTTCGACGAGGCGGTGCGGCAGGCGGCGCACGAAGCCGACGGTGTCGGTCAGGAGCAAGGCGCGGCCGGAGGGCAGGGCGAGGCGGCGGGTGGTCGGGTCGAGGGTCGCGAAGAGCTTGTTCGCGGCGAGCACCTCGGAGCCGGTGAGCTTGTTGAGCAGCGAGGACTTGCCGGCGTTGGTGTAGCCGACGATCGAGAAGGTCGGCAGCGGGACGCGTTTGCGCTGCTTGCGCTGGGTGGCGCGCTGCGCGACCACTTCGGCCAGGTCGCGGCGGACCTTGGCGATCTTGTCGCGGATCTTGCGCTGGTCCATCTCCAGCTGGGTCTCGCCGGCGTCGCGCTGCTGCGTGCCGCCGCCGCGCTGGCGGTCGAGGTGGGACCAGAGACGCTTGAGGCGCGGCAGCATCTGCTGCAGGGCCGCGAGCTCCACCTGAAGCACGGCCTCGCGGGTCTTCGCGCGGGTGATGAAGATGTCCAGGATGATCTCCTGGCGGTCGATGGCGCGCAGCTTGGCGTCCTTCTCCCAGTTGCGTTGCTGGGCGGGCGTGAGTTCGTCGTCGAAGATGATCAGGCCGCATTCTTTGTCGCGGGCCAGCTCGGCGATCTCTTCGAGCTTGCCCGAGCCGACGAGCGTGCGCGGGTTCTCCTCGCGCAGCCTGGCGATGATCGAACCGCGGATCTCGACGCCGACGTTGCTCACGAGCTCATGCAGCTCATCGAGCAGCATCTGGGCTTCTTCGGCGGTGTCGTCCGGACGTTGGAGGCCGACCAGGATCGCCCGGTTGGCGCGGGCGATGACCTCGGGGTCGAAAGGGTCGAGCGGCTTGTCTTTTATATCTTCGGATTCGGACACGTGGCGGAATGAAAAGGGGAAGGGCACTCTGGCCCTTCCCCTTGCTGAAGCAAAGCGATTTGCAGGAAGTTACTGTCCGAATTCCACCCAGTCGACGTTCATGAGGCCGCCGCCCTTCTTGGGGTTGGTCAGCACCAGATAGACGTCATGGCGGCCGGGCGTGGGCGTGAGCTTGGCCTTGTTCTGCGTAAATTTGCCCCAGTCGCCGGTGTGGGCGATGTCGACGGTCGCGACGATCGGGCCGGTCGGAGAGTCGAGGCGGACCTCGATCTGGCTGTTCTTGGCGCCGCCGCCGGAAGAAGCGTTGATCTTGATGTTCTTGGTGTCGGCCAGGTTCAGGTCGGCGAACTTGAGCGTGGTGCCGTGCTGGGTCGAGCCGACGGCCTTGCCGGTATTCTTGGCGTTGGTGATCTCGGCGGTTTCCGCTTCGAGCTTACGATGGCGCAGGCGTACGGTGGCCTTGCCGCTGAGCGCGCCGGCCACGCCGGCGCCGGCGTCGGTGTAGATCGCCTCAAGCAGCAACGTCCCCGGCTTGTTGTCTTTGGGGGCGGTCAGCTGGCCTTCGAGGCCACGGGTGAGGGTCGGGCCGCCTTTGCCTTTCTCCAGGGCGAGCATCCAGCGGAGCATGATGGCGACTTCGTCTTCGGTGTGCTGCGGATGGGCGAGCATGGGGACCTGGCCCCAGACGCCGCTGCCCCCGAGGCGGACCTTATGGTTGAGGAGGTCCTCGGCGCCGGGCTGCTTGCGGTATTTGTCGGCGATGGCGACGAAGGAAGGACCGACCAGCTGCGTCTCGACGGCGTGGCAGTTGAAGCAGTCGCTCTGGCGCATGAGCGAGAGGCCCGGGTCGACCGCGACCGCCTTGCCGTCGGCCGGGAGGAAGGCGGAGGTCACGATCGTGCGGGCCGCGAACTCGGCGGCCTTGGTTTCCGAGGAACCGTCTTCGGCGTCCTGCGCGGCGACCTGGTAGGTGATCGGCTTGCCGGGGCTGAAGAAGTCGCCGCTCTGCGGGGAGAGGAAGCGGACGGCCGGCAGGCTGTTGCCGACGACCACGGGGAGGGTACGCGTCGAGGTGCCGCCCTGGCCGTCGGTCACGGTGAGCTCGACGTTGAAGTTGCCGGCGGTCTCGAGGGAGACGGAGAGTTCTTCGCCTTCACCGAGCTTCTTGTCGCCGGGCTGGAGCTTCCAGGCGAAGCTGAGCTTGCCGCCGTCGAGGTCACGCGAGCCCTTGGCGGAGAGCGTCGTCTTGAGCGGAGCGGCGCCGGCGGGAGCGGAGACGGCGAGCTTGGCGAGGGGCTGAAGGTTGCCGCGGACGTAGGAGATCTTGAGCAGCGCGGAATCGGGGTTGACGCCCCAGGTGTCGCCGTAGTCGAGCAGGTAGAGGCAACCGTCCGGGCCGAAGGTCGCGTCGACCGGGCGGCGGATGATCGTCGCGCCGTTGTCGATGAGGGCCTGCTGCTTCTTGCGCTGTTCGTCGGTGTTCGCGGTCACGAAGGCCGTGGGCGCGAAGGC
>JBILLR010000068.1:0-6374 GCA_044375965.1 Opitutales bacterium
CGACCACGCCGCTCCAGGCTTTCGTGACACTCAACGATCCGGTCTTCGTCGAGGCCAGCCAGGCCCTCGCCCGCCGCCTCCTGAAGGAAGGCGGCGCGACCGACGAATCCCGCCTGAAGCTCGCTTACGCGCTCTGCCTCTCACGTGAACCCGACGCCGGCGAACTGAAGACGCTCAAAGCCCTGCTTGCGAGGTCCCTCGCCGAGTATCGCGCCGACGTCGCGCAAGCCGCCAAGATGGCCACCCAGCCCCTCGGACCGGCCGACAAAGACGCCGACGTCCCGACGCTCGCCGCCTGGACCGCCGTCAGCAGCGTCATCATGAACCTCGACGAATTCCTCATGCGCCGCTGAGCGCTACAGGCCTACCCCTACCCCTATCCCCACCCTACCCCTTTTAGCCCGATGCTCCACCCCCTCCGCGAAGCCCAGCTCAGCCTGCAGACGCGCCGCACGTTCCTCAGCAGCGTCGGCCAGTTCAGCCTCGGCGCCATCGCCCTCCACGCGATGCAGGCCGACGCCCTCGGCTCCACCTCCGCCGCCGAAAACCCGCTCGCCCCGCGCAAGCCGCACTTCAAGGCCAAGGCCAAGCGCGTCATCTACCTTCACATGTCGGGCGGCCCGCCCAACCTCGACATCTTCGACTACAAGCCGGAGCTCGTGAAGCGCGACGCGCAGGACTGCCCCGACTCGTTCCTCAAGGGGCGCACCTTCGCCTTCACCACCGGCGTGCCCAAGCTCATGGGCACCCCGCGCACGTTCAAGCAATACGGCCAAGGCGGACTGTGGATGAGCGACGCCGTGCCGAACTTCCACAAGATCGCCGACGACGTCACGCTCGTGAAGGCGATGCACACAGACCAGTTCAACCACGCGCCGGCCGAACTGCTGCTCTTCACCGGACATAACCGCCAAGGCCGTCCCTCGCTGGGCTCCTGGGCCACCTACGGCCTCGGCACCGAGAACCAGGACCTGCCGGGCTTCGTCACGATGATCTCCAACGGCGTGCAGCCCAGCGGCGGCCAAGGCTGCTGGGGGTCCGGCTTCATCCCCTCCGTCTTCCAAGGCGTGCAGTGCCGCAGCAAGGGCGACCCCGTCCTCTTCGCCAACGACCCGCCCGGCATGACCCGCGACCTCCGTCGCGCTACGCTCGACGCGCTGAAGGACCTCAACCAACGCCAGCAGGACGAACTCGGCCATGCCGAGACGGTCACGCGCATCGCCCAATACGAACTCGCCTTCCGCATGCAGGCCAGCGTCCCCGAGGTCATGGACATCTCCAAGGAGAAGCCCGCGACGCTCGCGGCCTACGGCGCCACGCCCGGCGAGGCGAGCTTCGCCAACAACTGCCTGCTCGCCCGCCGCTTGGTCGAGAAAGGCGTGCGCTTCGTGCACCTCTTCGACTGGGGTTGGGATTTCCACGGCACCGGTCCGAAGGAGGACATCCGCGACGGCCTCACCGCCAAGATGGCGGCGACCGACAAGCCCGTCGCCGCGCTCATCAATGACCTCAAGGAACGCGGGCTCCTCGAAGACACCCTCATCGTCTGGGGCGGCGAATTCGGTCGCACGCCTTTCCGCGAAGGCCGCACCTCCAAGAGCCAGATCCTCGGCCGCGACCACTATCCGGACTGCTTCACGATCATGCTGGCCGGCGGCGGCGTGAAGGGCGGCTTCCAGTTCGGCGAGACGGATGAGATGGGCTTCGGCGGCGTCAGGGACAAGGTCCACATCCACGACCTGCAGGCGACGATTCTCCACCTCCTCGGCTTCGACCACGAACGCCTCACCTACCGCTTCCAAGGCCGCGACTATCGTCTCACCGACGTCCATGGCCATGTGGTGAAAGACATACTCGTGTGATCATGATGGTTTCGAGCGGCAAGCGTATCGAGGCAGGGACAGCGCCACGTGCCGTCCTAGTCCTTCTCGCCATGGCCTGCGGGCTCTCCGCCGAAGACATCCGGTTCAACCGGGATATCCGGCCGATCCTTTCGGAGAACTGCTTCTACTGCCACGGACAGGACCCGAAGCATCGTGAGGCGGACCTGCGTCTGGATGTCCGTGATGAGGCCGTGAAGGCCAACGAGGGCGTCATCGCGATCGTCCCCGGCAAACCCGAACAGAGCGAGATGCTCAAGCGGCTGCTGTCGCAGGATCCGGACGACCAGATGCCGCCGCCGGAATCGAACCGCAAGGTCACGCCGGCGCAGATCGAACTCATCCGACGCTGGATCGCCCAAGGCGCCCCCTACGAGAAGCACTGGTCCTTCGTCCCGCCCGAACGCGCGCCCGCGCCCAAGGTCGCCGACGCGGCCTGGGCCCGCCAACCGTTCGATCGCTTCGTGCTCGCGAAGCTCGAAGCCGAGGGACTCAAACCCTCTGCGGCCGCGTCCCCCGCCGCCTGGCTTCGTCGCGCTTCCTTCGACCTGACGGGCCTGCCGCCCACGCCGGCCGAGATCACGTCCTTCGAAGGCGATGCGGCCCAGCGGGGAGAACTGGCCTACGCCGCCGCCGCCGATCACCTCCTGGCTTCGCCCCGCTTCGGCGAGCGCCTGGCCCAGGAGTGGCTCGACGTAGCCCGCTACGCCGACACGCACGGCTTCAACAACGACTCCGCCCGCTCGATGTGGCGCTGGCGCGACTACGTCATCGAGTCTTTCAACGCGAACCTGCCGTTCGACCGCTTCGTCACCGAGCAGCTCGCCGGCGACCTGCTGCCGAAGCCGACATCCGACCAGCGCCTCGCCACGGCGTTCAACCGCAACCACGTCATCAACAGCGAAGGCGGCATCATCGACGAGGAATACCGCGTCGAATACGTCGCCGACCGTGTCCGTACCACGAGCACCGCCTTGCTGGGCCTGACGATGGAATGCGCCCGCTGCCACGACCACAAATACGACCCGATCAGCCAGAAGGACTACTATCGGATGTTCGCGTTCTTCAACAATGTCCACGAATACGGCGAAGACGGCCGTATCGCCAACGCCGTCCCCCTGCTCGTGACGCCGACTTCCGAGCAACAGCGACGCCTGAGGGAAATGGACCAGCGCCTGAAGGCGATCGACCTGAAGCTCCAAGCCACGCCGGCTCCTGCCGCCGTGCCCGGCGACCTGCGCGTGCGACTTGCCGCCGAGGACACCAAGCTTCAGCCCAAGACCCCGAAGCCGGCCAAGCCGGCCGAGGCCCGCCTGCTCGCCAAGGACACCGACGTGGACGCCAAACGCGGCACGACGCTCTCGGTCTGGTTCAAGTCGAACAAGGCCTCGCCCGATGCTCCGATCATCAGCGCCTTGGACCGCTCCGGCAACGTCGCCGGGGTCAGTTACGGCGGCGGCCGCGAACTCCGCCTCGTCGGCGAGGAACTCGAGTGGGCCGCCAGCCTGCGCTATCCGGCTTATGCGACGATCGTCCGTACGGTCGGAGCGAAGATCCGTCCCGGAACCTGGCATCAGGTCTCCGTGCACATCCACGGCAAGGAGAACGCCTCGACGATCTCGCTGTTCCTCGACGGCGAGGAAGTCCCCACCCAGATCCGCCATGACGGCGTGTCCGGCGCGCCCGCCAAGCGCGACTGGCTCCTCGGCGCCGACGGCAAGGCCAGACCATTCGACGGCGAGGTCAGCGGCTTCCGCACCTATCCCTCCCTCCTCAAGTCCGGGCAGATCCGCCACGCCTACTGGCTGCAGTCGGCCGATAAGCTCACGGCCGAACAACGGGCCGTGGCCGACCGAGGCATCGCCCGACGTCACACAGGCAGCAACCAGACCCTGCAGGCCGAGCGCGACGCCCTCTGGACTGAGCGTCTGGCCTTCGTCCGGAATCTCCCGACCACGATGGTGATGGAAGAGATGCCGACGCCCCGCCAGGCCTACGTCCTCACTCGTGGCAACTATGATGCCCATGGCGAGAAAGCCGACCCCGGCATGCCCGAGCAGTTGATCGCGCCTTGGCCGAAGGATGCACCGCGTAACCGCCTCGGCCTGGCCCGCTGGTTCCTGCAGCCGCAGCACCCGCTCACTGCCCGCGTGGTCGTCAACCGCTTCTGGGCCCAGCTCTTCGGCGTAGGTCTCACGAAGAGCGTCGAAGACTTCGGCACCCAGGCCGAGTGGCCGAGCCATCCGGAGGTACTCGACACCCTGGCCCGCGACTTCGTCGACGGCGGCTGGGACGTGAAGAAGCTCTTGCGCAGCATCGTCCTGTCGTCGACCTACCGCCAGACCAGTGACGCCGCGCCGGCTCTCTATGCCCGGGATCCGGAGAATCGCCTCCTCGCCCGCGGCCCGCGCGTGCGCCTGACCTCCGAGCAGATCCGCGACCAAGCTTTGGCGGTCTCCGGCCTGCTCGCGGAGAAGATCGGCGGACCGAGCGTCCGCCCCTACCAGCCCGAAGGCCTCTACAAGGGCATCGTCGTCGACGCCCCTTACCCCAGCACGACCTGGGAGCTCGGCAAGGGCGACGAACTCTACCGCCGCAGCCTCTACACCTTCTGGAAACGCACGGTCCCTCATCCGGCGATGCTTACCTTCGATTCGCCGGACCGTGAATTCTGCAGCGCCCGTCGCTCTCGCACCAATACTCCGCTCCAGGCGCTGGTGCTCTGGAATGAGACCGGCTACCTCGAGGCCTCCCGCAAGCTCGCCGAACGCATGCTCAAGGAGGGCGGCGCCGATGACGCCGCCCGGACCGCCTTCGCCTTCCGCCTCGCCACCGGTCGCGCCCCGCGTCCGGCGGAAACCGAAGTGCTCGTCCGCACGCTCTCCCAGCTCCGCGCCGATTTCGCCGCGCGTCCGGACGATGCCGCCAAGCTCGTCAAAATCGGCGCCTCCGTCCCAGACCCGGCCCTGCCCGCCGTCGAACTCGCGGCCGCCGCCGGGGTTGCGAACCTGATCCTCACGTTGGACGAAACCATCACTAAGAACTGACCGCCATGTCCTGCCATCAATACGAGATCATGCATTCGCGGCGCGAGTTTCTGCAGAAGACCGGTCTGGGCCTCGGCGCCGGCGCCCTCGCCCACCTGCTCGGCGGCTGCGCGACGACCGATGTCGCCGGCGATCCGCACATCAACGGCCTGCCGGGCCTGCCTCACTTCGCACCGAAGGCCAAGCGCGTCATCTGCCTCTTCCAGTCCGGCGGCCCTTCGCACCTCGACCTGCTTGATCATAAGCCTGAGCTCGAGAGGCAGTTCGACAAAGATCTGCCGGACTCCATCCGCCGAGGCCAGCGTATCACGGGCATGGTGGCATCCCAAGCCCGCCTCGCCTGCCAACCCAGCCGTTTCAAGTTCACGCGTCACGGCCAAGCTGGCACCGAGATCAGCGAACTCCTCCCGCACATCGGCGGTATCGCCGACGAGATCTGCGTGGTGCGCTCGATGCACACCGAGGCGATCAACCACGACCCGGCGATCACCTTCTTCCAGACCGGCAGCCAGCTGCCTGGTCGACCGAGCATGGGAGCTTGGACCGATTACGGTCTCGGCCGCATGAACGACAACCTTCCGTCGTTCGTCGTACTCGTCTCGACCAACAAGGAACGCTCCGGTCAAGGCCTCCTCGCCCGCCTCTGGGGGAGCGGCTTCCTGCCCAGCGCCCACCAAGGCGTCCAATTCCGCGGCGCCGGCGAGCCGGTGCTTTATCTCCGCGACCCGGAAGGGCTCACCCGCGAGCAGCGCAAGACCCTGCTCGAGGGCGCCAACGAACTGAATCGCCTCAATCTCGCTTCCGCGGGAGACCCGGAGATATCCGCCCGCATCAGCCAGGCCGAGATGGCCTACCGCATGCAGGCGAGCGTCCCGGAACTCATGGACCTCACCGGAGAGAGCAAGGCGGTCATGGAGAGCTACGGGCCCGACGTGAACACCCCGGGCTCCTTCGCACGTAATGCCCTGCTAGCCCGCCGCCTCGCCGAGAAAGGCGTGCGTTTCGTCCAGCTCTACCACCGCGACTGGGATCACCACGGCAGCCTGCAGGACAATCTGCCGAAGATGGCCCGTGACGTCGACCAGCCTGCGGCCGCCTTGGTCAAGGACCTCAAGCAGCGCGGCATGCTCGACGACACGCTCGTCATCTGGGGCGGCGAATTCGGCCGGACTCCTTACGCGCAGGGCGGCGCCAACCGTCAGAAATACGGGCGCGACCACCATGGCAAAGCCTTCTCGATCTGGATGGCCGGCGGCGGCATCAAGCCCGGCATGTCCTTCGGCAGCACCGACGACTTCGGTTTCAACGCGCAGGACAATCCGGTTCATATCCACGACCTCCAGGCGACCATCCTGCACTGCCTCGGCATCAATCACGAACGCCTCACCTATCGCTTCCAAGGCCGCCAGTTCCGACTGACGGATGTGCATGGGCACGTCGTGAAGCA
>JBILLR010000014.1:0-19329 GCA_044375965.1 Opitutales bacterium
GGTTGGGTGGGTTGCCACTTGCTACTTCAGGCCTTTCGTTCTTCATAAGGGCGTTCCTTCGTAGTCTTTCCCAGGGGAGTCCGTTATCGGACTGAGATGAGGCCCGGCCTCGAACCCTCGTACCTGATGCGCCTCGGCGCCGTAGGAAGCGGATCGTGCAGCCCAAACCATCCCCGTTTCCGCGAACCTCACAGGTCCGCGCGGATACTCTTTCCTCCGGCCCTCTGGCCCACCTTTCCTCCCATCCTCCCTTCTTCCATGGTCTCCGACAACAAACCCACCTCCTTCCCGAACTCGACGCGCGTCTATGTGCCGGGTTCGCGCCCTGACATCCTCGTGCCGATGCGCGAAGTGAAGCTGGCCGACACTTCCCGCCCTGACGGCGCGAAGTGGGCCAACGAGCCGGTCCGTATCTACGATACTTCCGGTCCTTGGGGCGACCCCGCCTTCCATGGCGACGTCGAGAAGGGCCTGCCAGCCATCCGCGCCGCTTGGATCCTCGAGCGTGGCGACGTCGAAGCCGTCCCCGGCCGCGAGCTGAAGCCCGAAGACGACGGTTACCTCTCCTGGAAACACGCCGAGACCGCCCAGCGCGCCACCTCCCGTAACCGCCTCGTCCAGTTCGACCGCGCCGACCGCAAGGTCTACAAGGGCAAGCCCGGGCATCGTCCGACCCAGCTGGCCTACGCCAAGCAGGGTATCATCACCCCGGAGATGGAGTATATCGCCATCCGCGAGAACATGCGTCTCGCCGCCCAGGCCGATTCGACCCGCCGCCATGACCTGACCTTCCAGCATAAGGGCGAGTCCTTCGGCGCCGCCATCCCCAAGGTCATCACCCCCGAGTTCGTCCGTTCCGAGGTCGCCCGCGGCCGCGCCATCATCCCGGCCAATATCAACCACCCCGAGCTCGAGCCGATGATCATCGGCCGCAACTTCCTGGTGAAGATCAACACCAACATCGGCAACTCGGCCGTCGCTTCCTCCATCGAGGAGGAGGTCGAGAAGATGCGCTGGTCCATCAAGTGGGGAGGCGATACCCTGATGGATCTCTCCACCGGCAAGAACATCCACCAGACCCGCGAGTGGATCCTGCGTAACTGTCCCGTCCCGGTCGGCACCGTGCCGATCTACCAGGCCCTCGAGAAGGTCAACGGCCGCGCCGAAGACCTCACCTGGGAGATCTTCCGCGACACCCTCATCGAGCAGGCCGAGCAGGGTGTCGATTACTTCACGATCCACGCCGGCGTCCGTCTCGCTTACATCCCGCTGACCGCCCGACGCGTCACCGGCATCGTCTCCCGTGGCGGCTCGATCATGGCCAAGTGGTGCCTCTCGCATCATAAGGAGAACTTCCTCTACACGCATTGGGACGAGATCTGCGACATCATGGCCGCCTATGACGTCAGCTTCTCGATCGGCGACGGCCTCCGTCCCGGCTCCATCGCCGACGCCAACGACGAAGCCCAGTTCGCCGAACTTAAGACCCAGGGCGAACTCACCACCCGCGCCTGGGAGCGCGGCGTGCAGGTCATGAACGAAGGTCCCGGCCACGTGCCGATGCACATGATCAAGGAGAACATGGACAAGCAGCTGGAGTGGTGCCACGAGGCCCCGTTCTACACGCTCGGACCGCTCACGACCGACATCGCCCCGGGCTACGACCACATCACGTCGGCCATCGGCGCCGCGATGATCGGCTGGTATGGCACCGCGATGCTCTGCTACGTGACGCCCAAGGAGCACCTTGGCCTCCCGAACAAGAACGACGTCCGCGAGGGCGTGATCGCTTACAAGATCGCCGCCCATGCGGCCGACCTCGCCAAGGGACACCCCGCCGCGCAGATCCGCGACAACGCGCTCTCCAAGGCCCGCTTCGAGTTCCGCTGGCCCGACCAGTTCGCCTTGGCCCTCGATCCCGAGCGCGCCCAGGAATACCACGACGAGACCCTCCCGCAGGAGTCCGCCAAGACCGCGCACTTCTGCTCGATGTGCGGACCGAACTTCTGCTCGATGCGCATCTCCGATGATATCCGCAAGTTCGCCGACGCCCAAGGCGTCTCCGAAGCCGAGGCGCTCGCCAAAGGCATGGCGGAGAAGTCGAAGGAATTCCGCGAAAAGGGCGGGGAGATTTATCAGTAACCAGTAACGGGTTTAAGCGGTAAGCGGTTGGCGGTAAGCGGTTAGGATCAATTCCTGATTCCTGCTCTTACCGCTCGCCGGTTGTTGCCTGCATTGATGTCTTCTCTATCCGCCAACCGCCAACCGCTAACCGCTGTGACCGTCCGCAAACAATCCTCCACCGCCTGGTATGATTCACCGTTATACTACGACATGGTGTATGCGGACTACACGAAGAAGGAGACCCGCTTCATCGAAGGGATCATGAAGAAGCATGGTCCGAAGCTCGACGGGCCGATGCGCGTGTTCGAGCCGGCCTGCGGTTCCGGACGTCTGCTTGAGTCGCTCGCCGCCCGCGGCCACGTCGTCCACGGCTTCGATCTGAACAAGCATCAGGTCGCCTTCGCCAAGAACCGCCTCAAAGCCAAGGGGCTCAAGGGCAGGGTGTGGCGCGATCGTCTGCAGGATTTCAAGGTACCCAAGGGCGCCTCATACGACGTCGCCCACTGCTTCGTCAGCACGTTCAAGTATATCGACAGCGAAGCCGGCGCCGTCGGCTCGTTGCGTCGCATGGCGTCCGCCTTGCGTCCGGGCGGGCTCCTGCTCCTCGGCCTGCACCTGACGGATTATAAGAACAGCCCGTCCGATCATGAGCGCTGGATCGGTCGCAAGCCGGGCATCCGCGTCGTCAGCGATACCTGGTCCGCCCCGGCCGAACGGAAGTCCCGTACCGAGGCCATGCGGACCCGCATGCGCATCACCGAGAAAGGGAAGACCCGGGTCGAGGAGACCCTCTGGGATTTCCGGACCTACTCGCCGCGGGAGCTGAAGGCCCTGCTGGCCAAGGTGCCGTCGCTGCGTCTGGTCGCCTGCCACGATTTCCATTATGACCTTAAGTCGAGCCGGAAGGTCGACATGGAATATTCTGACGTGCTGCTGGTTTTAAGGCATGGGCAAAAGTGATTCGTTTTATTACACAGATGAAGGCTTCTGTTAATCCTTCATGCGGCGTAGTTTGGACGAAGGAATGTCTTCCGCCTTCAACAAGAAAACCATTCCTGAACAGTTCGCGGATAAGCTCATGGCCGACATCCTCGAGAACAAGTTCGGGGCGATGCTGCCTTCGGTCCGGGAACTCGTCGTCCGTTATGGCCTGAATCCCGTCTCGATCCACAAAGGCATCACTTTCTTGGTCCGCCGCGGCGTCCTGCAGAACAACGGTCCCCGCCGGCGCCTGACCATCATCGCCCATTCCGCGCTGAAGACAGGCTGCGCTTCCGGGCCATCCGGAAAGCCATGCTGCCATCCGCTCATCTTCGTGGGGGCTGACCCGTCGGAGATCAATTCCACGCTCATGATGGCGACGCATGACATCGTGCAGGCCTGCCGTAACAAAGGGGGCGTCTGCGTGACGGTCATCCTGGCCGGTCTGAACAGCAAGGCCAAGCAGGCCGCGATCAAGAAGGCGATGATCGAGCATAAGCCGTCGCACGTGCTTCTGCTGAACTGCGATCAGGAGGCTTATGACCTGGTCTCGCCTCGCGTCGAGAAGGTCGCGCTCCTCGGCGGCATCATCGCTTCCCGTAAGGCGGTTCGGTTGTCGGCCGACTTGGCCATGCTTGCCGTCGCGGCCTTCGAGGACCTCGCCCAGCTGGACCACCGAAGTTTTCGTCTGGTCAAACTGGGCCGGCAGGGCACTCCCGAAGCCAAGCAGCGTCTCAAGGATTTCTCTCGGGAGCATGGGGTCGACGCGCAGGCGATCTTCGGCGGCGAACTGAGCATGACCTCGATGAAGCGCGCCTTGGACGCTTCGCTCAAGGCTGGCGTGACGGCCTTCGCCTTTCCTCGACCCGAAGACTTCGTCCTCGCGAACGCCTATTTCGAAATCGCCGGCGTGAAGATTCCGAAGGACGTCTCCTCGGTCTTGTTGCTCAGCGGCCCTTATGATCTCATGCAGGTCGTCAAACCGGCTCATTTCAAGATCGGCAAGGAAGCCATCATCTCGTTGGTGCTGGACTGGTTCGAGTTCGGTGAGAACCGCTCGGAACAGATCACTCGCGAATCCCTGAAGACATATGTCCGTGGTCTGACGGTTGGTCCGTCCCGTAACTTCAATTAACCCCTGTTTGGCCGTAAGAACGTGCGTACACGTCCTGCTTCGGGCGCGCCGACTTGTTTTCTTCTTTCAGGACTTTGGTCTGACTTTCCCGTGTCGGACCATGACGACTCCGGATCAGATCCGCTTCATCACCGACTTCGCGATGCCCTGGATCGTCAGGGAGCTGGTCGGGATGAGGTCGGGGTAGTTCTGATT
This sequence comes from Opitutales bacterium, assembly GCA_044375965.1. Classification (GTDB taxonomy): domain Bacteria; phylum Verrucomicrobiota; class Verrucomicrobiia; order Opitutales; family UBA953; genus UBA953. The sequence goes on from JBILLR010000014.1 coordinate 4,436, forward strand.
CTCAGCCTTGAGGTAGACCTTGGAGCCCTGCTTGATGAGGCGCTTGAGGGTCGTCTCGCCGTCGATGAGCGCGGCCACGATGTCGCCGTGCTTGGGCGTGCCGGGCTCGACGATCACGGTGTCGCCGTCGTTGATGTCGGCGTCGATCATCGAGTCGCCGCGGACGCGCAGGGCGAAGGACTCGGGGGCGCGGCGGCGGGAGCTGGGGGAGAGGGGGACCTGCATCGAGTCCAGGACGCCGGAGGACTCGGTGTAGTCAGGGAAGCCCGCGGCGATGGCGCCGGCGAACTTCACGTTCTCGAAGGCGATGGCGTCGTCGCCGGGGCCTTCGTAGCGGATGACGGTCTCAGAGGTGTCACCGAGGACTTCCGGGACGATCTTGTAGGCGCGGGCGGCGCCGGGGATGCGTTGGAGGACGCCCTTGCGCTCAAGGGCCTGGAGGTGACCGTAGACGCCGTTGGTGGAAGCGAAGCGGAACTTGGCCTGGATGTCGCGGATGCTCGGCCAGTACGAGTGCTCGGCCACGTGGGCTTTCATGTAGTCGAGGATGGCCCGCTGCTTCTTGGTCAGTTCTTCCATAGTGAACGCATGTTCGATGAAAACTTGTTCACTGTCAAGCCGACAGGCCAAAAGGCCATATAATCCTCAAAATCCGCCGAACCGGGCCTCGAATTCGGCCACCGTCCGCTCCATCCCGGGGTAGCAACGGGCGGTGATGGCCAGGGACTGCTCGCGGATGGCCTTGGGCAGCCCCCAGAGGGCTTGGCTGATCGAACCGGTGATGGCGGCCAGGGTATCGGCGTCCCCCCGGATGGAGGCGGCGAAGCGGACCGCAGATTCGTAGTCGGCCGTGCCGACGGCGATGGCCAGGCACTCGGGTACGCACCCTTGGCAGGTCTCGTTATAGGCGTGGGTCTTCCGGATCTCCGCAAGCTCGGGCAGGGGGCCGTAGAAGTTCTCGGCGACCGCGCGGACGGCGGCGGGGTTACGATACGTGCGGGCGGCCCAGATCGCCGCGGCGACGGCTTGGGCTCCCTTGATGCCTTCAGGGTGCGCGTGCGAGGGGCGGGCGCTGAGCGTGGCGTGTTCGAGCACGGTCTCCAAGTCGTCGAAAGCCCAGGCCACCGGTGAGACGCGCATGGCGGAACCGTTGCCGAAGGAATTCCGTTCGCCCGGCGCACCCTCGTAGACCCAGCCAAGGAAGCCGCCGCCGAAGGCCGCCGACAAAGGGGCCAGTTGGCCGTTCTTCTCGTAGTAGCTGACCATGCCGACGAGGCGCGGCTTGTAGTCGCTTTCGCCGCGCAGGATCGTCTCCGCGACCGCCCACGTGAGCAGTGAGTCGTCGGTCGGGCAGGAGCGTTCGGCGAACAACGGAAACTTCAGGTCTTCGTTGCGGCTGAATTCGTGGACGGATCCGATGATGTCGCCGGCGATGGCTCCGAGCATGTCGCCACTATGCCCCTGGGGGCCCGCTCCGCCAACCAGCGTCGCGTCATAGGACCATGGCTCACCTGCCTCGTCAGCTTGGTTGCCCCGTTGGCCTAGGAGCTGGTTGGCAAGCAGAGACACATTTGCGGGTCAAGGTCAGGGGATGGTGGCCAACTACGCAGGACCGAGGGCTTTCGTCGGTCGCAGCCGTCGCTGGGCGCCCTCCGCCAGGGAGTGCGCGATGGATCGACCCCCATCCTCCTCTACGGCCAGCCGTTCGGTTATTCTCCACCCTTTGTCACCTTGCACCGCAGGTCAGTCCAGGCATTCGTCTTGGCGCCCTTGGCCAAGGTGAATTCAACCTCATTGCGACCGGCCCGAAGCTGCGCCTGATCAACGGCGAACGAGATCCAGTTGTTCGGTTCTGGTTTCGCCAGCTTGAGCGTGTCGCCGTTGAACTTCACTTCAATCTGCGACGGTGTCGCCAGCTCCTTGGTTTGGATCGAAAGCCTGATCGTCCGCTTTCCACCATCCTTGTCGCCGGCGTAGAGGGCCGCGGTCGCGGCGACGCCTGCCTTCAGGACGATCGGCTTCCCAGGGTTGAGCTGTGAGGTCCTGAGGTAGGGCAGGTAGGAAAGATTGCCGCCGGCCGCCGTCCCCGCGCCGCGGACGCTGGCGAAGTAGTCCTTTTCGAGCGCCCCAAGCACCCGGGGGTCGCCCAATTCCCGCCAGATCGGATTGGTGGGATCGAAAGAATTGAAGAGATATACGCCGTCCGCTCCCGCTTGCCATGCCGCCGCCGCCCTTCCGCGATAACTTGCCACGGTCGAACGCATCGCCTTGGCGGCCGGATCGCGCACCCGAGATTCATCCAGGGACGGGTAGACCTTGACTCCGTGCCTGTGTCCGAGGGCCACGCTGTAGTCCCATTCATTGAGCCGGAAATAGCCGCTTGGCATCAGCATGTCCACGAGTCCATCGGCCAGCCACTTCTCCAGGTCGAGGCCTATGTCGCGGCAGTATTCGGCCGAATCGGGCAGGCGTACGGCCACGAGGAAGGGCCGCCCGCGTCGCAGGCCTTCGTTCTCGGTCATGACCCGGATGCGCCGCATCAGGTCGGTCATGCACGTCCTTTCGGCGTCGTCGCAGGGTGTGCCGGTCATCGCCGCGCGCCGGAAAAACACCGGGTGTCGGAAGAAGTCGAGTTCGACGCCATCTACGTCGTAGCGCCGGCAGACTTCTTCCACATACCGGAACGCGAGGTCACGAATCTCCGGCTGGGTGTAGTCCACGGCGGTCCACGCTCCGAATCTCGGCTTTTTGCCGGCCGTGCCGATCAGGTATTCGGGATGCTCGCTCTTCAGCTTGTTCGCGCGTAACATGACCGGCCCGTATTCGGCCGTCGCGCCGTCGTGGGTATCGTTCATGCGGAACGACCACATGACTTCCATGCCGTGCTTGTGGCCGAATTCCGTGACGACTTTCAGGGGGTCGGTGCCGGCGGCCAGCAGTTCCGACGTCCGGTTGGCCGCGAACATGGCCTCTTTCGTCGCGAAAACCTGGCCGACCTTGGTATCGTGGGTGAAGAGCCCGAAGCCCGAGCTCCAGGTGCAGTAGAAGATGCTGTCGACGTGCGAACCGGCGAGGGGGGAAGTCCGGAGCGCGAGGAATTTCTCAGGCGAATTGTCCTCGGATTTGTAGACCGGCTCATTGCCGTCGTTGTTGAAGACGATCCGCCGAGGTCGGTCAAGCGCCTGCCGGCGCGCTTCGCGAAGCGCGGTCAGGTCGAGAAGCGGGCCGGCGGCCTCGGTCGCGAGGGTGGCGTAAAGTATGCAGACCAGGAAGCTAGGACGGAGGAACGCGCGCATCGGGGTGCAGGAATTCAAGCCGCCTGATTTGTGGTTTCAAGGTCCATGCCTCTCTTCCGGATGATTCGGCGCGATTTATCGCTCCGCCGGCGGGGTCATGCGGGAGTCCGCTCATATCGGTTTTTTTCTCGGGTTGCATGGATCTTTTGGCGCCGAGGATTGCGACCTTCGTCCGCTTTGCTTGTCTTCGCATCACCCCCATGTCCCTCCGTCGACTCATGCCGCTGGTCGCGGCGCTGCTTTGCGCCGTCTCGGCCGTCGCCCAGCCGACCGTTCCGGTGCCCTCGCCGGCGGACCGCCCGCCCGTCGCCGCCGACGCCTGGTATCGCACCTGGGTGCGCGTCGACGATTCGTTCTTCACCAAGCACGAGCGCAACCTCTTCGAGGAATCGGTCGGCCTGCACTTCCGCGACCTCGTCGGAGCGCACGAGGCGTTCGTCAACGGCGTGAAGGTCGGCGCCGGCTCGGGTCGCGAGGTCTTCCGTCACAAGGTGCCGGTGGGCACGTTGAAGAAGGGCGAGTGGAACGAGGTCGTGTTCCGCGTCCGCCATCCCGAAGGGAAGGGCGGCTTCTTCGGCGAGGCGCCGTTCATCATGAACTACTTCATGGAGTGCGTGCTCGAGGGGGCGTGGGAATATTCCTCGACGCCGCTTGCGCCCGGGCCGGCCCTCAAGGTCCAGCCGTCTTCGTCGTCGTTCACGAAGTTCCGGGAGTCGAACCGCGTCCTCGGCCGCGCCGAGCAGTTCCACGGTCCTTCGCTGTCGCCGCCCGAGGCTTATGCGAAGATGCGCGCGACACCCGGCCTGGCGGTCGACCTGCTGCTGTCCGAGCCGCAGATCGCCCAGCCGACGCACTTCAGCTTCGACACCCGCGGTCGCCTGTGGGTCACGCAATACCGCCAGTATCCTTACCCCGCCGGCGTGAACATGATCAGCCGCGACAAGTATTACCGCTCGCATTACGACCGCGTCCCGCCGCCGCCGCCCCATCACGACAAAGGCGCCGACATCGTCTCCATCCACGAATCGACGAAGCGCGACGGGGTCTACGACAAGCACACGGTCTTCCAGGACGGGCTCAACATGGCCAATTCGGCCGTCCGCGCGCACGGCGGCGTGTGGCTGATGAATCCGCCTTACCTGCTGTTCTATCCGGACGCCAACGGCGACGACGTCCCTGACGGCCCGCCGGTGGTGCATCTCGCAGGCTTCGGCCTCGAGGACACCCACTCGGTGGGCAACGGCATCATCCTCGGTCCCGACGGCTGGCTCTACGGCGTGCATGGCAGCACGTCGTCCTCGCGTGTCGTGCGCCCAGGCTTCGATTCCGCCGACGCCGCCCCCGTCCACTTCGAAGGTTGCATGGTCTGGCGCTACCATCCGAAGACGCGTGAATACGATATCTTCAGCGAAGGCTCGGGTAATCCCTTCGGCCTGGAGTTCGACGGCGACGGCCGTATGTATTCCGGCCATAACGGCGGCAACACCCGCGGCTGGCATTACGTCCAGGGCGGCATCTACCTCAAGCAGGGCGTCGACCCGGGCAAGTTCGGCCCGCCGCGCAGTCCGTATTCCTTCGGTCAGCTTCCGGTCCTCGGCACGCGTACGAAGGTGCCCCGCTTCGCGCACTTCGGCTCCTTCATCGAAGGCACGGCGATGGCCTCGAAATACCAGGGCCACCTGTTCTCCCTCGATCCGCTCCACAACACGGTCACCGACTCCGAGCGCATCCCGCAGGGCGCGACCTACGTGACGACCGACATGGGCATCGCGATGTGGTCCGAGGACGTAGGCTTCCGTCCGCTCTACAGCGCGAACGCCCCCGACGGCTCGCTCTTCGTGTCCGACATGTATGAATATTACATCGCGCACGGGCAGCACTACCAGAACCAGATCGATCCCACGACCGGCCGCCTATACCGCCTCCGCGACAAGGACGCCAAGCTCGAGACCGATACGAATCTAGAGGGCAAGACGACCGCTCAGCTCGTCGGCCTCCTCGGCCATCCGAACAAGTTCCACCGCACGGCTTCCCTGCAAGTGCTGGCCGAACGACGCGATCCCGCCGCTGTCGCGCAGCTCGACGCCTTGCTCGCCGCCGACCAGGGGCGCGGCGCCTTAGGGGCTCTCTGGGCTCTGTATCAGACCGACGCCCTCGACGACGCGCGCGCCGTCTCCGCGCTGACCCACGCCTATGCGCCGGTGCGTTTCTGGGCCATGCGCTTCCTCGGCGATAAATACGGCGTCAACCGCGGCCTGGGCGTGCCCGGCCTCGACGCCAAGGGCGCCCGCGACCTGCCGCCTCAGGTCTTCGCGGCGGTGCTCGCCCGCGCCAAGACGGAGCCCGATGCCGAGGTCCGTTCCCAATTCGCATCGTCGGCCCGTCGTCTGCCGACCGGCCAGATGCTCACGCTCGTCGCGGCGCTCGCTTCGCGCGACGAGGATGCCCAGGACGCCTATATTCCTTTGCTGCTCTGGTTCGCCTTGGAGTCCCACGTGACCCTCGACCGGAACGCCGTCGTCGGCCTGCTCCGCGACCAGGCCTTGTGGGGGCGCCCGCTGGTGCGGGATCACCTGCTGCCTCGTCTGATGCGCCGCTTCGCCACCGAGGGCCGCCGCGCCGACCTGCTGGTCTGCGCCCGGCTCTTGCGGCTCGCCCCGACGCCGGCGCAGAGCGTGCCTTTGATGAAGGGCTTCGAGGAAGCCTACCGCGGACGCGAACTCGCCGGCCTGCCGGACGAACTGCTGCAGGCCTTGGCCGCCTCGGGGAAGGCCCCGCTCATCCTCCGTCTCCGCCAAGGGGATGTCGCGGCGATCAAGGAGTCGCTGGCGATCGTCGCGAATCCGAAGGCCGAAGTCACCGAACGACTCAATCAGATCCGGGTCTTCGGCGAAGTTCGTCAGGCCGCGGCCCAGGCCGTCCTGCTCAAGCTCGCCTCGTCGTCCGAGGCTGCGGCTCTGCGCAAGGCCGCGCTGATCTCGCTGATGTCGTATGACGACCCCGCCGTCGGTAAGCACGCGGTGAGCATCGTCGCCGAGGGCACGGGCGAGGTGCGTCTCGCCGCGCTGGCCTTGCTGGCCAGCCGCGCCGGTTGGTCGCAGGAGCTGCTGGCGGCCGTGAAGGAAGGCCGCCTCGCCGCCAACACCGTCCCGCGCGACATGGTCGAGCGTATGCGCCAGCACGAGCCCAGGCAGGTGCAGTCGCTTCTGGTCGAACTCTATCCCGAGAAGCCGGCCGCGGGCGTCACGGATTTCATCGCCCAGATCGCCGACGTGGAAGCCAAGCTCAAGGCGGGCACGGGCAATCCTTACGCCGGCGAGCCGCTCTTCCTGGAGAAATGCGCGTCGTGCCATAAGCTCTTCTTCAAGGGCGGGAAGATCGGTCCCGAGCTCACGGCCTACCAGCGCGACAACCTCGGCACGATGCTCATCAGCATCGTCCATCCGAACGCCGAGATCCGCGAAGGCTTCCAGTATTTTTCCGTGACGACGCACGATGGACGCTCGCTCAGCGGCTTCCTGGTCGAGCGCGACGCCCAGATCCTCGTGCTCCGCGGATTGGAAGGGGAGGACATCACCGTCCGCCAGGCCGACGTCCGCCTGCTCACGCCCTTGGGACGCAGCCTCATGCCCGAGGGACTGCTGTCGGGCATGACTCCGCAGCAATTGCGCGATCTCTTCGCTTACCTGCGTATCTCCCAGCCGATCAGCCGCTGAACAAGCGGCTTGCCGTTCACATCAGTCCCTGGGCGGGGATGACGGGGGCCGGGGCGGCCGGCGTCGGCGCCGGCTGGCCGGCGGCTTCGGCGGCATCGATCTTTTCGAGCTCGGCCTTGAGCAGGCCGAGGCCTTCCTCGCGGAGTGCGATCACCTGGCCCTCGAGCTGCGCGCGTTCTTCGTCCGTCTGGGCGTTGCGCATCGCCTCGCCGATTTCTCGTCCGCGCTTGAAAAGCTCCTGCGTGGCCGGATTGGCCATCCCGTTACGGAAGGCCTGGCCGAGCTTCTTCTCGTCACCGCCGGCGAGGTCGAGCGCCATCTTGCGGGTCTCTTCGCCGAAGGCCTTGTAGCGGGCCTTCGTGGCTTCGTCCATCGGCGGGCGCTTGGTCGGGGTCGGAGCGACGGGCTTAGGCGCGGCAACCTTGGTCGGCTGCGGAGCAGGCGTCGGGGCGGCCACGACGGCCTTTTCCACCTTGGCGGGCACCGGGGTCTCGGACGGACCGATGAAGCGGGCGATGAGGAAACCGATCGCCACGCAGAAGGCGGCGGTGATGGCGACGGACGTCTTGTTCATGGGCCGACTTTACCCCCAGGCCTGAGGTTGGAAATCGCTAAATCCGCTTCAGCGGACCATGCAGGGCTTCTTCGGGTCGAACTTCCAGTCCGGGATGAGGAACTGCATCGCGACGGCGTCGTCGCGGGAACCGGACGGCAGCTTCAGGTAGAGCTGGTGCGCGGCCTCGAGCTGGGCGGGGTCGATCTCGATGCCCAGGCCGGGCTTCTGCGGGACCGTGACCTTGCCTCCCTTGATGAGCAGCGGCTCCTTGGTGAGGCGCTGGCCTTCCTGCCAGATCCAATGGGTGTCCATCGCGGTGACGTCGCCGGGCGCGGCGGCGCCGACGTGCGTGAACATCGCGAGCGAGATGTCGAAGTGGTTGTTCGAATGCGAACCCCAGGTGAGGCCGCGTTCCTGACAGACCTGCGCGACCTGCACGGAACCTTGCATGGTCCAGAAATGCGGGTCGGCGAGGGGGATGTCGACCGCCTGCAGCTTCAGCGCGTGGTCGAGCTGACGCCAGTCGGTCGCGACCATGTTCGTGGCGGTGCGCAGGCCGGTGGCCTTCTTGAATTCCGCCATGATCTCGCGTCCGGAGAAACCGGCTTCGGCGCCGCAGGGATCTTCGGCGTAGGCGAGCACGCCCTTCAGGTTCCGGCAGACCTCGACGGCTTCCTTCAGGAGCCAGGCTCCGTTGGGGTCGAGGGTGATGCGGGCTTTCGGGAAGCGGGCCGCGAGCGCGCGGACGGCTTCGATTTCGCGGGCGGGGCTGAGCACGCCGCCCTTGAGTTTGAAGTCCTGGAAGCCGAAGCGTTCCTGCGCGGCCTCGGCCTGACGGACGATCCTTTCCGGGGTGAGGGCTTCCTCGTTGCGGAGGCGATGCCAGGCGTGCGCGGAGCCGGCCTCGTCGCGGTAGCCGAGGGTCGTCTTGCGACGGTCGCCGATGAAGAACAGATAGCCGAGCATCTCGACTTCGGTGCGCTGCTGGCCTTTGCCGAGGAGCGCCGCGACGGGCTTGCCTTGGAACTGACCGAGGAGGTCGAGGAGGGCGGATTCGATCGCGGTGACGGCGTGGATCGTCACGCGCAGGTCGAAGGTCTGCAGGCCGCGGCCGCCGGCGTCGCGGTCTGAGAAAGCCTTGCTGACGGACGCGAGCAGCTGTTCGTAGGCGGCGATCTCCCGGCCAACCAGCAGAGGGGCGGCGTCTTCGACCGTCTGACGGATCTTCTCGCCGCCGGGGACTTCGCCGAGCCCGGTGTGGCCTGAGTTGTCGGTGATCAGGACGATATTGCGCGTGAAGAAAGGACCGTGCGCGCCGCTCAGATTGAGCAGCATGCTGTCCTGGCCGGCGACGGGCACGACACGGACGGACTGGATGAGAGGTGAGGACATCGAGAAAGGGGTAGGGATAGGGGTAGGGACGAATCAGGCGCGGGGGCGGGTGCGGGCGAGGAAGACGAGGCCGGCGGCGAGGACGGAAGCGACGGCAAGTCCGTAGAGCCCATATTGGACCGAGCCTGTGATCTTCTCAAGCCGACCGAAGACGGTGGGCGCCACGAAGCCGCCGAGGTTGCCGAGCGAATTGATCAGCGCGATGACCGCCGCGGCGATGCGTGCGTCGAGGTAGCCCTGCGGGATCGGCCAGAACAGGGAGGAGGCCGACTTGAAGCCAAGGGCGGCGAAGCAGATGGCCACGAAGGCGAAGACCGGTCCGCCGGTCGTCGACAGCAACATGCCCGTCGCGGCGACGATCAGCGCACCGGCCACCCAGAGCTGCGGACGTTTCCAGCGGGCAGCGCCCGCGGCGGCGAGATACATGCCGACGATCGAGATCGTCCACGGCACGGAGTTGAGGAAGCCCACCTGCAGGTCGGTGAGGTCGCCCATCTTCCGGATGATGCTCGGCAGCCAGAAGGTCGCGGCGTAGATCGTCAGCTGGATGGCGAAGTAGATCCCGCAGAACAGGATGATCTGCGGATCCCGGAGCAGGCTGAAGACGCCGGGTCGCTCGGTCTGACCGGCTTCGCGTTCCCGTTGTTCGGCTTCGATGGTGGTTTCCAAGGCGGCTTTCTGTTCGGCCGAAAGCCAGCGCGCGTCCCGTGGCAGGGAGTCGAGCCAGAACCAGGCGCCGACGCCGATCACGACCGAGAAGAGCCCTTCGACGAAAAGCATGCTCTGCCAGCCCTTCAGGCCGAGGAGCGAGGTCTGCATGAGCGCGCCGGAGAGCGGCCCGGATAGGATCGAGGCGATGGCGGAACCGCTCAGGAAGAGCGCGATGGCTTTGCCGCGTTCGGCGGAAGGGAGCCAGCGGGTGAAATAGTAGATGACGCCCGGGAAGAAACCGGCCTCCGCGGCTCCGAGGGCGAAGCGGAGGAAGTAGAACTCGTTCTCGGTGCGGGCGAACGCCATCAGGGAGGCCACGACGCCCCAGGTGATGGTGATGCGCGTGAGCCAGAGGCGTGCGCCGAACTTCTGCAGCAAGAGGTTCGAGGGGACTTCGAAGATCGCGTAGCCGATGAAGAACAGACCGGCGCCTAGGCCATAGGCTGCGCTGTCCAACCCGAGGTCCGTCTTCAGGTGCTGCTGGATGAAGCCGACGTTCACCCGGTCCAGGTAGTTCACGATGAACATCAGGATGAACAGCGGCAGGACGCGCCGCTTCACCTTGGCGACGGCGGCGCCGAGATGATCTTCCGATGCTCCGGCGAACTCGCGCATCCCGGCTTACTTGACGCCGGCCTTGGCGATGAGGGCGGCGAGCTGCTCGGCCTCCGCGGGCTTGAGGTCCGTCAGCGGGGCGCGGACGGGGCCCGCGCCGTGGCCGACGATCGTGGCGCCGGCCTTGATGATGCTGACGGCGTAGCCGGCGCTCTTGTTGCGGATCTCGAGGTAGGGCAGGAAGAAGGTGTCGAGCAGGCGGTTCTGCGTCGCCTGGTCGTCCTTCGCGACGGCGTGGTAGAAGTCCATCGCGGCCTGCGGGATGAAGTTGAACACCGCGGAGGAATAGACCGGCACGCCCATGGTCTTGTAGGCCGCGGCGTAGACTTCGGCGGTGGGCAGGCCGCCGAGGTAGCTGAAGCGGTCGCCCAGGCGGCGGCGGATCGAGACCATGAGCTCGATGTCGCCGAAGCCGTCCTTGTAGCCGATGAGGTTGGGGTTGTTCGCGGCGAGCTTCTCGAGGTGGTGCGGCTGGAGGCGGCAGACGTTGCGGTTGTAGACGACGACGCCGATCTTGACGGACTTGCAGACCTGGTCGACGTGCGCGGCGACGCCGTCCTGGTTGCTTTCGGTCAGGTAGTGCGGCAGAAGGAGGATGCCTTTGGCGCCGAGGCGCTCGGCTTCCTGGGCGTATTGGATGGCCACGCGGGTCGGGCCGCCGGCGCCGGCGAGGATCGGGACGAGTCCGGCGCAGGTGTCGACGGCGGTCTTGATGACGGCGGAGTATTCCTTGGGCTCGAGGGAGAAGAACTCGCCGGTGCCGCCCGCGGCGAAAAGCGCGGTGGCGCCATAAGGAGCGAGCCACTGCAGGCGCTTGACGTAACCCGCGGCGTGGAAGTCGCCGTCGGCCTGGAAGTCGGTGATCGGGAAGGAGAGGAGGCCGGACGAGAGGACCTTCTGGAGTTCGAGGGGGGACATGGAGGGAAGGTGGAAGCGGTTAGCGGTTGGCGGTTAGGATACGATCGGCGGTTAGGTCAGATCGCAGAATTCGAGCGGGAGCCGTTGACGAGGCGGGAGAGTCCGAGGGGGTTGGCGTTGCGCAGTTCGGCCGGCAGGGCGGCGTCCGGGTAGTTCTGGAAGCAGACGAGGCGCGTGAAGCGGTAGATGGCGTTGGAGCCGACGGAGGTGGTGCGTCCGTCGGAGAGCGAAGGGTAGGGGCCGCCGTGCACGATGGCATGCGAGACTTCGACGCCGGTGGGGAAACCGTTGATGACGACGCGCCCGGCGACGGCCTCGAGGCGGGCGATGAGCGCCGCGTGCTGCGCGAGCTCGGCGTCGGTGCCGTGCACGGTGGCGGTCAGGTTGCCATGGAGGGCGCCGAGGACGGCGTCGACCTCGCGCGCGTGGGCGCACCAGATGACGAGCGAGCTCGGTCCGAAGATCTCTTCCTGCAGCGAGGCGTCGGCGACGAAGGTCTTGGCCTCGGTGGAGAAGAGCGTGGCGACGGCGCGGTTGGGCTGGCCGCTCGACTTGCCTTGGGCGATCACCTTGACGCCGGCCTGAGCGGTGCGGGTCGCGACGCCTTTCTGGTAGGCCTGATGGATGCCGGCGGTGAGCATGACGCCGTCGGCGCATTCGGTGAAGAGCGCGGAGAGCTTGCTGACGAAGGCTTCCGCAGCGGCGGAGCGGACGAGGACGATGAGTCCGGGCTGGGTGCAGAACTGGCCGACGCCCAGGGTGCACGAGCCGACGAGGCCGGTGGCGATGGTCTCGCCGCGCGCGGCGAGGGCGCCTTCGAGCAGGACGACGGGATTGACGCTGCTCATCTCGGCGTAGACCGGGATCGGGGTCGGACGGGCCGCGGCGGTGTCCATGAGCGCGCGGCCGCCGGCGCGGGAGCCGGTGAAGCCGATGGCGCGCAGGGCCGGATGTTTGGCGACCTGCTGGCCGATGATGCGCCCTTCGCCCATGAGCAGGGAGAACGTACCTTCCGGAAGTCCGGCGGCCTTCACGGCCTCGACGATGAGCCCGCCCATGATCTCGGCGGTACCGACGTGCGCGTGGTGGGCCATCACGATGACGGGACAGCCGGCGGCGAAAGCGGAAGCGGTGTCCCCGCCGGCGACGGAGTAGGCGAAGGGGAAGTTGCTCGCGCAGAAGACGGCGACGGGGCCGACCGGCCGCAGCAGCGAGCGGTGGTCGGGCTTCTGCAGAGGCTTGCGGTCCGGATTCGCGGTCTCGATGCGGGCGTCGATCCAGTCGCCTTTCTCGACGAGGTCGGCGAAGAGGCGTAGCTGGCCCATCGTGCGGCCGATCTCGCCCTGGCAGCGGGCTTCAGGGAGGCCGGTCTCCTGCGTCGCGCGGGCGACGAGGGCGGGCGTGGCGGCTTCGATGCGGCTGGCGATGTCGCGCAGGAACTCGGCCTTCTTGCGGCCAGAGAGGGCGGCGAGGGCCGGGGTGGCTAGGGCGGCGAGATCGCCGGCGCGATCGGCTTCGGCGGCGGTCGCGGGGAAGAAGTCCGGCTCGAGCGCGGTCGCCGTGGCGGGATTGGAAGCTCGGTAGGGGGCGGCGGTGGACTGACCGCGGGCGAAACCGATGAAAGAGAGGCCGAGGAAGGACGACATGGAGAGAGGTGAGGGGATAGGGGAGGACCCGGGCGGAGGCAAACAAGATAGGGCCGACGCAAGGGTTGCGGGCAAGGAACCTGCGGCCTAGGAAAGGGTCTCCCCACCATGCGCTTCCCCCTGTTATGCGGTTGGCTGATGTGCCTGACCCCGCTGCTCGCCGTCGACCGACCCAACATCATCGTCATCCTGGCCGACGACCAAGGCTTCGGCGACCTTGGCGCCAACAACCCGCAGAGCAAGATCGCGACCCCCCATCTGGACGCCTTGGCCAAGGGCGGCGTGCGCTTCACGGACGGACATACGTCCTCCGGCGTCTGCACTCCGACCCGTTACAGCCTGCTGACGGGACGCTACCACTGGCGCACGCGCCTGCAGAACGGGGTGCTCGGCGGCTTCTCTCCTCCGCTCATCGCCAAGGACCGCCTCACGCTCGCCGGTCTGCTCAAGCAACAAGGCTATGCGACCGCTTGTTTCGGAAAGTGGCATCTCGGGATGAGCTTTCCTCTGGCCGGCGGAGGCTATGCGGATGACGGCGGCGATTTCTCGAAGAACCCCAAGGACGTCAGCAAGATCGATTTCGCCGGCGACATCCTCGGCGGACCGGTCGATCACGGTTTCGACACCTTCTATGGCATCAGCGCTTCGCTGGACATGCCTCCGTTCGTCTGGATCAAGGACCGTCGCATGACGGAGATCCCCAGCGCGACCAAGACCTGGTTGCGCACCGGCCCGGCCGGGCCGAAGTTCGAGGCGGTGGATGTGATGCCATCCGTCATCGACCAGACCATCGCCTTCATCGAAGGACAGAAGAAGACCGACCCCTCCAAGCCGTTCTTCGCCTACGTGCCGCTGAATGCCCCGCACACGCCGATCGTGCCGACCAAGGAGTTCCAAGGTTCCAGCGGCATCAGCCCGTACGCGGACTTCGTGAAACAGGTCGACCATGACGTCGGCCGGCTGCTGGCCTCGCTGGAGAAGCAGGGCCTGACGGAGAACACCTTGGTGATCTTCACCTCGGACAACGGCTGCTCTCCGGCCGCCAACATCCCTGAGCTCCAGAAGGCGGGTCACGAGCCAAACCACCCCTTGCGCGGCCATAAGGCGGACCTTTATGAAGGCGGCCACCGCGTGCCGTTCCTAGTGCGCTGGCCGGCGAAGGTGAAGCCGGGCGTCAGCGACGCGCTCGTCGGCCAGATCGACTTCCTGGCGACCTTCGCTGAGATCACCGGCGCTTCCGTCCCGGCGGCGATGGGCGAGGACAGCGTGAGTTTCCTGCCGGTCCTGCGTGGCGAGAAGCCGACGGTCCGCCTAGGTATCGTCAGCCAGTCCATCAACGGCAGCTTCGCGTTCCGAGACGGGCCTTGGAAGCTGCTGCTGAGCGCCGGTTCCGGCGGCTGGAGTTCGCCGAAGCCGGGCGCGGAGGAGGCCGGCCTGCCTGCCGTGCAGCTCTACGACCTTTCGAAAGATCTCGGGGAGAAGACCAACTTGCAGGCGCAGTTCCCTGAACGCGTCGCGGCGATGAAGGCCGAGCTTGAGAAGATCATCGCCCGCGGACGCAGCACGCCCGGCGAAGACCTGAAGAACGACGTCCCCGTCCAGCTGATCAAGAAGAGCCCCGCCGGCAAGGCCAAGGCGAAGAAGAAATGAGCCGTCTGGCCTGTCTCCTCGCGTTCCTCGCGATTCCCTCTTTCGCCGCGCCGAAGCTTCCGGAAGGCGTCGAAGTGCTCCGTGACCTGGAGTATGCGCAGGTCCAAGGCTTCAGCCTGAAGCTCGATCTCTACCGTCCGACGAAGAAGCCGGCCACGCCCATGCCTTTGGTCATCTGGGTGCATGGCGGCGGCTGGAAATCCGGCACCAAGGCCGGTTGTCCCGTGTCATGGTTGGCCGCGAAAGGCTACGCCGTCGCGAGCCTGGATTTCCGCCTGCTGCCCGAACATCCTTGGCCGGCGCAGATCGAGGATCCGATCGCGGCCTTACGTTGGTTGCGCCAGGAGTCCGGCAAATATGGCTTCGATGCCGAACGTTCCGCGGCGATGGGCGG
>JBILLR010000069.1:0-6354 GCA_044375965.1 Opitutales bacterium
CGGGCGTCCGCCCACTCCTTCCCCATGACTTTGGTGTGTTCCGCCACGACGGGGTTAAGAGGGAAAGGAGGGTCGGTAGCAACAGAGACCAGAGGGGTCGGGGGAGGGGTAGGGACAGCACCACGTGCTGTCCTAAGTGCAAATCGGCCTGAGGCCTGTGCAAAGGTGCAAAAGTGGCTGCAAGTTTTGGGTGGCAGGTGGCGGGGGCTTTGAACTCAAAGGGAAGCCGGAGACGGCATTGGGTGTTTGGGATGCCTTACACCTGATAATATTCCCCCAGCCAATCACCCGGTCCCCGATTTCCCTTTGATTAGCGGCCTTCATCCGTGCTGCGAATAACTCCGGCTTCCCTCGTCGGGATGCTTGGAGTCTCTTGGTGGCCTATGGCCAAGGTAGACATCGAAATCGTGCAGAAAATCCTGAAGCAAAGCGGCGTCGACGTGCGCATGGCCGCCGAGATCCTGAATCAGATCCGTGACGCCGTGGCCGAGGAGGCCGTCGAGCGCGAGAAGCCGGCCAAGAAGCAGATGCTCGTCCTGGTCAGCGAGCCCGAAGAAGGGCTGCCTAAGGACCTGACGGGCTGGGTCGTCCAGCTGCTTGAGGACGATGACCCCAAGGAAGTCGCCGACAAGATCGTCGACGTCGCCAAGGCCTTCAATGAATCCCCGAAGGGACAGCGCATGCCTGTAGAATCGTTCGGCGACGCCGTGCAGAGCATTTCCAGCAAGCTTTACAAGGAGAGCGACCTGTGGATCAAGACGCGCGAACCCGTGCGGATCATCCCGGTGAAGAATTCGATCGGTCGCCGCCGTCGCGACTGAGCGGCGGTCTTCCCGAAACAAGGTTCTCGAAAAAGCGAATTTAGGACCCTTTTTTAGGCGTTTTAGGGCTATTGATTCCTCTCGCCTCGAAGGGGTGCCCTCCTATGTTCACCTCCTTACATGAAGTTCAAAAACTTCCCTATCTACCGTATCGAATGGGTGACCTCCACCTTTCTGATCGGGACAGCCCTCCTTTCGCTGACCGTGGTTCCCTGGTTCCTCTGGACCCAGTTCAACCTCCCGGCTGACGCCGCCAACAAGGTCCACGGCTGGGGCTTCATCTGGGCCATGTTCGTGTTTTACTACTACGCGACCGGCTTCGGCATCACCCTGGGCTACCACCGCCTGTTTTCGCACATCTCCTTCAAGGCCAAGTGGCCGGTGAAGCTCTTCGTCCTCCTTTTCGGCGCCGCATCCTTCGAGAATTCGGCCCTGGATTGGTCCGCCGACCACCGCATCCACCACAAGCACGTGGATGAAGACGAAGATCCCTACGATATCTCCAAGGGGTTCTTCTACGCCCACATCGGCTGGCTTCTCTTTCGCCTCAAGCCGAAGCCGCCCGTCACCAATGTCAAGGACCTCGAGGCCGACCCCCTCGTCATGTGGCAGCACCGCTACGTCCAGTGGATCGGGGCCTTCGTGGGCTTCGTGATGCCGGCCGCCCTCGGTTACGGGTACGCCTCCCTCATGGGCTATGCCAACCCCGGCATGACCGCCCTGGCCGCCTTCCTCATCGCCGGCCTGCTCCGCACGGTCGTCGTCCAGCAGGGCACCTTCTGCATCAACTCGCTCTGCCACATGATCGGCCGTCGTCCTTACTCGACCGACCATAGCGCCCGCGACAGCGGCGTCGTCGCGCTCCTGACCTTCGGCGAGGGCTACCATAACTATCACCACGAGTTCCAGCACGACTACCGCAACGGCGTGAAGCCCTGGCAGTTCGACCCGACCAAGTGGATCATCTGGACGCTTTCCAAGGTCGGCCTGACTCAGGACCTCCGCCGCGTCCCCGACTCCCGCATCATGGCCGCCGAGCTTAAAGAGCAGAGCCGCACGCTCGGTCGCGACATCGACTCCCTCGCCGCCCGCCTCGATCTCCGCACCCGCGAGCTCAAGGCCAAGACCATCACCGCGGCTCACGAACTCGCCAAGGAGCTCGCCCTGCGCGCCGAAGCGCTCAAGGAGGCCGCCGCCACCAAGGCCGAGGTGGCCCAGGAGACGATGGTCGAACTGCGCGGCCTGCTCAATCAGGCGGCTTCGCACCTCGAAGCACTGCGTCGGGCCGGCGCCGGTTCGGCCGCCTAAGGCTTCCGCGGATCAGATCCGGAGCGTGCGCATCAGCTCGAGGACCTGCGCCTCGATCTGAGGCAGCGCTTGGTCCGGATGGGCGCAGTCGATGTCATGCACCGACCAATACTCGATCCGGTCGGCCCATTCGGGGTGGGCCTGGAGCATCATCGCGTGGTGCTCGTCTTTCTTCAGCGCGATGGTCCGGTGCGCCCGCTCCAAGTCTTCCCGGCGCAGCTGGGTCGGGGCGGCGCCCGTCAGGTCCAAGGGCACGCCTAGTTCCCGGAGCCGTCGCTCGGTATCCCGGGATAGCAGGGTCGGCTCGTCGGCCACCAAGGAGGTCAATAATCCACGCGAAAAGGCTCGGGCCGGATGGCCTGCCCGGGTCGCATGCCAGTTGAACAGGGCCTCGGCATGGCGGCTGCGGTAGAAATTCCCCGTGCAGACGAAGAGAGTGAGGGGGGCAGAATCTGCGCTTGTGCGGTGAGCCATGCGAGGTAGAGTCCTCGCAACCTAACCTCACTGCCATGGTACGCAATCTGTTCGTTCTCTCCCTCCTTTCCGCCATCCTCGTTGGTTGCATGGGTCCTGAAAAGGGTCCGTCCCCGGTCACCGATGGCGCCGGCGACGCCAACCTCGTCCCGGCCGCCGGCCTGACCCCCGTGGTCGCCCCGGTCGTCGAGACCGCTCCGGCCCCGGCTGCCAAGGCTCCGGCCAAGTCGAAGGGCAAACTGCCCCTCAACAGCAACAGCAGCAAGTAAGCCGCGAGGCTTACATCAATGACACCTCGGTGACGAAGGTGTCGACCCGACCGGGCTCCGCAAAACGGAGCCCGTTCTTATGTTCGGGGCTGTTGGGCGGGCCCATCCAAGGTTCGACGCAGTAGTAAGGGGCCTCCGGATCGGGCGTCCACGTGACGACGCTCGCCCATGCGCCCGGGATGGCTTCCTCGCCGACCTTGACCGTGATGTCCTCTTCGCCGGACTTCGGGCCGAAGCTCAGCGTGGCCGACTTGAGGTTGGTGAAGATGCAGTCTGAGAGATGCGGGCTGTCGAAACCGATGGCGTCCTGGCCTTTGAGTTCGGCGAAGGGCACGAGCTTGCCGTCGGCCGCGTGCCGCCATTGTTTCTTCGACGGAATCTTGACGACGTAGTCACGTCGGCTCAGGCCGGCGTGCCACGGCAGCGTGAAGTAGAAATGGTGCCCGGCGCACCAGGGCAGCGGTTGGCTGTCGCGGTTCTCGAACTCGAACGTGATGCGCAGGAAGAGCTCGAGGAAGTCGAAGCGAATCCGGAAGTCGTAGGCGAAGGGGTAGCAGCCGCGGCCGCGCTCGTCCTGGATCATCCGCACCACGGCGTGCTTGGGGCCGCTTTCGACGATTTCGAAGGCCGAATCGCGGGCGAAGCCGTGCTGCGGCATCGGGCGCTTCACGCCGTCGGCGGCCTTCCAGGCGAACTTCTCGCCGTCGGCGTAGTTACGCCCCATGAACGGGAAGAGGATCGGGTTGCCACCGCGGACGGGGCCGATCTTGTCGAGGTCCATCGGCGCGCCTTCGGGCCAGAAGAGGATCTCGCGATGACCGGAGGGGACGTCGAGTTTCCAACGCAGCAGGCGGGCGCCGCGCGTCAGGCAGGTCTCGTAGGTCGAGGCGCCGACCTTCCATCGTTCCATGGGTACGCCGCCCTCTTCGTAGCTCTGCATGACGCCGAGCAAACGCGGACCTTGCCCGGTGGCAAACGCGGACTTAGCCCGCACGCTTGGCGAAGCGGTAATGGCAGACCATCCACTCCGTGCCGCCCTTGTAGTTCCAGAGCTCGGCGCAGGCCATGAAGAAGACGCGCCAGTTGGCGAGCCAGGCTTTCGCCCTGTCCGG
Source organism: Opitutales bacterium (assembly GCA_044375965.1). Classification (GTDB taxonomy): domain Bacteria; phylum Verrucomicrobiota; class Verrucomicrobiia; order Opitutales; family UBA953; genus UBA953. The sequence goes on from JBILLR010000069.1 coordinate 3,985, forward strand.
TCCGTAGGTCTGGGCGAAGATCCGGAGGATCTCGTCGCGGTGGCGGTCGGTGTTCTGCAGCCAATGCTCGGAGGTCTGGCCGTAGTGGCGTCCCTCGACCTCCCACTGGGTCTCGAGTTTCAGGTCGTCCTGGAAGCGGCTCGCGAGGCAGTTCGACGGCATGATGCCGCCGGTGAAGAAGTGGCGCGACATCCAGTCGGTGGCGTCCTTGGCGGCGAAGTGGTAGGCGACGTCCTTGTGGGTGAAGACGTGGAAGAAGAGCTTGCCCCCGGGCTTGAGCCAGCCGGCGATGCGGCGCATGAGCTCGGCCCAGTTCTTCATGTGCTCGAACATCTCGACGGACACCACGCGGTCGTAGCGCGAGGCTTCGGCGGCGAAGACGTTCATGTCGCAGGTGATGATGCGCACGTTCCTGAAGCCGCGTTTGGCGCATTCGCCTTCGATGTGCGCACGCTGCGAGGCGGAGTTCGAGACGCCGGTGATGCGGGCGTTCGGGTATTTCTCGGCCATCCAGAGGGTGAGCGAGCCCCAGCCGCAGCCGAGCTCGAGGATCTCCATGCCGTCCTGCAGCTCCGCGCGGGCGCACGTGCGCGCCAGCATCGTCTCCTCGGCCTGGCCGATCGTCTCGGCGCCGGTCTCGTAGAAGCAGGAGGAGTATTTCAGGCGCGGCCCGAGGCAGAGCTTATAGAACTCGGCCGGCACTTCGTAATGCTGGTCGTTCGCGGCCTTGGTCTCGATCGCGACGGGCAGCGTGCGGAGCTCGGCGGCGAAGGCGTCGACCTTGGCGAAGCGCGCGGCGGCGGAGTCGGGCCGCTCGTCGACGAGGCGCTGCTTGAGCAGCCGGCGGATGCCCCAGCGGATCGCTCCGTCCGGCAGGACGTCTTTTTCGATGAGCTTGTCGAGCAGCGGCATGGGGGCAAATTGTACGCCGTCCCGACCGCTGGCAACCCGTCGCCGAGGAAAAATCAGCCGCGCGGCGGGCGGGGCCAGAAGGCCGGCACGCGGCGCTGGTAGTCGGCGTAGGCCTCGCCCTTGGACGCCAGCAGATGCTGCTCGGTCAGAGGCACCCCGGTCACACGGGTGAGGAAGTAATAGATGACGCCGACGCAGAGCAGGCCGGGGATGCCCCGGTAGGTGCTGTTATAGCTCATCAGGAAGAAGCCGACCCAGACGAGCCATTCGCCGAAGTAGTTCGGGTGGCGGCTCCAGGCCCAGAGCCCGCGTTCGCAGACCTTGCCCCGGTTGGCGGGGTCATTCTTGAACGCCGCCAGCTGGGCATCGGCGATCGTCTCGATGAGCAGGGCCAGGCCGACGATGCCGAGGCCGATCCAATGGATGTTCTGGGCCGGGCCGGAGGAGCCCGTGGGATTGGAGGACAGCAGCGGGAGGCAGAGGACCGTCAGCACGACGGCCTGGACGAAATAGAAATAGATCATGCGAGCCGGCATCCGGTCGCCGTATTCGGCGCGCATCTTGAGGTAACGGCCGTCTTCCTGGTCGAGGTGCCCGAGCACGCGGCCCGCGAGGTGCGTCCCGAGACGTAGGCTCCACCACACCGTCGCACCGGCCATCATCACTCCTTGGCCGCCGAGGTGGTGGTGGACGAAGAAGTGCGTGATGAGGACCTGCAGGCCGACGAGCGCGAAGCCGTAGGACCACGCGACGTCCACGATCGACCAGTTGTCGATCTTCTTGGCGACGAGCCAGCAGAGCGCGAAGAAGACACAGGCTTCGCCTAAGAGGACGAGGAATTCGAAACCGAGCTCGAGGAGGGGGTTCATGCGGAAACGGGAGCGGGGGCGAAGCGGCGGAAGACGCGGCGCAGGAGAAGATGCAGAGCCCAGCAGAGGAGCGGGACGGTCAGCGTCCATCCTAGCAGCCCGTGCAGGTAGGCCGTCCAGAACTGGGCCACGAAGCCCCCGAAAGAGCGGTTGAACTCGTCGATCAGCGCCGTCGGCGAGAGCGCGATGGGGTCGGCGCCGGTCAGGGCCTCGCCGAGCCGGACGAAGGGCACGAGCAGGATCAGCTGCAGCGGATAGCTCACGTGGTTCACGACCTGCATCACGATGTGGTTCAGGCGGAAGATCCGCCCCGCCAGCAGGCAGAGCAGGGTGGTGACGCCGATGACGGGGACGATCGCGAGGGCGAAGGCGACGACGACGGCCGCCGAGACGGCCTCCGGCGTGGCGCCTTGGCGGAGCTGCCCTAGGAGCGGGTCACGCACCGTGCGTCGCAGCCAATCCCCCGCGCGTCCCATTCAGGCCGCCTTGCGGGTGAAGAACACCTTGCCGAGATCGGCCTCGTCGCCCGACTGCTTCAGGCAGAGCAGGGCGTAGCCGGCGATGGCGAAGTTGCCGAGGAGGAGCAGGG
>JBILLR010000070.1:0-6339 GCA_044375965.1 Opitutales bacterium
AAGATGCGCGAACGTGGGGCTTCGGTGACCGACGTCGCCGTGCTCGTCGTGGCGGCGGACGACGGCTTCATGCCGCAGACCGAGGAAGCCCTCAAGTTCGCCCAGAAGCACGCCAGCGCCATCGTGGCCGCGATCAACAAGGTCGACGCCAAGGGCGCGAACATCGACCGCGTGAAGCAGCAGATGCAGCAGCGCAACATCACCCCGGAAGACTGGGGTGGCGAGACCATCACCAGCCCCGTGTCGGCGCTCAAGGGCACCGGCATGACCGAGCTGCTCGAGTCCATCCTGCTCCAGGCCGAAGTCCTCGACCTCAAGGCCAACGCCAAGTGCCCGGCCCAAGGCGTCGTCATCGAATCGCAGATGGAGACCGGCCGCGGCCCCACCGCCACCGTCATCGTGCAGAAAGGCACGCTCAAGCCCGGCGACTCGTTCGTCTGCGGCGAGACCTGGTGCAAGGTGCGCGCGCTCATGGATGAGCGCGGCAACCGCATGCCCGCCGCCGCTCCCGGCGCTCCCGCGCTCGTGCTCGGCTGGGACGCCGTCCCGGCCCCCGGCACCAAGTTCAAGACCGTCAAGAACGACCGCGAAGCCCGTGAGATCGCCGAAGAAGCCGCGCTCGCCGCCCGCAAGGCCGCCGAGGCCGTACAGCAGGCTCCGAACACTGGCGCCCGCCCCGGGATGTCGGACCTCGAACGCCTCATGGCGGCTCTGGCCCAGGACAAGGAGAAGATCCTGCGCGTGCTCCTCAAGGCCGACGTCAACGGCACGCTCGAAGCCCTCGAAGGCTGCCTGCGGGACATCAAGTCCGCCAAGGTCCGCCTCGAGGTCGTCGGCGGCTCCGTCGGTCCCGTGACCCAGGGCGACGTCGCCCTCGCCGAAGCCTCCAAGGCGCTCATCGTCGCCTTCGACACCAAGCTCGAGAACGGCGTCCAGCCGCAGCTCAAGCGCACCGGCGTCCGCCTCATCACCCATGACATCATCTACGAGCTGATCACGCTCGTGAAGGAAGCCATGACCGAGCTCCTGGACCCCGAGGTCCGCGAGAACAAGCTGGGCGCGGCCGAGGTGCGCGCCGTCTTCCCGCTCGGCAAGGAACACAAGGTCGCGGGTTGCATGGTCACCGAAGGCCTCATCCGCCGCGCCGCCAAGGCGCGCGTGGTACGCGCCGGCAAGATCATCCACAACGGACCGGTCGAGACCCTGCGTCGCTTCAAGGACGACGCCTCCGAGGTCAAGGCCGGCTTCGAGTGCGGCATCAAGCTCGGCGGTTACGACGAATATCAGCCCGGCGACATCATCGAAGCCGTCGAGATGCTGCAGACGCGCCCGTCCCTCTAAGCCTTATGTCGCAAAGACAGCTCCGGGTCGCCGAACTGATCCAGCGCGAGGTCTCCTCCGCGCTGCGTCAGAGCTGGCCCACGGAGGCCGCGCTGATCACGATCACCGTCGCGAGCGTCTCGCCCGACCTCCGGCAGTGCCGCGTCGGCTACGCCGTCTCGGGCGACGACGCGGAGCGCAAGAAGGCCCGCGCCTTCCTGAAGCGCGTGCGCACGGAGCTGCGTTCCACCGTCGGCGGCATCCTGGAGATGAAGCATACGCCGGACATCCTCTTCGCCGAGGATGACATCACCGGCGGCGTGGCGCGCGTGCAGGCGCTGCTCGACGAGATGGCCCGCAAGGACCGCGCGGCGAATCCGCCCAAGGCCGACTAAGCGGTCGGCGGTCCGACTTCCGGGAAATCCTTCAACGCCTCGCGGACGACCGCGGCGCGCCGACGGTCGCGTCCGTCGCTGTCGAGCTCCTGGCCGGCGCGGGCCTGCACGTGGGCGGGCTGTCCTTCGATCATCAGCCGGTCGACGAGGTGGCGGCGTTCTTCCGGCAGGCAGCCCATGTCACAGGCGAGCCGCAGGTGCGAAAGCATGTTCATCGCCTCCGAGCTCGTGAGCAGGCGCGCCGAGCGCAGCACGCCGAGCGAACGCGCGAGCCGGTCGACGAACTTCTCGCCTTCCTCCTGCGCCAGCTTGCGGCGGGCGTTCCACTCCTGCTCGACGACGTGCCTGATCCAGCCTCCGAGGTGCTTGAGGATCGTGTCCTCGGAAAGGCCGAGCGTCTGCTGGTTGGAGATCTGGAAGACGTTGCCGGCGGCCTCGGTGCCCTCGCCGAGCCAGCCGCGGACGGCGAGTCCGTCCTGATTGAGCGCGCGGGTGACCTTGTCCATGTGGCCGGCCAGGCAAAGCCCGGGCAGGTGCACCATCGCCGAAGCACGGAGGCCCGTGCCGACGTTGGTGGGACAGGCGGTGAGGTAGCCCAGGCGGTCCGAGAAGGCCAGTTTCAGCGCGCCGCCGAGGGCGTCGTCGAGCTGCTCGGCGATGTGCCAGGTGCCGCGCAAGTGCCAGCCGGCCTTGACGACCTGGATGCGGAGATGGTCCTCTTCGTTGACCATGACGGAGCAGGTCTGGTCGCGGCTGATGACGGCGGCGCCGATCTTGCCGGCGGCGAGCTCCTTCGAGACCAGATGGCGCTCCACGAGCACCGCGCGGTCGCGGTCGCCGAGTTCGCCCATGCGCACGACGTGTCCGCGGCGGAACTTCGGAAGAACTTCAAGGGCGGCCACGCAGCGGTCGGAGATCTCCTTGCGCTGCGGGAGCTTCGCCCAGCCGGGGAAAGGCAGGCCTTCGAGGTTGCGGGCGAGGCGGATGCGGGTGCTCAGCACGACGGCCTGCTGGCCGCCGAGGAGGTGGGTGAGTTCGCTTTCCGCGGCGAGGATGTCTTCGACGGACATGGTCAGGAGGCGAGCTGGCGCTCGAGGGCGGTGATCTCGTCGCGCAGGCGCGCGGCGGCTTCGAAATCCTCGCCGCTCACGGCGGCGGCCATCTCGAGGCGGGCCGCGTCGAGGCGCCGACGCAGCTGGGCGACGGGCACCACGCCGGTGGGAGCCCGGCCGACGTGTGCCGGCTCATGCTGCACCTTGAGCAGCAGGCCGTCGAGAGCCTCCCCGAAGGTCTCCCAGCAGACCGGGCAGCCGAGACGTCCGCGTTTCCGGAGATCTAAGTCGGAGTAGCCACACCCGGGACAGGTCAGCGTCGGGGCGGGCGTGGCGGCCGCCAGCGCGTCGGCGAGCTGGAAAACCGCCGGATCGGTGGCCCCGCCCTTCTGGGCGCAGGCTTCGCAAAGATGGACCTTGGTGACCTTCCCGTGGACGACCTGGGAGAGGTGGACCGTGGCGGCCTCCTCGCACAGCGAACACTGGATCGGCTTGGACATCGGACTTCAGACAATGCGGCCACGGCCAATTGGCAAGGGCAAGCGGGGAGCGGAGTTTGACTTCGCGGCCCGCGGACGCTTGATGGAAGCCCGTCAGATGTCCCCAAAGCCACGCATCGTCATCACCGGCCTCGGCCTCACCGCCCCCAACGGCAATACGCTGGCCGAATTCCGTGCCAACCTGCTCGCCGGCAAGGCGCGCATCGCCGTCATCGACGTCCGGCACATGGGCCCGCAGCCGGCGGGCGTCTGTGACTTCGACGCCACCAAGTGGCAGAAGCGGAAGGAAATCCGCAACGGCACCCGCGTCGGCTCCATCTCCATCTTCTGCGCCCGTGAGGCCCTGGGCGACTCAGGCCTGGACTGGGACAAGACGGACAAGTCCCGCGTCGGCGTCTACCTCGGCATCACCGAGCACGGCAACGTCGAGACCGAGAACGAGATCCACAACATCTCCCAGTTCGGCAACGATACGAAGTACTGGACCCATCATCACAACCCCCGGACGGTGGCGAACAACCCGGCCGGCGAGGTCACCATGAACATGGGCATCACCGGACCGCACTACACCATCGGCGCCGCCTGCGCCGCAGGCAACGCCGGCCTCATCCAGGCCGCGCAGATGCTCCAGCTCGGCGAGGTCGACGTGGCCTTCGCGGGCGGCGTCTCCGAATCCATCCACACCTTCGGGATCTTCGCCGGCTTCAAGAACCAAGGAGCCCTGGGCGCCCACGAGGACCCCGCCAAGGCCTCCCGCCCGTTCGACAAGGACCGCAACGGCATCGTCATCTCCGAGGGAGGGGCGATCTACGTGCTGGAGCGCCTGGACGACGCTTTGGCCCGCGGCGCCCGGATCATCGCCGAGATCGCCGGCTGGTGCATCAACTCCGACGCGACCGACGCCGTCCTCCCCAACCCGGAACGCCAGACCGAGTGCGTCCGCATGGCCCTGAAACGCGCCGGCATGAAGCCGCAGGACATCCACATCGTCTCCACCCACGCCACGGCCACGGCCTTGGGCGACGTCCAGGAGTGCACCGCCCTGAGGGCCGTCTTCACCGACTGTCCGGAAACCCGCATCAACAACACCAAGAGCTTCATCGGTCATTGCATGGGGGCGGCCGGTGCCTTGGAACTGGCCGGCAACCTGCCCTCTTTCGAAGACCATTGGGTCCATCCGACCATCAATATCGACGAATTAGACCCTGAATGCGCCCTCCCCGGGCTGGTTATCAACCAGCCGGTCAAGGTAGCCCGGGTCGACGCCATCCTGAACAACTCGTTCGGCATGCTGGGCATCAATTCGGCCCTCATCGTCAAGAAATATGGGGTTGCCTGACGGGGTTTGGACGTTTGAAACAATCCCTGAAAACATGACCAAGGACGACATCAAGCAGGTGGTTCTCGACATCATCGCCGACATCGCGCCAGACGAGGACCTGGCCGCCGTCAAGCCTGAGGTCCGCCTGCGCGACCAGCTGTCCTTGGATTCGATGGACTTCCTGGATATCGTCATGGAGCTCCGCAAGAAGCACGGCATCGAAGTCCCCGAGGCCGACTACGTCCAGCTGGCGTCCCTTGATTCCTGCGCCGAGTACCTCCACCCGAAGTTCGAGGCCAAAGGCAAGTAAGGCCCTGCCCCTGATCGCCCCCGCCAGACCGCCGTGCCGGCGGGCTTTTTCTTCGTGCAGGCCTCCGGCCGTCCCGCCTCCGTCGTTCTTGATTTGCCGACCCATACCCTGACCCCTTAAGTTACTGAACGTGCCTTCCTTCCGTCGCTTCCTTGCCGCCGCGCTCACCTTTGGCATCCTATCGGCCTTCGCCGAGACGGTGCAGCTCCGCCGAATCGGCAACGCCACGGTCATCGCGTTCGAATACATCACGCAGGACGAGATGACGATCATGGTGAAGCGCCTCGACGCCGACACGGTGCTCACCTACCGCTGGGAAGACTTGGATCAGGATTGGATCAAGCGCAACAACCCCAAGCTGTGGGCCGAACGCGAACTGATGCTCGAGGAGGACAAGCCGACGAAGAAGATGGCGTCCAAGGAGATCGAGGACCCCTTCGCCCAGCCGGCGGTGGCCACCGACGTCAAGTCGCTCGTCAAGAACCTCCTTGTTTCGATGCAGGAAGGCCTCAAGGGAATGTCGCTTTCCGCCAACCGGGCCGATGTGGTCTGCAATGAATTCCAACTCGAAGAAAATCTCTTCTGGCTCGGCTTCGACGACTTGAAACGCTCGAGCATGCTCTCAGGCAAGGCCGAGGGCGCCGTCCGTGCGGAGGTTCCGGCCGACGAATCCCCGGCAGGAAGCAATAAGACCAAGGTCAAGGGGAAGACCGCCTCCAAGACGAAGGTGCGCACGCCGGAAAGCCTGGCGGCGGAAGCCGCTGCCAGGAAAGACTTCGAGACCGACGCCCGCCCATACAGCGCCCTGGGCTACCTCCGGCTGCTCTCGGAGGGCGGCACCAAGGGCAAGCCGATCTGGATGATGCTTCGCCGAACGGCGGCCGACCGGGAGGCGATGAAAGCCATGATGCTCCTCTATGCCGGGCAAGCCGAAGCCTTGGCCGAGAAACCAGAAGGCAAGGCCACCAAGACCGACCTGCTCGTGCTCAAGAAAGCGCTTGAGAACTGCGCCGAATCGATCAGCCGGGTGACCCGCGAGCACACGGCCGTCGAAGCCCGGCTGCAGTCGGACTGCCGGACGGTGCTGACGCTGGTCCTGCGCTGACCAAAGAGTCCGGCCGCCTTCCCTGAGGAAGACGGCCGGTTGAATGGTGGAGCCTATCGGGCTTGAACCGACGACCTCTTGCATGCCATGCAAGCGCTCTACCAACTGAGCTAAGGCCCCGTTAAATGGGAAGGGGAACAAAGATGAGCCCACGCGGAGGGTCAACGCTTTTTTCCCACCCTACCGAGTCTCTGGTTGCCAATAGCCTTAGGGTGCTTTGCCTTCGTTTCGTGGAAGCGTCCGAAAATCAGCCAGAATCCGCCGAACCAGGCACCGAAGCTCGTTCGAACAGCCAAGGCGGCCGCGGCCAAGGGGGCATCCGGATAGAGAAGGATT
>JBILLR010000015.1:0-19177 GCA_044375965.1 Opitutales bacterium
AGATCAGGAATTCCTTGGAATCCGCGAGGGTGGCGGCCGAGATGTAGTATTCCTCGTTGGTGTTGGTGTCGGCGAAGACGTAGCTGCCGTCGGCTTCGTAGGAGAACTCGAGGGACTTGATGCTGTTATCGAAGACTTCGAAGCTGACTCCGATGCCGCAGCGGACCGGGATCTTGGCGCCGGTCTTGATGGAGCGGAGTTCCATCTGGACGTAGGAGGCGTTGTTCGGGGGGGTGCGGACGAGGCACTCGAGAACGATGCAGAGCTCACCATTGTAGCTCATGATGTTCTTCTTCTTGATACGGTTGACGGGGAGGGAGGCCATGGGAGTAAGGGCGGACACAAGCGGACGCCTTCGGGACGGTCAAGCCGGACTTGCCCGAAAGGGAGGGGTGGGCACCTTGGCCCCGTAAAGACGGGGCTATGCCGGTCTCGGCGGACTATTCGACGGTGAACAAGACCCCGCCGATCTGGTTGATCTTGATGGTCGGGGCGACCCCGCTGGTCGTCATGGTGGTCGCCGCATTGGCCTTGGCCGCGTTGGAGCCTTCGACCGAGGCACCTTCCTGGGCTTCGACTTCGAAGCCGGTGTAAAGGGTGATCAGGTTGGTGTAGAGCCGCTGCAGCTCCGCCTTCGACGAGACGGTCATCTCGATGGTCTTCGCGTGCGTGGTCGTCGGGTAGGTCTTGACGACGATGTCCCCGGTGGTGCCGGAGATCATGTTGTTCACCTTGGATTCAATGGCCGCAAGGGGTCCCGGCACGGAGAGTTTGCGCGCGTCCTCCGTGGGCAGCCCGCGGTTCTGGGAGTTGGCTTCGCTGGCGCGGTTCACGCGGTTGGCGACGTCATCGGTGCCAGGCGGGCGAGTGCTATAAATACGGAGCTGTTGGTGGGAGTCCCTCATGTCGATGACCAGCTCGGAAACAATGAACGAACCGGTGGTAAACTCTTGGAAGGAGATCGAGAGGATGGCGTCGGCCCGTCCGTAGAAGGCCATGTCGGTCCGGGCGATCTTGATGCCGAAGATGCCTTGGTTGCGGATGGCTCTCTTGCTCATCTGCAGGGCTTCGGCCTGCGGGACGAGGGCCAGGGCGGCGAGCAGCGCGAGGGCGAGGGGTCTCATGGGGATAATCCTTTACGCTGCGGAAGGGGTAGGCAAGACTGCAACCGATGCTGAGCTGCGAGAATCTCACCGTACGGGCGGGCGCCGACGGCCCCGTCATCCTCGACGGCGCCAACGCCCGTTTCCTGCCTCGCGGGCTCAACGCCGTCATCGGGCCCTCCGGTTGCGGTAAGACCACCCTGATGAAGGCCATCTTGGGCATCCTCCCTTCGACGGGCGAAGCCAGTCTCGCCGGCCAGCGCATCACTTGCACGGAGGATCTGATCGGGAAGGTCGGTTTCGCTCCCCAGTTCACCGCCGCCCAGGCGCAGCTTACGGTGGCGGAGTCCCTGGAATACGCCCTGGAGTTGGCGGTGCCCGGCTCCGCCGAGCGGACCCGTCGCCTCGAGGCCGTCCTGGGCGTCACCGGGATGTCGCCGCATCGCGACAAGCGGGTCTCGGCCCTCTCGGGTGGCCAGCTCCGTCGTCTCTCCTTGGGGCTGGAGCTCACCCTCGATCCCGCCTGCATGGTCTGCGACGAGGTCACCTCGGGTCTCGATCCGCAGTCGGAAGACCAGATCCTGGCCTTGCTGCGTAACCTCGCCGAGGAGCACCACAAGAGCTTCGTCTGCATCATCCATAACCTCGGTAAACTGAACCAATTCGACTGGGTCACGGTGGTCTACCAAGGTGACGTCGTCTTCCAAGGCTCGCCCGACGAACTGCTGGGGTATTTCGGGATTCCCGACGGCTTGCGCCTTTACGAGGTCCTCAATGCCTCCGATCTGGCGACCTGGCGCGACCGCTGGGCCATCCATCAGGCCGAGCACCCGGAGTCCTATGCCCAAGCCGTGGCTAAGGTCGGCGCCCCGTCCGAGGTCGAGCCGCTCCCCGAGCCGGTCGTACCCGGCGGCGTGTCGCAGTTCACGACGCTGCTCTCGCGTCGGCTCAGGCTCTTCTTCCGCGACACCGGTTACCTTGGCCTCACGCTCGCCATCACGTTCGGCTTTCCGCTGCTCGTGATCATCTTCAATCTCGAGGGCTCGTGGGATGTCCTGAAGATCCCCATGGACCGCAATACCGCCTCGATGGAAGAGGTGAAGCAGGCCTTGGGTGTCCAGATGGCCAACGCGCAGCTGGCCGGGCTCGCCGCTGGTCTGGTGATGTTCCAGGTCATCCTGCTCACGCTCATGGGCGCCAACAACGGCGGCCGCGAGATCTCCGCCGAGCGCGTGCTCTACGAGAAGGAGCGCATGACGGGCCTGCGTCCGTGGGCCTATGCTTTCTCGAAGATCACCTTCGTCTCGCTCATCGCCGTCGCCCAGGGCGCCTGGATGTGCTTCTTCGTGAAGCTCATCTGCAATTTCCCGGGCCCGTGGGCCGAGCAGATGGCCATCTTGGCCGGGAGCTGCGTGTCGATGTCCGTGGTCTGCCTGGGCTTCTCGGCGATGCTGACCTCGCCGGAGAAGTCCTCGCTGCTGTCGATCTACCTCGTCGGCTTCCAGCTGCCGCTCTCGGGGGTCGTCCTGGCCTTGCCGCCGGCGCTGACCTGGCTCTGCCGACCTTTCATCAACGCTTATTGGGGCTGGTCCGGCTACATGAAATCCATGCTCGGGCTGCCCTTATATGATGCTTATACCGCCAGCATGCCCAACCAGGCCGCCTACGTGGCCAGTACGGCCGAAGGACTGGCCGTGCTGCTGATCCAAGGGCTGTTCGGCATCTGCCTGGTCGTCTTCGGCTGTCAGCAGAAACGCTGGAGCTGAGGGTCGGCTTGGTCCGGCCAGGCCGGCCGCCGGATTTCCCTCAGGTAGGGAAATCGCTGGAACAAATCTAAAACCAGCCTAGGCTGGCAGGGCAGGGTAGCCTGCACCCCTCCTTCCGCATGTCCAAGATCAACCCCCTCTTCTTCGCCCTCGGCATCCCGGTCGTGGTCATCGTGATCCTCGTCGCGATCGTCGTTCCCCGCATGGGCGGAGGCGGACGTTTCGCCGACCTGACCCCTTTCTCGGTCGAGACCTATCGTCGTGACTGGGCCACGCTCCAAGGCAACAGCTACCGCCTCGAGTGCCAGGTCGAGCAGCAGCTCGCCTTCGTCGAAGGCCGTGGCCGCGTCCTCGCCGTGAAGCCGATCAGCAAGGATCCCGTCGGCCGCATACCGGTCTTCATCCCCGCCGGCTCCGCCGATTCCTTCGAGGTCGGCCAGCGCTTCAAGTGCAAGCTCCGCGTCACCCGCGACCTCCTGGTCGTCGAAGCCCTCGAGCGCTTCTGAATCTTTCCGCCATGCGTCACCTCATCTATTCTTGCTTCGGCTGGTGCGCCCTGACCGCCCTCGGTTTCGCGCAGGCGCCCCCGCCGGCGCCTGTTCAGGGCGGTACGGCCGGTGACTACAAGAGCTCGACCGCCGAAGGCGGCGCCGACCGCCTTTTCAACGTCAACAGCGATTCCGTGGACCTCGAGAACGGCACCATGCAGTGGAAGGGGAGCACGATGAACCTGGGTAACAGCCGCTCCGTCCGGGCGCGTTTCGAACGCTACCTCGCGGCCCCGACCGATAATGGCGACATGAAGCGCTACGTCGCGATCCTCGATCAGATTCAGTTCCTGCTTTCGCCGCAGGCGCTGACCCGCGACAATTACTTCCGCAACCAGCAGGAGGCATTCAACCTGCTCTTCAAGGCCGCGGAGTTCGAATTCGACGGCCAGGGCTGCCTCACCATCGCCACCCAGGTCCAGAAGGCCTGGCGGATGAACAGCGAGTACAAGAACATCGAAGTAACCCTCAATCAGCTGGAGATCCTTCGTAAGACGCAGGAATCGGTCATCGTCAACCGGGCGGACCGGATCGAAGAGGCCAACGCCGAACGTGCCGAGAGCAAGGGGAAGATGGTTTCGAAGGGTTCCACCGGCACGACCGAGCTGGGCTACAGGGTCAAGGACGAGGCCCGTACGCAGGCCCAGATGCTCGCCCAAGGGACGAAGCTCACGGCCATCGGCATCAAGGCCAAGGTCGAGTTCCAGTCGCAGATGGTCGCCTTCCTGATGGCCCGTCGCTACCGCCATGCGCTGCTGACGAGCGCTTTCTACCGCGTCGTGTTCAACGCGAGCAACCAGGAGGTCATCGTCGGCGCCAAGGAGGTGAAGGAATTCTTCCCGGTCTCCGATTTTGTCCCCACCCTCGAGTCGATCGACCTGCTCGCCCGCGAGGCGATCAAGGATGTCAGCAAGGGCATGCAGACGGTGGACGACCTGATGAAGCAGGAGGAACTCTATGGCGCCTTCGAACGGCTCCAGGAGACTTATTTCCTCGGCGAGTTCGAGCCTCCGGTGATGCTCTATCCTCAGGAAAAGAAGCGCCAGATGCTCGCCCTCTGGAAGGACCTGCGCGAACTCCAGCGTCTTGGAGACGAGCGCGACCTTTCGAGCGTCGAGGCCTACGTGAACAAGGTCCGCGGCCAAGCCCGGGACTTCCCCAGCGCCCCGGTCATCTCGAAGGTCAACAACGCCATGAACGCCTCGAACATGTCGTTGCTTTCCGCCAAGGCCGCCGCCCTCGCGGGCGACACCGCCAAGGCCGAGGCCGCCCTCGAGCGCGCCACGAAGATCTGGCCGCAGAATCCCGGCGTGAAGGAATTCGCCAACCAGGTCGTCAGCCGCCAGGATACCCTCGCCCAGAAAGTCCCGGAATTCGACCGCCTGATGGGCGAGGCCAAGTGGCGCGAGATCTTCAACAAGAAGCTGGAATACGCCCTGGCCCTCGCGCAGGACAAGGAGCGCTCCGAGAAGCTCCGCAAGGTCGTCAATCGCGTGGGTGAGCTCGACGCCAACATCCAGAAGGCCTCGATGCTCGCGGCCCAGAACAATCCTTATCTCGCCTGGGATGTCATCGTGGAGGCTTACAAGACGGACTCCGACGACCTCGTGCTCGCCAAGACCCGTTCGGACATCGCCCCGCTCGTCGCCGGCTACGCGCAGCTCATCGGCCGGGCGGAGAAGCTCGAGAAAGAAGGCGCGGAGGCCGCGGCTCTGGCTGCCTGGCTGGCGGCGCAGGACCTCAATCCCGCTTCGCCCGCCTGCGGCGCCGCCGTCAAACGCCTGGCCCGTTCGGTCGCCGAAGGCGCGGTCATCCGTTCCGAAGGAGCCGTCCCGACGCCGCCCGCCGCGGACGACATCCCGGCTCCGCCGACGAAGTAAGCCTCACCAGAGGCTGACCGGATTGTCCTCGAGCGGGTCGACCACCGTGATGCGGAGGTCGGTCTTCCGGTCGCGTACTTCGTTCATCAGCGCGTCGACGATGACGGTACGGTTGCACTCCTTGCTCAGGTGGCCGAGGTAAAGCTCGGTCGCCTGCCATTCGCGCAGGCCGACGAGCAGGTCCTTGGTCTGCGTGTTGGAGAGGTGGCCGAAATTGCCGCGGATGCGTTGCTTCAGGGAGATCGGCCGCTTCGAGAGGTCGAGCATCTCGTCGTCGTAATTGGCCTCGAGCACGAGGATGTCGGCCAGGGTGACGTGATGCCGGACGACCGGGGTCACGTGCCCGAGGTCGGTCAGCCAGGTCAGGCGTTTCGCCGGCCGGGCATCCTCGGCCGGGAGGTCGAAGGCGAAGCCGACGGGATCCGCGGCGTCGTGGGGGATCGGTATCGCGGTCACCTGCAGTCCCTTGAATTCAAAAGTCGTGCCGGTCTCGAAGAGCTGCCAGTCAGGCTGCGATTTGAAGGAGTCCTTCATGCGGCGCGCGGTCTCGCGGTTGGCGAAGACCTTGAGGCGTGGATTCTGGCGGAGCAGGGCGGGCAGGCCGACGCAGTGGTCCGAGTGTTCATGCGTGATGAAGACGGCGTCGAGCGCCCGGGCTTCGATGCCGAGCTTCTGCAACGAGGCTTCGAGCCGGGGGCCTTGGAAGCCCGCATCCAGCATCACCCGCGTGCCGCCGACCTCGAGCAGGGAGCAGTTGCCGGAACTGCTGGTGCCGAGGATGTGGAAGGCGAAAGCCATGCGGAAGCCGATGCAACCCTGTGACGCCGTCGTCTTCAAGCCGCCATTCGACCTTTTCCGCTTGAGGGCTGTCGCGACCGGAGGGAAGGTAGGACATCCCGCCATGCCCTCCCTTCCTCGCGTCATCAGCATCATCATGGGGGGCGGCCGCGGCTCCCGCCTCTACCCCCTGACCAAGGATCGCTGCAAGCCGGCGGTGCCCCTCGCGAGCAACTACCGTCTCGTCGACATTCCGATCAGCAACTGCCTCAACTCCGGCTTCAACCAGATCTTCGTGCTGACGCAGTTCAACACGGCCTCGCTGCATAAGCACATTCAGCAGACCTATAAGTTCGACGGTTTCGGCCGCGGCTTCGTCGACATCCTCGCCGCCGAACAGACGGGCGACAAGGAGACCTGGTATCAGGGCACGGCCGACGCGGTCCGCCAGAACTTGCACCACTACGACCTCAAGGACGAGGATCTCGTGCTGATCCTTTCCGGCGACCAGCTCTACCGCCTCGATTTCGACGAGCTCGCCCGCCAGCACATGGAGAACGCCGCCGACGTCACCATCGCCGCCAAGGCGATGCCTTCCGACCAGGTTTCGGCCCTCGGCGTCATGCGCGTCAACGCCGACCTGCGCATCGTCGAGTTCGTCGAGAAGCCGAAGGATCCCGCGGTGATCTCGTCCCTGGTGCTCGGCGGCAACGCCCGCGCCCGCCTCTCGGACAAGTCGGACAAGCCCTACTGCCTGGCTTCGATGGGCATCTACCTCTTCTCCGGCAAGGTCATGCGCGAAGCCCTCGCGGACCACACCCAGACGGACTTCGGCAAGGAAGTCATCCCTGGCCTGCTCGCCTCCAAGCGCATGATGGCCTACGTCTTTGACGGCTACTGGGAGGACATCGGTACGGTCGGCTCCTTCTGGGAGTGCAACCTGACCCTCACGGACCCGGTGCCCCCTTTCGATTTCTTCGACGGACAGAATCCCGTCTACACGCACTCCCGCTACCTGCCGCCCGCCAAGCTCAACGGGGCCCGCTCTTCCCGCGTCCTGATGGCCGACGGCGCCATCATCGACGATTCCGAGCTCACCCGCTGCGTCATCGGCGTGCGTTCCGTGATCCGCGGAGGATCCCGCCTCGAGAACGTCGTGATGATGGGGGCCGACGCCTTCGAACGTCCCCACGACCTCGCCCGTAACAACTCCCTCGGCCGCCCCGACGTCGGCGTCGGCGCCAACTGCCTCATCCGCAACGCGATCATCGACAAGAACGCGCGCATCGGCGAAGGCTGCCGTCTGGCGCCCACGGGTCTGCCGGAGAAGTGGGAGACCGACGCCTTGTTCGTCCGTGACGGCGTGATCGTCGTCAAGAAGGGCGCGATCGTGCCTCCGGGCACGGTGGTCGGGGAATGAAGACCTACGCCCTGACTTATTGGTTCACCTGGGCATTCCTGGTGATCGCCGCCGCCCTGACGGGCGTGGCCTCGCTCAAGGAGGCCTTTTTCGGCGGGCTCTTCGCTTCCGGTCTCTCCGCGCTGCTCACCCGGAGCTACGTCCGCGCCGGCGCCCGCTATGCGCCTTTGCTCGGCGCGACCGCCGGCACCCTCTGGGTCGTCGCGATGTTCTTCCGGCTGCGTTGGTTCGGGCAGCCGGATGATTTCCTTTCCGCGCAGTGGACCTTAGGGACGGATATCTCGGTGCATGCCGCCGGTTTCGCGGGCGCGGGGTTGCTGGTGGCTTTGCGTGACCGGTATTCCTTTGGTCGCTCCTTGGGCGGCGGTCTTGCCTTGGCGGCGGCGATGACCGCGATTCCTTATGGCGTGATCGCCTGGATCGACCACCGTGTCGCGGGCCCTCTGGAGGTCGTCCTGCTCGTCAACGCCGACGTCCGGCCGGACGAAGGTCCGGTCCGCCGGGCGGGCGCCGTACGCGCCGAACTGACGCCGGCCGAGGTCGCTTTCCTGAAGGAGCGCATGCTCGTAGTGGACGGCCCGGGCGGGACGGAGATCCTCGATGAGGCCGGTCGTCGTTACTGGCCGCTTTGGCGTCGCCGGCTCGTCTACCCGGGCAATCCGGGCGGGCCGGTCCGCACCTTGGTGGTGCTGCTGCCGCCGGACCTCTCAGCGGAAACCTGGGACCTCCCCGTGCATCAGGACCCGACGGGGCTGGCTTTCGTCGTGCTCGGTTCGGGCAAGGGTGTCCGCTTCAGCGGCGGTCCGACGAGCCAGGCTGTCCGGCTCGAACTCTCCTTGGCATTGAATGCGCGCGCCGGCGTTCCGGCTTATCAATATCTGCAGGCCGAAGTCTTCCGCCGCTCGCCGGTCGGAGAACTCTATGCTCCGGTGCTGACCAAGGGGCTCGCCCCGGCTTTCCCGACGAGCGCCGTCGACGAACCCGGGAAGTCGGCCGAACCCGTCAAGGGCCGTCCGGTCCGTCCGCAGTTCGGGGCCGCTCCCGGCAAGGGCGAGTAGCCCGGTTCAGGTCGTCGAGCTGAGGAAGTCCCGGTGCAGGGCGGCGTAAGCTCCTTGCTTTCCGAGCAGTTCGTCGTGCGTCCCGCGTTCGACGATGCGTCCGGCGTCGAGCACCAGGACGGAGTCCGCGCGCCGGATGGTGCTCAGGCGATGCGCGACCACGAAGCTGGTCCGGCCTTTCATCAGGCGCGCGAGCGCGACCTGGAGGCGGGCTTCGGTGAGCGTGTCGACCGCGCTGGTCGCTTCGTCGAGGACGAGGATGCGCGGATCGGCGAGCAGGGCGCGGGCGAAGGCCACGAGCTGCTGCTGGCCCATCGAGAGACCGCGGCCTTTCTCGGAGCAGGGCGTATGGATGCCCTCCGGGAGGGCTTCGATGAGATCCAGGCAGTCGAGGTCGCGGAAGGCCTGACGGATCTCTTCGTCGGTGGCATCGGGACGGGCGGCCTTCACGTTATCGGCGATCGTGCCGGCGAAGAGGAAGTTCTGTTGGAACACGAAGCCCATCTGGCGGCGTAACGTCTCCTGACGTAGGTCGGCGAGATCGTGTCCGTCGACGAGGACCTGGCCGGTGAGCGGCAGCTGGAACTTGGCGAGCAGCCCGATGATGGTCGATTTGCCCGAACCCGTGTGACCCACCAGCGCGATCACCTGGCCGGGCAGGGCCGTGAAACGGATTTCATGGAGCACCGGCCGGTCCGGGACATAGGCGAAGCCGACGTCACGGAACTCCACGCGGCCTTGGAGCCGAGGGCACGCGCCCGCGTCGGGCTTGTCCGTCCAGGCGGGAGGGGTGTCGAGGACGCGAAAATAGCGTTCAGCCCCGGCCATCGCGAGGGTCGCTTCGGACAGCTGCGTCCCGATGATCGTGATCGGCGAGAAGAACAGGTCGGCCAGGAAGAAGAACGTCACCAGGTCGCCCAAGCCCGTGCCCGTGCCGGACAGCGCGGCCCAGCCGCCGACGCCGATCAGCGCGGCCATGAAGCCGTGCGCGTTGAGTTCGAGGAGCGGCAGATAGAGCGAGGTCAGGCTGGCGGTCTTCACCACGTTGCCGGCGAGGCTGCGGACGAGCCGCGTGAAGATGCCGGCGTTGGTGTCCTCGCGGGCGAAGCCCTGCGTGACGCGGATGCCTTGCACGGTCTCAGCCAAGGCCGAGGTCACGCGGGAGAACGTCTCCTGCTGCACGCGGGAGGCATGCAGGATGCGGCCGCGGAAGAAGGCGTGCACGAGCAGCAGGCAGGGCACGATGGCCAGCAGGACGAGGAAGAGCCGCGGGTTGGCCACGAGCATCAGCGCGGCGGCGGACATCATCTGGCCGAAGGAGACGAACGAGATGAAGAAGTTGTTCTGGACGCCGTTGCGCATCGCCTCGATGTCCGAGATCATCCGGCTGATCAGACTGCCGTGGCGCCGGGCGTGGAAGAACGAGAGCGGCTGCGTCAGGAGATGCGCCATCAGGCGGTCGCGCAGGTCGCGCAGGACGTTCTCGCCGATCTGGTGCGCCAGCCGGATGCGCCAGTAGAGGGCGACGTCGGCGACGATGAAGAAGACCGTGAAGAGGGCGAGGGCCCGGAAGGTCGCGGGGCCGTCGCCGGCTTGGACCGGCCCCTTGATGATGGCGCCGACGAACCAGGCGAGTCCCGGGAGCGCGAGGGCGCGGAAGACGCACAGCGCGAGCAGCGTGTTCCGCATCCGGCGGTGCGGGGCCGTGAAGGCGAACAGCCGGGTGATGGTCGACCAGCGCAGCGGCAGTCGGTCCGGCTCTTCTTCGTCGGGCCGCAGGCGGCGCACCGCGATCTCGAGGGGCGGCCGGCTCATGCGGGGGCTCCTTCCGATTGCACCAGGATCGCCCGGCGATAGTGGCCGTCCTCCGCCATGAGCTGGGCGTGGGTGCCGGCCTGCGTGAGGCGGCCGCGGTCGAGCACCAGGATCAGGTCGGCCCGGCGGAGCGTGCTGAGGCGGTGCGCCACGATGAAGGTCGTCCGGCCGGCCATGGCGGCCTCCATCGCCTCCATGATCTCCTTTTCGGTCTCCGGATCGATGGCCGAGGTCGGATCGTCAAGCAGGAGCACCGTCGGCTCGAGGAGCAGGGCCCGGGCGATGGCGATGCGTTGCCGCTGCCCCCCGGACAGGTTCACGCCGCCTTCGCCCAGGAAGGTCTCGTAGCCTTCGGGCAGCGCCGTGATGAACCCGTGGGCGCCGGCGATGCGCGCGGCGCGTTCGATGCGTTCCTGCGTCGCTTCGGGGTGGCCGAAGGCGATGTTCGCGGCGATGGTGTTCGAGAACAGGAAGTTCTCCTGGAAGACCATCCCGACCTGCCGACGGAGTTCGGGGAGCGGCAGGGTCCGGAGGTCATGTCCGTCGAGCGTGACCCGCCCCGAGCGCGGGTCGTAGAAGCGGGGGATGAGCGAAAGCAGGGCGGACTTGCCTGCGCCGGTCGCGCCGGCGATGGCGATGCGCTGGCCGGGTTCGGCGACGAACGAGAGGTCGCGCAGCACCGTGGCGTTGTCCTGGAACTCGAAGCTGACGTTCTCGAAGGCCACCCGTCCCACGAAGCGTCCGGGCGAACTCGCACCGGCTTCGGTCTCGACGCCCGGGTCGGTGTCCAGGATCTCGAAGATCCGCTTCGCGCCCGCCAGCGAGACCTGCGCGTTGTCGACGACGGAGGCGAGCGTCGTCACCTGCGTGGAGAACTGTTGGAGCAGGCCGGCGAAGGCGACGAGGCCGGTGCCGAGGGCGAGCTCGCCGCGGGCCACCATCCAGCCGCCGTAGCCGATGAGCACGGCCATCGAAAGCCGGTTGAGCGCGTCGATGACGGGCCAGAAAAGGGCGACCTCGCCGAAGACCTTGCGCTTCTGGACGCGGATCGCCTCGCTCCAGCCCGAGAAAAGGCCCTGCACGCGCGGCTCCAGCGCGAAGCCTTTGACGACCTGGATGCCCTGCACGTTCTCCGAGAAGCCGAGCACCAGGCGGTCCATCAGCTCGCGGTTCTCCTCGTAGGCCGGACGCACCTTGCGCGAGAAGCGGATCGCGAACCAGATCTGGAAAGGCAGGACCGAGAGGCAGGCCAGCGTCAGTCGCCAGTCCGTGCGGAACATGTAGGCGGCGCACGCGGCCAGGGTCAGGGCGATGATCGCGAGCTGCAGGACCACGCCTTCGATGAAGAGGCGGATGGCATGCGCGTCGGAAGTGACGCGGTTGATGATCGAGCCGCTGGCGTTGGAGTCGAAGAAGCGGAAGCTCAGCTGCTGGAGCTTGGCGAAGACCTGCGAGCGGAGGTTGACGACGATGCGGCCGTGCAGGAAGCGCACGGAGACGAGGCCGAAGACGAAGGCGACGGTCGCCCGCAGGATCGCGGCGACGAGTATGCCGGCGCCGAGCCAGACGAACACGGCCTTGTCCGTGGCGTCGGCAGGCACGAAGAAGGGCAGGGCGGGGGCGGGGACGGTCCGGTCGGCGCAATGGCGGACGAAGTCGATGCCGACGCCGGCCAGGCCGATGACGGCGACCGTCAGGAAGACGACGGCCAGCTGGAGGCTAAGCAGCTGGAGGCAGTCCGCGCGATACGACCAGGCGATCCGGAGCAGCCGACGCAGCGTGGCGTCACGTTCGTCTGGAGTCGGAGGAGCGGGGTCGGCGGGCATGCGCGTCTGGGCGCAGGCTGGCTCAGCGGATCATCTGGCCTTCGCGCGAAGCCTTCTTGCGGAACTCGGCGAGGATGCGGGCGGTCAGGGGGCCGGGCTTGCCGGTGCCGATCTTGCGCGCGTCGACTTCGATGACCGGGATGACTTCCGCGGCGGTGCCCGTCAGGAAGCATTCGTCGGCGTTCCAGACGTCGTAGCGGGTGATGTTCGTCTCGACCGTCGGGATGCCGAGGGCGGCGGCGACTTCGAGGGCGACCTGGCGGGTGATGCCCACGAGCGCGCCAGCATGGGAGGCCGGGGTGATCAGGCGGCCCTTGTGGATCAGGAAGACGTTGTCGCCGGTGCACTCGGAGACGTAACCCTGCTCGTTGAGCATCAGGCACTCGTGGAAGCCATGCTGCTGTGCCTCCATCTTAGCCATGATGTTGTTAAGATAGTTCAAGGATTTGATCATCGGCGGCAGCGCGGCCGGGCTGATGCGGCGGGTCGGCGCGGTGATGATGCGCATGCCCGTGGTGTAGAGTTCCTCGGGGTAGAGCTTGATGGTGTCGGCGATGCAGACGATCGAAGGCGTCGGGCAGTTCTTGGGCGAGAGGCCCAGGTCGCCGAAGCCGCGGGAGACGACAAGGCGGATGTAGCCGTCGGTCAGCTTGTTGCGGCGGCAGGATTCGCAGACGATCTCGGCGATCTCGGCGCGGGTCCACGGCATCTCGAGGCAGAGGGCCTTGGCGGACATCTCGAGGCGCTCGAGGTGCTCGTCCAGGCGGAAGACGCAGCCCTGGTAGAGGCGGATGCCTTCGAAGATGCCGTCACCATAGAGGAAGCCATGGTCGAAGACGGAGATCTTGGCCTCGGCCTTGGGATAGAACTTACCGTCGATGTAGACTTCCATAATGGTGAAAAGCCCACCTTGGCGGGTAGGGTGAGGTTTTTCCAGCCCGAAAGCCCCTTTTCCGGCGGTTATCTGCCTGGCTCAGGCGGCCTCGCGGACCGTCAGGCGGAATTTACCTGAGTCCTCCGGGGTGACGAGTCCGACCGAGGCGGTGGTGACCTGGCTGCCCAGCAGGAGGGTCAGGCGCTCTTCGAGCATCGCTCGGGCTGAGACCAACTCATCGTCGGCACGTTCGGGCAGGAGGCTGAGGTGGGCCGAGCCGTCGGCTTTCTGGCGCAGCTGATAATGGGCGATGCCGCTGACGTCGAGGAAGGCGGCGTCGACCTGGCGGGTGGTGAGGAGGCGGCCTTGAGCGTCGCGGAGGGAGTCACGTTTGCGCCCGTGGACGATGAACCCCTCGGCGACCTGTTCGACGAGGTCGCCGATCTCGTAGCGTATCAAGGGCAGGTAAGGATTCGTGAGCGTCGTGACCAGCAGTTCGCCGACGCCGGTCTGAGCCGTGCACTCCAGCAGCGCCGTCTCCGGGCTCGGGCGCATGACGCCATCGTGGTCGACCAAGAGGTGGCCGGTCTCGCTGGAGCCGTAGAGATCGATCACCGGCACACCGAACACCCGCTCCATGATAGCCCGATGCGTCACGCTGGCGTACTCGTAGCTCGTCAGGATGAAGCGCAGAGAAGGGAAGCGACGCCCCTGGCGTTCGCAGTGCAAGGCGAACCACGCCCCGTGCACGGGGTCCACGTCCAGGAACACCGGCGCCCAGGCTGCGACTTCATCGGCCATGACGGCCAGCCGGTCTTCGCCGAGGCTGAAGGGGATGCGCGACTGGTTGACGTAACGGCTGTCGCCGAGGGTGCGTTGCTCGAGGTTGAGCCAGCGGTTGTAGCAGCTGACGCCGCTGCATCCCGGCGTCGTGAGGACGGCGCGCCGCAGGCTGACCCGGTCTCCGAACAGTTCCGCCAGGAAAGGATTGCGGACCAGGGCGCGACGTTCCTGTTCGGCCCACCAGCTCTTGCCGAAGACCACGCGCACGCTGGCGCCGGAGGTCCCGGAGGTGCTTTCTTCCTCGACCAGGCCGCGGGCCACCAAGGACTCAACGGTCAGGCCCTCGCGCAGGAATCCCTCGGGCGAGTGCTCGCGGAGCCGGCTCTTGGTGATGCGCGGCAGGTCGGAGAGATGAGCCGATCGATCGGCGAAGGCCTCTTGCCAGCCGGCGGAGGCGTAGAAAGGAACTCCGGAGGTCTGCCGGATGACTGACCGCAGGCGCGCGGCCTCGGCGGAGGCGCGGGCGACGGGGGCGGGAGAGAAGGACATGTCCTGCAAGGAGCAAGCAAGGCCGGTGAAAGCAAAACGGGTGCGACATTTAACGGCAGAATGTCTGCATATAGCTGCGGGCGGGTTCGGAGATGGAACTATCAGGATTGAACGGGGCCTTCGGTCTTCATATCACCCCGCATGCGATCACCCCGTCGTTCTTTTCTGCGCAAGGCCGCCGTCGCCGCGCTTGGTTTCACGATCCTTCCCCGTCACGTCCTCGGTCGCGGCTTCATCCCTCCCAGCGAGACCCTGAACCATGTCATCGTCGGCTGCGGGGGCATCTCCGCGATGCACTCCGAGCCGCGCATGACCGGCAAGAACCGCATCGTCGGCATCTGCGACGTCGACGCCCAGCGCGTCCAGAAGAAGCTCGACCGCATCAAGCAGGCCGGCGGTGGCGCGCCGATGACGGCCGAAGATTTCCGCGAAGTCATCGCGTTGCCCGACGCCGACGTCGTCCATGTCTGCACCCCGCCGCATTGGCACGGCGTCATCGCCGCCATGGCCGCCCGTCGGGGCAAGGCCGTCTGGTGCGAGAAGCCGCTGACCCGCACCATCGGCGAAGGCATCGCCCTGAGCCGCGTCGTCCAGCAGACCGGCGTGCCTTTCCGCGTGAACACCTGGTTCCGTCTGAACCGGACCAACTATTACGGCGTGGGCCCCGCCCGGGAGATCCGCCGGGTGGTCGCCAGCGGCGTCCTCGGCGGGCCGCTGACCGTGCGCCTCGCGCCGGTCGGTGGCATCCAGTGGAAGGTCAATCTCTGGACCGGCAGGCCGGACCTCAAGCCCGAGCCCGTTCCCGCTCATCTGAACTGGAATCTCTACTGCGGTCCGGCGCAGCTGATTCCTTACCATCCGCACCGGTGCCATGGTTCCTTCCGGGGTTATTGGAATTTCGACCAAGGCGGCCTCGGTGACATGGGTCAGCACTTCCTCGACCCGGTGCAGTACTTCCTCGGCAAGGATGGCGAATCGCCCGTCACCGTCGAGTGCGACGCCCCGGCCCAGGACGCCATGGCCTGCGGCGTCTGGAAGACCGTCACCCTGACCTACAAGGACGGGACCCGCATCATCCTGGAGTCCGAGCTCGCCGAGCGTAATCCCGAGAACCCCTTCCTCGAAGGGCCGAACGGCAAGCTTTTCGCGGGCATGCGCTGCAGCCGCCCGGAACTCCTGGCCAAGGCCGCCGAATTCCCGTTGCCCGAATATCAGGAGGACGATTTCGATCTCTGCGCCCGCGAGAAGCGGCCTTTCGGCTACGGCGTGAGCGAAGCCTTCCGCAGTTCGACGCTCGTGAACCTCGCGGCCCTGAGCGTCCGACTCGGCCGTAAGCTCACCTTCAAGGCCGATGGGTCCGGCTTCGTCGGCGACGACCAGGCGAACCAGCTGCACTCACCCGCCTTGCGCGGCTCATGGTCGATCTGAACCTCCAGTCCGCCCGCCGCCAGTTTCTCCGGCTCGCCGCGCTTGCCTCGGTCCTAGGCCTCATGTCCGTTTGGGGCGCTCACGACCGCGTGATCTGGATGCTGGAGGTCCTGCCGGTGTTCGTCATCGCCGGCGCCGCCTGGCGCCTGGACTGGACGCCGAGCCTCTTCCTCGGCCGCTGGATGTTCTTCCATGCCCTCGTCCTCATCGTCGGCGCCCATTATACCTACGCCGAAGTGCCGGCCGGAGCCTGGGTGGCCGGGTGGCTGGGACAGACGCGTAATCCTTACGACCGGCTGGGTCACCTCATGCAGGGCGTCGTTCCGGCGCTGATGATCCGCGAATGGCTGCTCCGAGGCCCGGCCGCCGGAGCCGTCGGTCTGACCGCCTGGGCCGGCCTCTGCTTCGCCGGTGCTTTCAGCGCGGCCTACGAGATCTTCGAATGGGGTTCGGCGATCCTGCTCGGCCAGGCCGCCGACGCTTTCCTCGGCTCCCAAGGTTTCGTCTGGGATACCCAGGCGGACATGCTCTGCGCCTTCCTCGGCGCGGCCTTCGCCATGTGGGTGCTCGGTCCTTGGCACCGCCGTTCGTTGGCCGAACTCACCCCCCTGTCCTGACCGCTTTTTATCGTCATCATGAAGTCTCGTTTCCTCCCGCTCCTCCTAGTCTTCGCCGGCTTGTTCGCCGCCGAGGCCCCGACCGACGCCACTTTCGCGGACCTCGCCGTCCCGGAGAAGCGCCTCGTCGCCCAGCAGGCGATCCTCGACCACTCCCGTGGTTTCACCGTCGCCTCACCCGAGGCCAAGGCCTGGTTCGAACGCGTGCGCATGGCGGCCAAGTCCGTCGACAATCCCGAGGCCCAGGCGGCCCTCCAGCAGGTCCTGATCTTCGACCCCAGCTCGAAGCCACGTCTGCCGCTCAACCCGAAGCAGCCGAACACCTATGAAGATCCCGAAGGTACCACGCCGGAGACCAAACTCGCCCAGCTCGAGCGCATGCTCGATCAGCGACGCTCCGCGAAGGAATATCCCCTGACCGTCGAGGAACTCGTCGCGCTCACGAAGCACGAGGATTTCGCGACCGCCCAGCGGGCGAACCGTCTGCTCCGTCGCGTGACCGCGACCGCCGCCGCGCCGATCCTCTGGGAGCGCCTCGCCAAGCTCTCGCAACGTTCGCAGGTGCAGGAAGTCGAGGACGAGATCCTCCGCCTGCCCGTGTCGCAGGCCACCAAGCATCTTCCGGTCGAGTTCACGGGCTCCTCGCTCGCTTCCAAGGCCGCCTGGGTCCGCATCGTCGCCGTCCGCGCTTCCAAGAACCTCAAAGTGCGCGCCGGCCTCAAATCCGCGGTGCTTCCGTTGCTCAAAGGTCCGGCCAATGAACTGACCGAGGCCGCCTGGGCCGCGGTGCCGCGGCTCTTCGCCGAAGCCGACCGCGCCGCGTTGACCGAGGCCGCGCAAGGTCTCTCCGAGCGCCTGGCGCCGAAGGCCAAGGCCGCGTTGGAAGCCTTGCCCGGCAAGTGATCCTCCCGACGCTTGTCGCTTGCCGAGGGGAGGGGAGGGCCTTGCTATGGTCGCATGTCGCCCGTGGCCAACAAGGACAACTCACCGAACCTGATCCTCGCCGGATTCATGGGCACGGGGAAGTCCGCGCTCGGACGGCAGCTGGCCAAGCGCTGGCGGCGCCGTTTCTACGATACTGACGAACTCGTCGAGAAACTGGCCGGCGCCACGATCGCCGACATCTTCGCCCAGCACGGCGAGGAGCATTTCCGCGCGCTTGAGAGGCAGGTCGTCGAGACCTTGCTCCCCGAGTGCGGCGCCGTCATCGCCTGCGGGGGCGGCCTGGTGGTGCCGCCCGGCATGGGGGAGCTTGTCCGGTCCAAAGGCATCGTCGTGACCTTGTTCGCCTCGGTGGACACCATCCTTCGCCGCACCGCGGGAAATTCCCGGCGTCCGTTGCTCAAGGGCGAGGATCCCGAGACCCGCATCCGCGAGCTCATGAAGAAGCGTGAGCAGGCCTACATGCGGGCGGGCATCGCGGTCTACACCGACGGCCGGTCGTTGCAGCAGCTTTGCGTGATCGTCGAGCGCGTCTATGAGCGCGAGGCCCGCGCCTTGCTCAGGTCGCGTCCGAAACCGGAGTGACGAAGGCGTCGCCGGTCGGCGGCTCATCGCGGAAGAGCCTCACGGCGCCCAGGAACTCCGCGCGGTCGACCGCGAAGGCGCCGAGGCTGGCGAGGTGCGCGGTCGGCACCTGGCAGTCGATGAGGACGTAGCCGCAGGCGGTGAGCCGGGCGACGAGCGTGGCGAAGCCGACCTTCGAGGCGTCGGCCTTGAGGTGGAACATCGATTCGCCGTGGAAGAGCCGCCCGAGCGCCACGCCGTAGAGTCCGCCGACCAGTTCCCCCTGCCAGGTCACCTCGACGCTGTGGGCCACGCCCCGGCGGTGCAGGTCGCAGTAGGCCGCGATCATCTCCTCGGTGATCCAGGTGCCGTCCTGGCCGGGGCGGGGGACTTCGGAGCACCGGCGCATCACGGTCTCGAAGGACCGGTCGAAGGTCACGCTCCAGCCCGCCTTGCGCATCGTCTTGCGGAGGCTGTCCGTGAGGCGGAAGTCCGACGGCCGCATCACGAAGCGCGGGTCCGGACACCACCATTTCACCGGCTCGCCTCGCGAATACCATGGGAAGACGCCGGCTCGGTAGGCGCCGATCAGGGTGTCCGCGCTGAGTTTGCCGCCACGGGCCAGCGGCGCCTGGGTGGGCCCTTTCGCCGGGTCGCCGCGGGTCCATTCCTGCATCGGCGCACTCTCGCCGAGACGCTGCCCGCGGGCAAGTTCAGTCCTTGGTGATGTTGTAGACCGACGGGATCGAGATGCCGAGCTCGGCCGCGATCTCGCGCACCGGGGCGCCCTTGCGGCGCATCGCCTGGGCCTTGTTGCGCATGCTGTCGGAGATCTGGGCGCGGGCGCGGTTGGGGCGCGAGAGGAGCTTGATCAGGCGCTTGGCGAGCTCGGGCTTCGAGAGGCCCGCGACTTCGCGTTCGATCAGCGTCTGGCGTTCGCTGTGCTCGTCTTCCCAGGCCTGGACCGCCAGGTCGCGGGCCTTCGAGAGGGCGGCGCGGACGTAGGCGTCCTTGGAGGTGAAGGCGGAAGGGTCGAGGTCGATTTTCATAAGTGTGGGTCTGGGGCCGGCGGGGCCTGAGGTTGTCTGCGACAATCCTAACGCTTTGCCTGCTCAATCAAGGGTTTTATAATATTACCAATTGTCAAACTTTGGTAAAAAGTTTTTCACCCTAACCGGCGTCGGCGTATCCTTTTCTATCCGCCGCTCACTTGCTCCACTCGAGCAT
>JBILLR010000121.1:0-6316 GCA_044375965.1 Opitutales bacterium
CGTTTCCAGGGTTTGGTTGGTTTTGGGTTTTTCCCTCCGGAGATTCCGCTGACACATGCCGACGGGCCGAAAGGAAGGTCAAACGAACCGTCCGCCCGGCCGGTTGGCAAGCGGATTCTGGCCCTGAGCGTAGTCTGAAAGGGGCCTAGCGGCCCCCTTTGGCCGCCGGGCGGACCCGGCTGGCGTAATCAGCGACGCCGGCCGCGATGGCCTCGGCGACCTTCTGGCGGTAGGCGCCGTCGGCGATCAGCGCCCCTTCGCGACGGCTCGACATGAAGCCGCCTTCGATCAGGACGCCGGGACAGGAAAGGGTGCGGAGGACCGCGAAACGGGCGCGGCGGACGCCGCGGTCGTCGGCCCCGGTGCCCCGGATCATCCGGCGCTGGATGCTCCAGGCGAGCAGGACGTTGGCGGAGTCGAAGCGGTTGCCAGGTTCGGCGGCGGTCGTCGACTTGGCCTTGCCGGCGTTGGTCGAGCGCTGGCCGGCGGGAGTGAGGCAATACGTCTCGACGCCGTCGGCGGTGGTGTCGCCGGCCGGGCCGGCGTTGTAATGAAGGCTGATGAAGAGGTCGGCGCCCAGTTTTCCTGCCAAGGCGGCGCGGTCGTCGAGTTCGAGGAAGACATCCTTGGTCCGCGTGAAGAAGACTTCGTAGCCTTGCTTTTCGAGGAGGAGCTTCAGGCGCGCGGCGGTGTCGAGCGTGGCGGCCTTCTCGTTGTACTTGAAGGGAGCGTTGACCTTGCCGGTGTCCTTGCCGCCGTGGCCGGGGTCGAGCAGGATCCGCTTCGGCGCGGCCCGCGGTCCTTCCCAGAAGATCGGCACGAACACCTTGTCGTAGTCGCGCCTCGAGATGGTCAGGTGGCCGCGCTGCGAGCCGACGGGGTCATCGAGCACGATCTTGATGCCGTCGACGACGACGAAGTCGCGGCTGTACTCGGCGTAGAGGGTGAGTCCGCCGCGCGTGGCGTAACGCTCGGAAGAGCGGGCGTCGCCGGCCTGACGGGCGCCGTCGCGCAGGCCGAGTTGACGGACGGATTCGCCGAGGAGATAATCCGTCGAGGCGGCGCGGAGCAGGGCGCCGGTGGCCAGGAGCAGGAGGATCGCCGCGATGCGCCGCACGGGCTTATTCGGCGTCGCCTTCGTCGTTGTCCACCGCGGAGTCGTCCTCGCCGTCCTCTTCGCCCGGGGCTTCGTTGTGCACGAGCTTGCGCTTGTTCTGCTGGACAGGGGTCAGGCCCACGACGATGGCGCGACCCGAGCGCTTGGGCTCGTTGTCGCGCGTGCTGATGTGCGTCAGGGCTTCGATGGCCTTGGTGATGGTGGCGATGCCGATCTCGGGGTGCTCGAGCTCGCGGTAGCGATACTGGAGAAGGAGCTTCACCTTGTGGCCGTGGAAGAGGAAGTTTTCGGCGCGGCGGACCTTGATGAAGAGGTCATGGTTGTCGATGCGGGGGCGGAGCTTGATCTCCTTCACCTTGGTGGCGGACTTCTGGTGCTTGTGCTTCTTCGCTTCTTCGTAGAGGTACTTGCCGTATTCCTGCAGCTTGCAGACGGGCGGCACGGCGGTCGCGGCGATCTCGATGAGGTCGACGCCGAATTCGCGGGCGAGGTCGAGCGCCTGCTGCGTGGGCATGATGCCCATCATCTCCCCCTTGGGCGAAATCACGCGGACTTCGGTCGCGCGGATGCGATCGTTACGCTTCGGACCTTTGTCTTCTTTGCGGAAGTTGCCGCGATTCTGTCCCGCGTTGTTCTTCGGGCGGGGACTTTTAGGACGATAGGGCGAAGGCATTAGGTACTGCGGAGGTGTCTGCACGCTAAACTCCCCGTTTAGCGGCGACGGTTCAAGCACCGATTATCTCCGCCGCATCGTGCGCGCCGTCGGATTACTTCGCCGCGGCGATCGCCGCGAGCAGCTGCTTCCCATGCTCGGCGGCCTCGACCTTGGGGACGATGCCGACGAGTTTTCCTTCGCCGTCGAAGAGGTAGGCGGCCCGGAGCGGTCCGAGATACTTCTTACCATACATCGACTTTTCGACGATCGCGTCCATGGCCTGGGAGAAGAGGTCTTCCGGGTCCGAGACCAGGGTGAACTTGTAGCCGTGCTTGGCGGCATACTTGGCATGGGAGGCGCAGGTGTCCCGGGAGACAGCAATCAGCCTAAATCCTTGTCTGACAATGGCTTTCTCGTTCTTGTCCATCTCGGCGGCCTGCTTATCGCAGGCCGAGGTGTTGTTGCGCATGTAGACGGAGACGATGGCCGGACCGTCCAAAAGAGAGGCAAAGGGGGTTTTGACGGCTTTTCCGTCCACGAAGGCGTCTACTTTAAAGGTAAGTTTAGGCTTTTTTCCGAGGGAAAGCATGGTTTTGAGGGTTTGGGTGGAGGTCAGGGGAGCGGGCTTAGTCGGGATTGTCAAACGGCTGGCCCGATCGGCGGCTCGGGTGGAAACTGCGGACTTCTCCATGGGGGAGGCCCTTTCCCCTTTACAAGTCACCGCCGACACCCTTTGTTCCGACCCTTTCCGCCATGCAAAAGACCCGCAAGTCAGTCTCCAAGCGCTTCAAGGTGACCGGTACCGGCAAAGTGATGCGCCGCTCCCCCAACACCCGCCACTTGCTGAGCTCCAAGTCCCGCAAGCAGCGCCGCCGCGCCAACAAGTCCAAGCGCGTCGACTCCGGCTTCGAGAAGAAGATGCTGGCCTCGATGCCCTTCGCCTAAATCGAAGACCCTCTTTTTGGCCGAACGGGTGTTCATTAAGGCGACCCCGAGGCCATCTAAACCAAACCAAAACCAAATACCAACATGCCTAGAGCAACCAATGGCCCGGCCACCAAGGCCCGAAAGAAGCGCGCGATCAAAGCCGCCAAGGGCTACTTCGGAAACAAATCCCGTCTGTACGTCTACGCCCTCGAGGCCGTTCAGCGCGCGCAGAAGTTCGCTTATCGCGACCGCCGCAAGAACAAGTCGACGTTCCGTCAGCTGTGGATCGTGCGTCTCAACGCCGCCTGCCGCCCCCTCGGCATCTCCTACAGCCGTCTGATCGCTGGCCTCAAGAAGGCCAACATCACGATGGACCGTAAGAATCTGAGCGAACTGGCCATCCATGACGCCCCCGCTTTCGAGGCGATCGTCAAGAAGGCCCAGGCCGCGCTCGCTTAAGACGACTCACACGTCCTTTCACGAAGCCCCGGCCCTCCGGGGCTTCTTTGTTTTAAGGTGCTTTCGCTTGCCGACTTTCTCCGCCAACGCACAAATCAACCCATGCAGCAGCAGCTCGCCCAACTCGTCGCCGCCGCCACCCAGGAAGCCTCCGCCGTCGCCACCCGCGCCGAACTCGAGGCCTTCAAGGCGCGCGTCGTCGGCCCCAACGGCTCCTTGACCCAGGTGATGAAGGGGATGGCCACCCTCTCTAAGGAAGAACGCCCCGTCGTCGGCAAGCTCATCAACGAGGCGAAGAAGTCCGTCGAAGAACTCCTCGCCGCGCTCCTGACCAAGGTCGAGAACGCCGAGATCGCCGCCGCCCTCGGCGCACCCGTCGACCCGACCCTCCCGAGCCCCGACGCTCCCGCCGGCTCGCTCCATCCTCTTTCCCGCACCCGCGAACGCATCCTGGCTTCCTTCCGCAAGCTGGGCTTCGTCGTCGCCGACGGCCCCGAGGTCGAGACGGAGTGGCACTGCTTCGACGCGCTCAACACGCCCGCCGATCACCCGGCCCGTGACATGCAGGACACGCTCTACATGCCGAAGGCGTTCCGCTCCGCCGACGCTCCGCGCAAGGCCGACGAGGCGATTCTCCTCCGCACGCACACGTCCAGCGTGCAGGTCCGCACGATGCTCTCGCGCAAGCCGCCGTTCCGCATCGTCGCCCCGGGCCGCTGCTTCCGCCGCGACGCGGTCGACGCGACGCACTCCGCCAACTTCCACCAGGTCGAAGGTCTCTGGATCGACCGCAACGTGACCCTCGCCGACCTCCGCGGCGTGCTCGACTTCTTCGTGAAGGAGACGTTCGGCGCCGACGCCGAGATCCGCCTGCGTCCGTCGTTCTTCCCGTTCACCGAACCGTCCTTCGAGATGGATCTCCGCTCGCCCAACCTGGGCCGTCTGTCTGACCGCTGGCTCGAGATCATGGGTTGCGGCCTCGTCGACCCGAAGGTCCTCGAGCTCTGCGGCCTCGACCCGAAGGAATGGTCCGGCCTCGCCTTCGGCCTGGGCCTCGAACGCATCGCGATGCTCGTCCACGGCATCGACGACATCCGCCACTTCTACAACAACGACACGCGCTTCCTGCGCCAGTTCGCCTAAGCCATGAAAGTCTCTTTCCAAGCCCTCTCCCGTCACCTCGAACTCGCCGGCGTCACCCCGGAGCGCGTCGCGGAAGTCCTCCCGATGCTCGGCCTCGAGGTGGAGTCGGTCACGACCTTCGGCCTCGCCCCGCTGCCCCTCGTGGTCGTCGGCGAGATCAAGTCCTTCGAGAAGCACCCGAAGGCCGACCGCCTAAGCGTGTGCCAGGTCGACGCCGGCGAGGGTTCGCTCCGCCAGATCGTCTGCGGCGCCAAGAACTTCAAGGCGGGCGACCGAGTGCCGGTCGCTCTCCCGGGCACGGTGATGCCGGGCGGTTTCGAGATCAAGGTCTCGAAGCTCCGCGACGTCGATTCGGCGGGCATGATGTGCTCCTCCGAAGAACTCGGCCTCGGCAAGGGTGAGGACGGCCTCCTCATCCTGACGCCGCGCCAGCCGGCCGTCGGCACGCCGCTCAACTCCCTTTTCGGCGCGCCGGACACGGTGCTCGAGATCTCGGTCACGCCTAACCGCGGCGATTGCCTCGGCATCCGCGGCGTCGCCCGCGACCTCGCCGCCGCGCTGGGCCTCGCGCTCAAGCCGCTCACGGTGAAGACGCCTGCCGGCCTCGCCGCCGCGCCTTCCGCCGCCGATGCGGTGAAGTTCGTCCGCTCGTCCTCCGAGTTCTGCCCTTACTACACGCTACGCACGCTGAAGAACGTGAAGGTCGGGCCGAGCCCGGAATGGCTCCGCCGCGACCTCGAGGCCGCCGGCCTTCGTCCGATCAACAACGTGGTCGATATCACGAACTGGGTGCTGCTCGAACTCGGCCAGCCGCTTCATGCTTTCGACGCGCACAAGGTTGCCGAAGGCATCGAGGCCCGCCCGGCGCGCGAAGGCGAAGAGATCGTCCTGCTCGACGGCAAGAAGGTGAAGCTTGAGCCCGGCGTCTGCGTCATCGCCGACGCCCGGCGCCCGCTCGTCGTCGCCGGCGTGATGGGTGGCGCCGATTCCGGCGTGACCGCCGCCACGACCGACGTGCTGCTGGAGTCCGCTTGGTTCCGTCCCGGCGAGATCCGCCGCGTCGCCCGCCGCATCGGCGTGTCGACCGATTCTTCCCATCGCTTCGCCCGTGATGTGGATCCGGCCGGCGTCGAGCTCGCCTCGCGCCTCGCCACCGACCTCCTCGTCGAACTCGCCGGCGCCCAGGTCGTCGGACCCGCCGTCGCCGTCGGCCAGCCTCCGCGCGCCGACGTCACGATCGAGCTCCCCGCCGGCTACGTCGCCGCGAAGCTCGGCACGCCGGTCGCCGACGCCGACGTCTCCGCGGCTTTCGCCCGCCTCGGTTTCACGGTCAAGGCTTCCGCCGCCGGCTTCTCGGTGCTGGTGCCTTCGTTCCGTTCCGACGTGACGCGCCCGATTGATCTCGTCGAGGAATTCATCCGCATCCACGGCACCGACAAGGTGCCCGCCGGTCGTCCGATCGCCCCGCTTCCGGGCGAAGAAGACGCGCTGACGTCCGTCTTCACCCGCGAAGTCTCCGCCCGCCTCGTCGGCGCCGGCTTCACGGAGTGCTGCCACTACTCGCTCCGCGACGCCGCGGAAC
This sequence comes from Opitutales bacterium, assembly GCA_044375965.1. Lineage (GTDB taxonomy): Bacteria > Verrucomicrobiota > Verrucomicrobiia > Opitutales > UBA953 > UBA953. The sequence continues at coordinate 5,884 of JBILLR010000121.1, forward strand.
TCGAACGCACGCTCGGCGCCGACAAGGCCGCCCTCGTCGCGATGGATAACCCGCTCACGGCCGAGCAGACGCACCTCCGCGCTTCGCTCGTCCCGGGCCTCGCCGGCGCCCTCGCCCTCAACCTCTCGGTCCACGCCGACCCGCGCGGCCTCTTCGAAGTCGGCACGGTCTTCCGCCCGCAGGCCGACGGCACGGTGCGCGAATTCCTCTCGGTCGCCTTCGCGATCGTCGCCGAGCCGGTGACGCGTTCGTGGAAGTCCCGTGAGGCGTTCGACGCCCTCCGTGCGAAGCGCCTGCTGCAGGACGCCGCCGCCCTCGCCGGCGTCGCCTCGGTCCGTCTTTCGTTCGCCGCCGCCACGGGCGGTCTCTGGCAGGCCGACCACGCCGCGGCCCTCGTCGACCGCGGCCGCGCCGCCGAAGGCGCCTGCGGCGT
>JBILLR010000071.1:0-6069 GCA_044375965.1 Opitutales bacterium
CGGACGCCGGCGCAAAGCAGGTAGACGAACGCGAGCAACCAGGTGACCAACTGGACGTTATCCGTGACCTCCGGCTTGATGACCAGGAAGCAAGCCATCAGCGCCGGGGCCACGCCGAACGAGACCGTATCAGCGATCGAATCGAATTCGGCCCCGAAGAGGGATTCCCGCTTGGTGGCACGTGCGACCCGGCCGTCGAACAGGTCGCAGACGCACGCGAAAAGGATGAACCAGACCGCCATGTTGTAGTGATCAGCCCGTCCTTCCGGCGTCAGCGTGGTGAACCGGGCTTCGATGCAGTTCTTGATGGCGAGGAAGCCGCACAGCATGTTGCCCGCCGTGAAGAGGTTGGGCAGCAGGTAGATGCGGGCCGCCTCCTCAGGAGATGCATATGGGCGTTTTTCAGGGGGGTTGGTCACGGTCAGGACTTCGGAGGTTCGTCGAGGTATTTCCAGAAACCGCCTTCTTGTTCGATGCGCGCCTCGTCTTCCGGGAAAGGAAGGTGCGAGCGGAAGGCAAAGTCGGCGAAAGTATGCTTATGCAGGACGTAATGGGCCAGCAACGAGCCTTCGCTGGCTTCGAAATAGATGCGGAACTCGCCGACGCGCAGGCGATGATATGTATGCCCGCCGCGGCGGACGGTGCCGAGATCGGAGCCGCCGCGGAGGAGTTCTTCCGCGGTCAGGGAGGTGAACGCTTCGACGACTTCCATCTGTTCCAAGGTCGGCAGCTTCGCGAGCTCGCGCATCGCCTGGTCGCTGAAATTCACTTGGTACATCGGTGTGGAAGAGCAAACGGCGCACGTGCCCTCACCGCAATCATTCAGTTGGTCCGCACCCAGCCGGAGACCAGCCGGAGCGCCTGTTTTTCCACCAAATCCAGCACTTTTTCGAAACCGTCGCTTTCGCCGTAATAGGGATCGGGCAACGCGGCGTCGCCGAGGAAAAGCGCCAGTCGATGATGTTGTTCCTGCGGGCAGCGGCGACGCAGTTCGCGCAGGTTGATCTCGTCGGCCGCGAGGATGAGATCGAACTCATGAAAATCCGCGGCGCGCACCTGACGGGCGCGCAGGGGCGACAGCTCATAGCCGCGCTCGCGGGCGTGGCGGATGGAACGCGGATCAGGCGGTTCGCCGACGTGATAGTTTTCCGTCCCGGCGGAATCGAATTCGATGCTCAAACCGGCCTGCCGGGCCTTGACGCGCAGGACTTCTTCCGCCGTCGGGGACCGACAGATGTTCCCCATGCACACCAACAAGACCCTCCGGGGTCGACCGGCCTTGCCCACGGCTCAGACCCTGCCGCCGAAGCTCTGGTGGTCGTCCAGATCCAGCACGTCGAACCAAGTGACGATGTCTTCACGCTTGGCGCCAGCCGGAGTCGAAGACTGATAGTCCGTCAGCTTGGCCCGGCCGGAAGGTCCGCCCGGAGCACGTTGTTCATGGTAGGCGCTGAAAGCGGCGATTTCTTGGCCGGAACGCGGCTTCTTGGCGTTGGCCATGAGCCAGCCCAAGATTTCTCCATCACCTAAACCCTTGTCAATCTGGAGTTTAAGTTCTTCCGCCTCGACCCCGAGGAAGTCCAGGACATTGCGGTCCAGAGAACAACCGTAGGTGTATTCACCATTCTTCCCCGCCTTGGTGGCCCGGGCCTTATCGATCATGCGCGGGAGGATGACGAGACCGCCCAGGCGGACGCGGGGGCTGCGAGGGGGGTGCTGAGTGAGGTCGTAGAGGTCGTGGGCCATAAGTCACCCTAAACTACCCCCCTCCCCTGCATTCGCAAGAAAACAGGTTGTTTTGGAGGTTTGCCAAAATGTCACACCCACATATATTTCTTAACCATGTTCCCCTTGGCCGCCGCTCTCGCTGCGCATCCCCTGACCCGGGAATGCCTGCTTGGCTGTGCCGCGGTCTTTTTGGCCGCCGCCGTCTTGGATGGGTTGGCGGCCAAGGATTCATCCGGGCGCTGGCCGTCGGCCGGTCTCTGGTTGCTCCGCGGCGGGTGGATCATGCTCACGGCGATGCTGGCCTACCAAGGCCTGCGTTCCCATGCCCTGCCGATCGGCGACTCGGCCGAAGTCCTCCTCTCCATCGCCTGGGGCCTGTCGGGCCTCGCCCTCTTCCTCGATCTCACTTTCACGCACCGTCTGCCGACCTGGGCGATCGCCGGCGCGACGACCGGCTGTCTCGTCGCATCGGCCTTCTTGGGCGTCGTCGGCCAGACGACCGACCATGCCGACAAGCCGCTGATCGTCATCCATGTCGGCGCCGCCGTCCTCGCTTACTGCGTGCTCGGCGCCCAGGCGCTGAACTCCGCCGCCTACCTCCTCCAGGATCGCGCGCTCGCGCGCCGCGAATTCGGCGGCATCTACGCCTTGCTTCCCGCGCTGGTGCCGCTCGACCGCATCGGCGGTCAGCTCATGGGCGCCGCCGTCTGGTTGCTCGGGCTCTCGCTCGTCATCGGCGCGACGGACTGGGCGCAGCGGGATCTCGCGCTCGTCGCCCTGCCCAAGCTCGGCGCCGCCCTGCTCACCTGGGTCGCCTGCCTCGTGGTCACCGTGCAGCGCCGCCGTCATCGTCTCGCCGGCGCGGCTTATGCGCGCGCCTCGTTGCTCGTCTTCGTCCCCGCGCTCATCGCGCTCTATCTCTCGCTTCCGTCCGCCCGATGAGCGAACGCGTCCGCAACCTCGTGGCGCTCAGCGCCACCCATCGCACCGCCGGCCTCGACGAGCGCGCCGCCTTCACCGTGCCCGCCGGCGGAGCCGAGGCTTTCTATGCCGCCGCGCGCGAAGCCGGTCTCGCCGAAGCCGTGCTGCTCGCCACCTGCAACCGTCTCGAAGCGTATGGCGTCGGCGACGAAGCCGCCGCGCTCCACGTGCGCAGCGCGCTCATCAAGGCGACCGGCGCGTCGCCGGCGGTGCTCGACCAGCATCTCCGTCCCGTGCCGGGCCTCGCGGCCGTCGAGCATCTCTTCGCCGTCGTCTCCGGCCTCGAATCGCAGATGGTGGGCGAGGTCGAGATCGCCGGTCAGGTCAAGGACGCCTACGCCGACGCGCTCGCGCGCGGCATGACCGGCCCCGTGCTCAACCGCGTCTTCCAGCGCGCGTTCCAGGCCGGCGCCTGGGCGCGTACGCACACCGGCATCTCCCAAGGGCAGGTCAGCCTCGGCAACGTCGCCGTCGAGCTCGCCCAACGGGTGTTCGGCTCGCTTGACGAAGCGCGCGTCCTCGTGCTTGGCACCGGCGACGTCGGGCGCCAGGTCGTGCAGGCTCTCGTCTCGCGAGGCGCCGCCCAGGTGTCCGTCGCCTCCCGCACCTTCGACAACGCCCGCGTGCTCGCCGAAGAATTCTCCGGCGCCTCGCTCACCTTGGCCGACGCGCTCCGTCAGGCCCACGCCCATGACGTGATCGTCGGCTGCGCCACGGTGGAGCGCGCCCTCCTCGACGCGGTCGCGCTCCGCGAGTCGGTCGCGCGTCGCCAGGGCCGCCCGCTCCTGCTCGTCGACCTCGGCGTGCCGCGCAATTTCGACGTCGCCGCGCGTTCCCTCGAAGGCGCCTACCTCTGCGACCTGGACGACCTCGCGGCCGTCTCCAACGCCAACCTCAAGGCGCGTCTCGCCGAAGTCGACCGCGCCCGCGCGGCCCTGGCGGAGAAGGCGGCGCGCGCCTGGGGCGCCGCCAACCATCAAGCCTCCTCGGAAGCCTGAACCATGAAGCCCACGGTCCTCATCGTCGACGACGAGAAGAACATCCGCGAAGGCCTCCGCGCCGCGCTCGAAGACCGCTACGAGACCTTCGTGGCGAAGGACGCCGCGGAAGCGGCGCGCCTCATGCAGGACGTGCCACCGGACGCGGTGCTGACCGATCTCCGGATGGCCGGCGAAGACGGGATGGCGGTCATCGACCGCGCGCTCAAGCTGCCGCATCAGCCGGTCTGCATCATGATGACGGCTTACGGCGACGTGGAGACGGCGGTCAAGGCGATGAGCCGCGGCGCCTACTGGTTCTTCCAGAAGCCGGTCGACCTCCGCCAGGTCGAGCTCGTGCTCGAACGCGGTCTCAAGGCGCGGACGAACGAGAAGGAGGTCGTGACGCTCAAGGCGCGCCTCGACCGCAAGTTCTCCCTCGGCGAAGTCGTCGGTTCCTCGGCGGCCTTGCAGCATTCGATCGAACAGGTCCGTTCGGTCGCGTCTTCGAACGCGACCATCCTCCTCCTCGGCGAGACCGGCACGGGCAAGGAGCTGTTCGCCCAGATGATCCACCAGGCGAGCCAGCGCTCCAAGGGACCGTTCATGGCCGTGCACTGCGCCGCGATCCCGGCGAACCTCCTCGAGTCCGAGCTCTTCGGTCATGAGAAGGGCGCCTTCACCGGCGCGAACGAACGCCGCGTGGGTCGTTTCGAATCGGCCGACGGCGGCACGCTCTTCCTCGACGAGATCGGGGAGATCGACGCCACGACGCAGGTCAAGCTCCTGCGCTTCCTCGAGACCCGTTCCGTCGAGCGCCTCGGTTCACATCGCCCGATCTCGCTCGACCTCCGGCTCGTCTGCGCCACCAACCGCGACCTCCAGCAGATGGTCAAGGAGGGCAAGTTCCGCGAAGACCTCTACTACCGCCTCTCGGTCGTCCCGCTTCGCCTCCCGCCTCTCCGCGAACGCACCGACGACATCCCTCTCCTGCTCGCCCATTACCTGGAGCGTTTCGCCAAGGAGAACGGCGCCGTGGCGCCGAAGCTTTCTCCCGAGGCGCTCGCCATCCTCGTGCGCTATCCGTGGCCGGGCAACATCCGCGAGCTGCGCAACGCGAGCGAGAACCTCGCCGTGCTCCGCGCGGGCAAGTCGGTCGGTCCGGCCGACCTCGATCCCCGCTTCACCGCGCCGGTCTCCGCGTCCGCCGCCTTGGCACCCGCGGCGGCGGCGGCGGGCAACCTCGACCGCACGCTCAACGAGAAGCAGCTGCTCAAGCAGGCCTTGGCCGCCGCGGCGGGCAACCGCACGCGCGCCGCGGAGCTGATGGGCATCTCGCGCCGCACCTTGCATCGCAAACTCCTGCAGTGGCCGGAACTCGACCCCGGTCCCGAGACGGCGTGAGGCTCCTTCTTTGCTTTTTCTACGTCTGCGCGGCCGAGGCCGCGGACGTGGTGGGCACCGATCTTTTGGACGGAGGATTCGCCGCGGGGCTGCGGACCGCCGTCGGTCCGGACGTCGCCGATTTCGCGGGCACTTTGCCGGCGCGCCGCGCCTTCAAGGAAGGCCGCGCCGCCGCCGCCGTCCTCATGGTGCGTCCGGGCGAGGCTTCGCCCTTGCCCGGCGCGCGGGAGTTCCGCCTCGCCTCGGCGGTGGTGGTCGTCGCGACGCACGGGAGCAACCGCATGGAGCAGATCAGCTTCGAGCAGCTCGCCAACGCCTACGCCCGTGATGCGCGCGCGCCGGCGCGCAACTGGAACGACCTCGACCCGCTGGCCCGTTCGGAACTCATGACGCCGGCGGTCTCGTCGCCGGCGGGCACCATGGTCCTGGAGATCTTCCAGGGACTCGTCCTCGAAGGTCAGCCATTCCGTCCGGATGTGCGCCTCCGCGTCGAGCCGACGTTGGCGGCCGACCTGCTGGCTTCACGGGCGGGGAGCATCGTCCTTTTGCCCCGAGCCTCGGCCGACCGTGGCCGGGTCCTGCCGGTCGCCGACGGACGCCCTGGTCGTTCGGCCACCGCCTATGGTCCCGATGAGAACAACGTGCACAACGGGGATTACCCGTTGCAGGTTCCCCTCGTCCTTTATGTCCGGCCTGAAAAGGAGGCCGCCCTGCGCCCTGCCCTTCGCTGGCTTTGTTCCGAAGCGGCGGCCGGGCTGCTTTCCGACCAAGGCTTGACCCCTGCCCCGGCGGCCGCCCGGGCCGCCTTCCTCCAAAGGCTTGACACTCGCTGACCCGTTTGGTCTGCTCCACGTCCAACGCGCGCGTAGCTCAATGGTAGAGTACCACCTTGCCAAGGTGGCTGTTGCTGGTTCAAGTCCAGTCGCGCGCTCCACTTTAAAAATGGAGCCAAAACCCGCCGAAACCCGGCGGGTTTTTC
>JBILLR010000072.1:0-5999 GCA_044375965.1 Opitutales bacterium
CGAGACGCTGCAACGCTTGCACTGCACGGCTTCGCCGCAATCCGGGCAGACGAGCGAGCGGGAATGACCGCGACGGTTGAGGAAGAGGATGGACTGCTCGCGGCGTTCGAGGCGGGCGCGGATGCCGTCCGTCAGCTCGCGGGAAAGGATGTGCTGGCCTTTGGAGTGCAGGACTTCTCGGCGCATGTCCACGATCCGGAAGGCCGGCATCGGGCGGTCGTCGACGCGCTTGGTCATCACGTCGAGGGCGTAGCGTCCGGCCGAGGCGTTCTTCCAGGTCTCGAGAGACGGCGTCGCCGAACCGAGGACGCACGCCACTCCGAGGAGAGAGGCGCGCATCACCGCGACGTCGCGGCCGTGATACATCGGCGTCTCCCCCTGCTTGAAGGAAGGCTCGTGCTCCTCATCGACCACGATGAGGCGGAGGTTCGGAAGCGGGGCGAAGACCGCGGAGCGGGCGCCGACCACCACCCTCGCCTGCCCCAAGGACATCGCCATCCAGGCGTCGAAACGTTCGCCGGCGGAAAGGTGGCTGTGCCAGACGACCACCTTGGCGCCAAGGTCGGCGAGGCGGGAACGGAGGCGTCCGACCGTCTGGGGCGTGAGCGCGACTTCGGGGACGAGGAAAATGGCCGAGCCTCCTTCGGCCACGACCTTGCGGATCAACGCCACGTAGACCTCGGTCTTGCCGGAGCCCGTGACGCCGTGGAGCAGATGCGCGCGAAAGGCCTTCGAATCCAAGGTCTGCGTGACGGACGTCACGGCGGCGACCTGCTCGGGATTCAGCGTATGGCCGGCCGAGGCGACGGTCTCTCCTTCGGCGTAAGGGTCGTTGTAAGCCACACGCCAGAGCACGCTGGCATCCTCCTTGACCGTGCCGGCCTTGATGAGCGCGTCGACGGCCTGCTGCGAGACGCCGAGGCCTTCGACCATCTTCGCCCGGTCGGCGGGCTCCGTCTGCGCGGCCAGGAAATCGATGACCTGCGCCTGGCGCGGGGCCTTCTTGCGGAGCTTGGCGAGCGCCTCGGCCTCGGGCGTGACGATGAGCGTGAGCAGGCGTCGCAGCACCGGACGGACGCCCTTGCGCACCGCGGCGGGCAGCACGGTCTCGAGCACGGAGTTGAGGCCGCAGCCGTAATAGCCCGCCATCCACTCGGCGAGCTTGCAGCAGTCGGGCGTCATCACCGGCTGCTCATGCTCGAGCGTCATGATGCTGCGGAGACGCGCGGAGGGCGGCGGCTCGGCCGGATACTTCCAGACCACCCCGATGCTCGTGCGGCCGCCGAGCGGCACGCGGACCAACTGGCCGACCTTCAGGATGTCCTTGAGGGCCGCCGGAACCGAATACGAGTAGGCCCGGGCCCCGCCGTCGAACGGGACCACCTCGGCGACGCCGGGTTCGATTTCTCCGAAGAGATCGGGCACAGGGGGAGACTCGCCGAGGCGAAGCGGGGATTCAAGCGAGGGTTGCCGACACCGCCCGATTTAAGTTCAGGCGTGGACGTCGGTCGTCGGGACGCCGGAATGGGCCGCGATCCGGGCGCACATGAGGGCCCAGAAGCAACCGATGCAGTTGGCCACGACCAGCTGGAGGTCGGTCGGCATGCTGTAGAAGATGAGCGTGCCGGGGAACCAGACGAAGTAGTTCGTGAGCAAATTCGGGAGAACCAGGCGGCGATACCAGCCCGGGCCCATCGCCGCGCGCAGTCGGGCGGTGTCCCAACCGCAGTCCTTCCAGAGGTGCGAGATGGCGTTGAAGGGCGCGCCGATGAAGATCGTGAAGCCGGCCATATCCACCGACACCTTGAGGAGCACCGTACCGAGGGTGGCTTCGCTGCCGAACCAAGCGGCTTGAAGCGTGTAGAAATAACTGACGAGCATGCCCATGAGGGCCCACCAGGTCATGCTGTGGATGAGATCGCCGAGAGGGTGGGCCGGGCGGAGTCCCGGGAACACCATGCGGAAGCACCAAGGAATGAGACCGGAGGTGATGGCCGTGCAGATGGCCGCGAAAGCCATCGGGCTGGCGGCGTTGACGGCGCCGATACGGTTAAGGCCGGTCGCGACGGCAGGAATGTTGTAATACGCGACGACCATGCCGGCCGCGGCCGACATGATGACCGCCAGCGGGAGGGCGATGTCGCGGAGGGCCTTGATGCCGGCGGTCAGCGGCGAGGCGGAAGTTTCGCTCATGCGAGGAACTTGCGGAGCAGCTGGTCGATGAGGACCGGGTTGGCCTTGCCCTGCGTGCGCTTCATGATCGGACCCTTGAGCGCGTTGATCGCTTTCTCATTACCAGCGCGGTATTCGGCGATGGATTTCGCCACGGCCGGATCGGCGATGACTTCCTGGACGATCTTCTCGAGCTCGCCGGTGTCGCTGTTCTGACGGAGGCCCTTGGCGTCGACGATGGCGGCGGCTTCCTGGCCGGTCCTGAACATCTCGGCGAAGACCTCCTTGGCCTGCTGTTTGGAGATCACGCCGTCGTCGGTGAGCTTCACCAGGCCGGCCAGCTGCGCGGGCTTGATGGGGCAGGACGAGAGCGAGAGCGGCGCGGGCGCGGCTTCGTCGAAGGCGCCGGCGGCGCCCGCCGAGGCGGCGAGGTCGCGGAGGAGGTCGTTGGCGACGAGGTTGGCGATGCCGGACGGATTAGCCGGATGGGCGGCCACGGCGGCCTCGAACCATTCGGCGAGGGCGCGGTCGTTGACGAGGACCGATGCAGCGGTGTAAGGCAGGCCGAGCTTCTCGACGTAGCGACGCTGGCGGTCGTAAAGGTTCTCGGGCACCTGCTTGGCGAGGCGCGTGACGGTCTCGCGCGAGATCTTCAAGGTCGGGATGTCCGGATCCGGGAAGTAACGGTAGTCGTGGGCGTCTTCCTTGTCGCGCAGCACGTAGCCGCGGGCGAGCTCGGCGTTCCAGCCACGGGTCTCCTGCGTGATCGAGCGGCCGGCCTCGAGTTCGCGGATCTGGCGGGCGGTCTCGTAGATGACCGTGTCGCGGACGTTCGAGATCGAGTTGAGGTTCTTGGTCTCGGTGCGGGTGCCGAGCTTCGCGTCGCCGCGGCGGCGGACCGACACGTTGCAGTCGCAGCGGAGCTGGCCCTTCTCCATGTCGCAGTCGGCCACGCCGGCCTGGGTGAGCATCGCGACGAGCGAACGCAGGAAGGCTTCGGCTTCGGCCGAGGAACGGAGGTCCGGCTCGGTGACGATCTCGAGGAGCGGCACGCCGGCGCGGTTGTAGTCGACCAGCGAGCCGCTGCCCGCGTGGCTGAGCTTGCCCACGTCCTCCTCGAGGTGGGCATGGTGGATGCGGACGAACTTGTGCTCGCCCATCACGTTGCGCGAGGCGCCCGGGAGCTCGATCTCGACCTGGCCGCCGACGACGACCGGGAAATCCTTCTGGGTGAGCTGGTAGTTCTTCGGATTATCCGGGTAGAAATAGTTCTTACGGTCCCAGGCGCAGCGCTCCGGGATTTCCGCGCCCACGACGAGGCCGAAGAGGATGGCCTTCTCGACCGCCTCGCGGTTCACCACCGGCAGCGTGCCGGGGAGTCCGAGGACGACCGGGTCGACCTGTTCGTTGGGTTCCTTGCCGAAGCCCCAGGGGGACGACGCGAAGACCTTGGCGCGGGTATGCAGCTGGACGTGGACCTCGAGGCCGATGACGACTTCCCAATCAGAAGGAACGTTGCTCATAGGGCGGCTTGCTGATGGGCGAAACCGTGGGCGGCCTCGAAGAGGCGGCCGGCGGCGAGGAGTTTGGCTTCGGAGAGCGGCGCTCCGACGAGGTGGAAACCGACCGGGAGATGGCCGGACTTGCCGCAGGGGACCGAGATCGCCGGGAGGCCGGCGAGGTTCGCGGGAATCGTGAAGATATCCTCGAGGTAGAGCTGCAGCGGATCCGAGGCCTTCTCGCCGACCTTGAAGGCGGGCGTCGGGACGGTCGGGGTGAGGAGCACGTCGACGCCGGCGAGGGCGGCGAGGTATTCGGCGCGGATCTTCGCGCGGGCGCGGAGGGCGCGCACGTAATAGGCGTCGGCGTAACCGGCGCTGAGCACGAACGTGCCGAGCAGGATGCGGCGCTTCACTTCGGGACCGAAGCCTTCGGAGCGGCTCGCCGTCATCATCTCGACCGGCGTGCCGGCGACCGCGGAGCGATGGCCGTAGCGGACGCCGTCGTAGCGGCCGAGGTTCGAGGAAGCCTCGGCGGTCGCGACGACGTAATACGTCGGCACGGCGAGATCGGCGGAGGGCAGTTCGACCTCGGAGATCGCGCAGCCTTGGGCGCGGTAGAATTCGACGGCGGCGTTGACCGCGGCGGCGACCTCGGGGGCGACGCCCTTGCCGAGGAAACCCTTCGGGATGCCGATGCGGAACTTCTTGGCGTCGCCGGCCGGCGTGAGCGCGCGGTCGGACGGGCCGAAGCAGGTCATGTCACGCGCGTCGGCGGAGGCCAACGCGTTGAGGAGCAGTTCGCAATCCTCGACGCTGCGGGCCATCGGACCGATCTGGTCGAGCGACGAAGCGAAGGCCACGAGGCCGAAGCGGGAGACGAGGCCGTAGGTGGGCTTGAGGCCGACCACGCCGCAATGCGAGGCGGGCTGACGGATCGAGCCGCCGGTGTCGGAACCGAGCGAGAGCGGCACCAGGCCGGCCGCCAGGGCCACGGCGCTGCCGCCGGAAGAACCACCCGGGATACGCGCGAGGTCCCAAGGATTGAACGTCTTGCGGAGCGCGGAGTTCTCCGTGGAGGAGCCCATCGCGAACTCGTCCATGTTCAGGCGACCGTAGAGGATCGCGCCGGCGGCGCGGAGGCGTTCGGCGACGTGCGAGTCGTAAGGCGAGACCAGCGGCGCGAGCATCTTGCTCGAGCAGGTGAGCGGCTGCCCCTTCACCGCGATGTTGTCCTTGATCGCGACCGGGATGCCTTCGAGCGGGCCCCTGCCCTGCCCGGCCTTGCGGCGGGCGTCGGAAGCGTCGGCCTGCGCGAGCACGTCGGACTGGTCGAGGTGCGTGAAGGCGCCGACCTTGTCGTTCACCGCCTGGTAGCGGACGATGAGCGCTTCGCAGAGGACGCGGGACGTGAGCGTGCCGGCCGTGAGGCGGCGGCCGAGCTCGGCGGCGGAAAGCGTGTGGAGCGCGTCGGCCATGGCTTACGATTCGTCGTCCACGACGCGCGGGACGGAGACCTGCCCGTCGCGCGAGGCGGGGGCGAGGCGGGTGACGGCTTCGGCGCCGAGGACGGGGCCCGGCTCATCGGAGCGGAGCGCGGCTTCGTCGACGACGCGGGCGTCGTCGATGGTCGCGGGCAGGTCGGCGTTAGCCAAAGCCTGGAAGTGACCTAGGATCTGATTGAGCTGCGACGAGTAGAGCGCCTTCTCCTCGGCCGTGAGGCTGAGGCGGGCGAGCTTCGCGAGGTGATCGATGTCGAAACCTTCGGCCATGGCGGTCAGCGGCGGACGGTCCAGCCGGCGCCCTTCTCGAGCGTGGCGATGACGACGCCGAGGGCCTGGTTGGTCTCCTCGTCGGTGAGGGTGCGGGCCGCGTGGCGCCAGCGGATTTCGAAGGCGAGGCTGCGGTGGCCTTCGGGCAGGCCGGGGCCGGTGAAGACGTCGAAGCAGTTGACCGACTCCAGCGCGAACTCCTTGCCGGCGGCCTTGGACGCGCCCTGGCGGACGCGGCTTTCGACTTCGGCGGCGGCGACGCCGACCGGGACGATGACCGCGACGTCCTTCGTGACGGGCGGGAATGACGAGAACACCTCGAAGCGCGGGACCTTGCGGGCTTCGGCGAAGGCCGTGCGCGGGAAGCAGACTTCGCCGGCGATGACGGAGCTCTTTAATCCGAGGGAACGCGTCCAGCGGAGGTCGAGGACGCCGCAGGCGCCTTCGGCGGCGCGGCCGCGGTCGACGAGGGCCGCGGCGTGGTCGGCCTGCCAGAGACCGCCCGTGGCGGCGGCGAACGAAAGACGGACCGAGGCGACGCCGGCGAGGGCGGCGG
>JBILLR010000109.1:0-18152 GCA_044375965.1 Opitutales bacterium
GTCCTTTCGAGACGCACTCCAACGCCCTCGACTGCGATTTCTACCTGCGCATCGCCCTCGAACTGCACCTCAAGCGCTGCCTCGTCGGCGGCATGGACCGCGTCTTCGAGATCGGCCGCGTCTTCCGCAACGAAGGCGTGTCCGTGAAACACAGTCCTGAATTCACGATGCTCGAGGCCTACCAGGCCTACACCGACTACCGCGGCATGATGGAGCTCGTCCGCTCGATGATCCAGAAGGTCTGCGCCGAAGTCCTCGGCACGACCACCGTCGTCCGCCCGGACGGCGTCGCGATCGAGCTCGGCGGCCAGTGGCGCGAGGCGAAGTACAAGGACCTCATCCTCGAGCGCACGGGCGACCCGCAGTGGTTCTCGCGCACGAAGGAAGAGAAGATCGCCGCGTGCAAGGCCCTCGGCCTCCACGAGCCGCGCGCCGACTGGGAGGACTACGAGGTCACCAACGAGGTCTTCGGCAAGCTCATCGAGCCCGGTCTCATCCAGCCGACCTTCGTCACGCACATCCCCAAGGAACTCTGCCCGCTCGCCAAGGTCACCGTCGGCGACGACTCGACCATCGACGTCTTCGAACTCTGCATCAACGGCCAGGAGATCGCTCCGGCCTACTCCGAGCAGAACGACCCCGGCGTGCAGCGCAAGATGCTGGAGATCCAGGCCGGCGCCGAGACCCAGAAGATCGACGAGGACTTCCTCCTCGCGCTCGAGCACGGCATGCCCCCCGCGGGCGGCCTCGGCATCGGCATCGACCGCCTGGTGATCCTGCTGACCGGCGCGGCCAACATCCGCGACGTCATCCTGTTCCCGACGCTCGCGCCCGAAGCGCAGGCCTGAGTCCTTCCCCTTGCCCTGGTTCCTCCATCTCGCCCTCCGCCAGCTCTTCCCGCCCGGTAAGCGCTTCCCGGCGTTCGCGACGGTGTCGATCCTCGGCGTGGGCCTCGGCGTGGCCTCGCTCCTCGTCGTGCAGACGGTGATGAACGGCTTCGGCGAAGAGCACCGTCTTCGCATCCGCGAATCCTTCGGCGACTGCCAGGTCACGGGTCCCGCGACGCTCGAAAGTCCCGAGGCGCTGGCCAAGCAGCTGACCGCCCGTCCGGAAGTCGCTTCCGCCGCCCTCTACGCCGAAGGCCCCGCGCTCGCGCGCCAGGGGGACTTCTCCGGCATCGCCCAGGTGCGCGGCATCGATCCGACCGATCCGAACCAGCCGGCCCGCCGGTATGTCCACTTCGGCTCTTTCGACGACCTGGACGACGGCCGCATCATCCTCGGCATCGGCCTGGCCCGCGCCCTCCGCGTCCGCGTCGGCGACCGCATCGAGGTCTGGTCGCCGGCGATGGCCGAACGCGCGGAGAAGGGCAAGGCGCCCTTGCCGGCGGAGTTCGAGGTCAGCGCGGTCATCCGGACGGGCTTCGTCGAAGTCGACAACGCCGCCGCGATCATCCCGCTGCGCCGCTTCCGCGAACTCTGGAACCTCGGCCCGCGCGCCCATGGGCTGACGCTCCGCCTTAAGGAGCCGACGGACGCCGTCGCGGCCGCGGGCCGCCTCTCCGCGGACCATCCCGGCCTCCGCTTCCGTCCGTGGCAGGACATCAAGAAGGACTTCCTCGAGGCCATCCGCTTCGAGAAGACGATGCTCTTCTTCCTGATGTTCATCATCACGCTCGTCGCTTCGTTCTCGATCGGCAGCACGCTCTTCTCGGCCGTCATCCGCCGCTCCCGCGAGGTCGGCGTGCTCGCCTCGCTCGGCGCCGCCCGCTGGCAGGTCGCCGCGCTCTTCGGCCTGCAGGGATTGCTCATCGGCGCGCTCGGGACGTTCCTCGGCTTCGTGCTCACGTGGACGATCCTCGCCTGCCGCGACGGCATCCTGTCCGGCATCAACACGTTCTTCGGCGACGGGGACATGGTGGCCAACATCTACCAGTTCTCGAAGGTGCCGCTCCATTACGACGCTGCGGATTTCGTCATCGCGGCGGCGTTCACTCTCCTGACCACGGCCATCGCCGGCCTCGTGCCTGCGCTCTGGGCCGCCGGTCGCAAACCCTCGGAGGCCATGCGCGATGCCTGACCTCGTCCTCCGGGCCCGCGGGCTCTCCAAGGTCTTCGCGTCTCCGGCGGGTCCGCTGCCGGTGCTGACGGACGTCTCGTTCGAGGTCTTCGCCGGCGAGTCCGTCTCGATCCGCGGTTCTTCCGGCTCCGGCAAGACGACGCTCCTCCAGCAGCTCGGCGGCCTCGACCAGCCCGATGCGGGCGAGGTCCGCATCCTCGCGCCCGGCGCCGGTCTCGTCGCGCCCCGCGCCTCGCTTGGTCGCGGCGTCGGCTTCGTCTTCCAGAACTACCAGCTGATGCCCGAGCTCACCGCGCTCGAGAACGTGGCCCTCGCCGCGCGCGTCGCCGGGGTGCCTGATTCTGCGGCGAAGTCAGCCGCCCGCGCCTTGCTGGCGCAGGTCGGCCTTGGCGCGCGTATCGAACACCTCCCTGCGAAGCTCTCCGGCGGCGAATGCCAGCGCGTCGCCATCGCCCGCGCCTTGGTCAACCGCCCTTCGGTGATCCTGGCCGACGAACCGACCGGCAACCTCGACGAGCGCACGGGAGCCGAGATCATGGAGCTCCTGCTCGGCGTCGTCGCCGACCGCGGCGCGGCCTTGGTCCTGGTCACGCACAGCCGCGAGTTCGCGGAACGCGCCGGGCGCCGCCTCGTGCTCTCCGGCGGCGTGCTTTCCCCCGCCTGATTTGACAATGCGGCGGGGGTGGGGTTGTCTGTCGTTCCCATGAACGCCCCCCTGACTCCCGCCCAGCTCCTCGCCTCCCTTGAATGGCGCTACGCCACCAAGGCCTTCGACACGCGTAAGCTCCCGGACGCCACCTGGGCCGCGCTCGAGGAATCCCTCCGCCTGACGCCTTCGTCTTACGGTCTCCAGCCTTGGAAGTTCATCGTCGTCAACGACCCCGCCCTCCGCGCCAAGCTCCGCCCGGTCTCGTGGAACCAGTCGCAGGTGACCGACGCCTCCCATCTCGTCGTCTTCGCCCGTCGCACCGAGGTCACCGAAGCGGATGTGAACGAATTCTTCCACCAGATGGTGTCCGAGCGTCAGGCTGACGCGACCAAGCTCGAGCCCTACCGTCAGATGATGCTCGGCGGCGTGGTGAAGGGCAAGGACGCCGCCGGCCAGAAGGAATGGGCGGCCCGCCAGCTCTACATCGCCCTCGGGCAGCTCATGGGCGCCGCCGCCGCGATGGCGATCGACACCTGCGCGCTCGAAGGCATCGATCCGGATGCTTACACCGAGATCCTCGGTCTCCAGGGCACGGGTTACGAAGCCGTCGTCGCCTGCGCCGTCGGCTACCGCTCGTCGGAAGATAAGTATGCCGGCATGAAGAAGATCCGCTTCCCGGCCGCGCGCGTCATCCGCCGCGTCTGATCAGCTGCGGGCCGACCAGCCCACGAACTCGTCGTCATCCGCGAGGACCTGCGGGTCGCCGTATTCGGTCGACAGCAGGCTGCGGTAGGCTTCGTCGGCGAAACGTCGGCAATGCAGGAGCACCCGTGCCGTATGGCCGGGCGCGCGCACGAGACGCCCGAGCGCCTGGTTGACCTTACGCATGCCGGGGCGCACGTACGCCAGCGCGAACGCGTCCTCGGCGCCGGCTTCGGCGAACATCTTGCGCCGGGCTTCCTGGAGCGCGTTGACCTCCGGGAGCGCCGGGCCGATCACGACGGCGGAGCGGATGCGTCCGCCGAGCATGTCGACGCCTTCGCCGAGCGAGCCGCCGAGGATGAGGCAGAGGATCGTGTAACGGTTCAGCGAATCTTCGACGAACCGGGCGGTGCCGTCGGGGCCGAGGCCGCGCGGCTGGAGGGCGACGTCGGCCTTGGGGTCGAGGTCGCGCACTTCCTTCACGGCGGCTTCGGCGTATTTGTAAGAAGGGAAAAACGCGGCCACGGCGCCCTCCTGGGACAGGCGCAGCAGCGCCGCCGCCGTCCGGGCGATGTGCGTGTCGCGGGTCTTCAGGCGCGTGTCGACGCGTCCGTCGATCGCGACGGTATACGCGCCTTGGCGCCACGGCGCGAGGGCATGGACCGTCACGAGATGGTCGGAGTCGAGGCCGCAGTCGGCCGCTAGCGAGCCGCGCGGCCCGGGCGTCGCGGTCATCAGCAGCGTGTGCCCGAAGGCGCGCAGGCGTTCGCCGGTGGCCTTGGCGGCGGAGAGGCAGTCGAGGCTCAGCAGGCCGGGCTTCGGCGACCAGAGGAGCCATCCGAGGTCGGCGGCTTCGAGGCGGTCGGACCACGAAGCGGCGTTCCAGACGGCCTGCTTCGCGGCGTCGGGCAGGTCGTCGGTGTTGAACGGGTGTTCGGCCGCGAGCACGGACATCCGCTCCGCGATGGCCATGGCTTCGACGCGGTCGTCGGGCGACAACGCGTCGGCCTTCGGCAGGCGGTGCAGGAAGTCGGCCCACATCTGCGCGGTCTGGCACCAGGCTTCGGGCGCGCGGAAGCGGGTGAGGGTGAAGGCGAAGTCGGCGGCCGACTGCTCGTCGTCGCGCAGCGAGAGGCACTCCGCCGCCCGCTCGGGCAGGTTATGGGCTTCGTCGACGACGAGGACCGTGTCGGCGATGTCCCAGCCCGGGACGGTCTCGAGGGCGGCGCGGTTACGCGGCGAGAAGACGTAGTTGTAGTCGCAGATCACCACGTCGGCGTGACCGAGCATCGCCTTGGTGATGTCCCACGGCGGTACGCCGGCGAGACGGCCGATCTCGCGGACGCGTCGGAGGTCGGCGGCTTCTTCGAGCAGGTGCTGCGGGTCGATCTTCGCGTTGGCCCAGTTGCGGCGGATCTGCTCGGGGTCGTCGGTGATGCCTTCGACCTCATGTTCCGCGCGCGGGCGCAGGAGCACCGCGCGGAGTTCGTGGCTGCGGGCGAGGCGGCGGAGTTCGGTGAGCACCTGCGTCTGGCCCGTGCCTTTGCCGGTGAGGTAGAGCAGGCGTCCGGCGCGGCCGCCGCGGAGCAATCCGAGGCCGTGACGCAGGGCCGCGGAGGTCTTGCCGAAGCCCGTCGGGGCGACGAGCAGGCGCGTCGGCGAATCGAGGCCCGCTTGGTCGAGGTCGGCGCCGCATTGCAGCCATTCCGGACGCGGTTCCTTGAAGGGCAGCCGGTCGGGCAGGTTGAGGAGACGGGCGTGGCTCGCGCGACGGTTCTCGGCGTGCGCGGCGAGCGTCTCCGCCTGGGCGAGCAGGTCGGCTTCGGCGGAGCGGGGCAGGGCGACGGGCTGGCGCGTGCCGTCGGTGGGATCGATGAAGATCAGTTCTCCTTTCACCTCGCGCGCGCCGGAGCCGAGGCGGGCGGCGTGGCAGTAGGCGGCCAGCTGGAGGAAGTGATGGGCGAAGCGGCCGAGGAGGAACTCCGGTTTGCGCGGCAGCTTGAGGCTGATCGTCTTGATCTCGCGGATATTCACCTCCGCCTCCGTCTCCCGCCACTGGTCGGCGCGGCCGGTGATGGCGATGGTCCAGCCGAGGGCGCCGACCTCGCAGGCGATGGTGCGTTCGAACTGCCAGCCCTGGCCTTCGGCTTCGGCGACCTTGCGCATCGTCTCGTGCCACTGCCGGCCCGCTTCGGCGCGCCACGGGGCGCCGCCGGCGCCCGCTCCCGGTCCGGGACGGAACGTCGCGAACTCCTGCGCGCTCAGTTCGACGCGCTTCGCCTTGAGGTCGATGCGCATCAGGGCAGGACGAAGTGCGCCTCGCCGGCGGACCAGCGTTCGAGGTCCGTGCTCAGCTTCGCGACGGTCTCCTCGTCGGTCGTCTGCGCGTCGAGGGGCTGGGCGAGGATCGCCGCCGCGTGGGCCTGGCGGGCGCCGAGGCGCGTGAACCACTGCTCATGCACGCCCCAACCGCCGTCCTTGAGGATCAGCCAGAGGCTCTTGAAATACGCGCAGTCGGCCCGGGGCCGCGCGGCCATCGCGTCGAAGGTCTCCAGCGCGATGCGGTAGCAGACCTCGGCCGATTCGGGCGGGGGCGGATTCTTGCGCAGCATCGCCGCGAGCCGGCAGGCGCGTTCCAGCGTGCGGTGGTCGCGGGCGAGGCCGGCGCGGCGGGTGAGCAGGCGGTAGTCACGGGCGAAGCGCGTGCCGCCGTCCTTGGCGCGTTCGAGACTCACTTCGCCTTCGTCGAAGAGGTCGGGCAGCGTCGTGCCCTTGCCGCGGTGGGTGCGGATGAGGCAGCGCACGAGGCCTTCGGCGGGCTCGAGCAGCGTGAGCAGGGAATGCGACTCCCCGGAGGGGTCGCGACCCAGCACCAGGCAGCGGAGGCTCGACGCGGACATCCGGCCTATTCCTTGCTGGCCGGCTTGGGGACGACCGAGCCGAAGCTCATGAGCAGGCCGAGGGCCTCGCCGACCGTCAGCTTCGTCTCGCGGACCTCGTCCGGGGAGACCTGCAGGATGACGCCGGTGGTGGGCGCGGGCGCGGCGGGGATGAACACGTTGACGACCGGCTTGCCGATGGCTTCCGAGAAGACCGTGGGCTGCTCATGGGTCACGAAGGCGATGGACCACATCCCGGGACGCGGAAACTCGACCATCACCACGCGGCGGAAGGTGTCCTTGTTGCGGCCGCTGAGGGCGTCGACCATCTGACGGATCGTGCCGTAGAGGGAGCCGAGGCCGGGGATTCGTTCAAGGACCGTGGCGAACCAGCGGCTGAGCAGCTTGCCGAAGAGCCGCTTGGAGAGGTAGCCGACGACGATGAGGATGCCGATCATCACCACGGCGGACGACACCACCACCAGCTGGCGATACAGGCCGACCGTGAAGTCGGGAGCCGGCTGCTTGGCGTTCGTCCAAAGCCAGGCCAGACCGATCTCGAGGGCGGGCTGGATGAACGTCCCCATCAGGTTCAGCAGGACGGACACCACGTAAAGCGTCAGCCCGATCGGCAGGAGGAGGAAGAGGCCGGTCAGGAAGTTATGGCCTAGGCGGGAGGCGAAGGTGCTTTTTTCCGGCGAGTCACTCATCACCCCAACAAAACGCCCTCCGGGACGGGAGGCAAGGTCGGTCGGTGATTTCGGGGGTTGGAACCTCGCCCGCGGGCCCTAGCATGATGAGATGAACACGCTCCTCCGGGTTGCCCTCGCCATCGGGGCGCTGACCGTCAACCTCGGCGCCGTGGAAGAAGCCTACCCGCGCACCTCCCCGGGCGACCTCGAACTCAAGACCTTGCCGGCGGCCCGCTGGATGCGCACCGAGTCGTCGAAGGATTATTTCGCTTCGGACAACGGGCTGTTCATGAAGCTCTTCCGCTACATCGACTCGAACAAGATCCCCATGACCGCGCCGGTCGAGGCGGGCATCAAGCCGGGCACGATGGTGTTCTACATGGACGAAGCGTCCGCCAAGCGGGCCGACCTCGCGGAGACGCCGCTCGTGAAACTGTCGTCGGTCCCCGAACGTCGCGTCGCCGCCATCGGCATCCGCGGTTCCTACAGCCGCGAGAACTACGAGGAGGCCCTCGCCGAACTGCGCGCGTGGCTCGGGAAGCGCGCCGACGTGAAAGCGGCCGGCGAGCCTTACGCGGTCTACTGGAACAGCCCGTTCGTGCCCTTCTTCCTCAAGCAGTCGGAAGTGCACATCCCCGTCGCGCCGACGAAGTGAATCACGCCCAGGGGCGCTGGCGCCAGGCGAGGCCTTCGGCGATTTCGCGCGCGAGTTCCGGGCCGCGGAAGACGAGGCCCGAGTAGACCTGCACGAGGCACGCGCCCTCGTCCATGAAGCGTCCGGCGTCCTTCGCGGACAGGATGCCGCCGCAGCCGACGATCGGGATGCGGCCGTCGGCTTCCTTCGCGAGGAAGCGCACCACCTGCAGGGAACGTTCGAGGAGCGGGGCGCCGCTGAGGCCGCCGCGCCCGGGCGAGCACGCTTCGGTGCCCGCCGGGCGGGAGACGGTGGTGTTCGTGGCGATGATGCCGGCGAAGCCGCATTCGCCGACGACGCTCACGATGTCGGCGAGCTGGTTGGGGTTGAGGTCCGGGGCGATCTTGAGGAGCAGGGGCACAGGCCCGCCGGCGACGGAGCGGTTCTCCTGCGCGATCGTCGAGAGCAGCGTCACGAGCGGGGCGCGGTCCTGCAGGGCGCGCAGGCCGGTGGTGTTCGGGCTGCTGATGTTGACGACGACGTAATCGGCGAGCGGGGCGAGGAGCTTGAAGCAGGTGAGGTAGTCCTCGTGGGCCTGCTCGTTGGCGGTCGCCTTGTTCTTGCCGATGTTGATGCCGAGGGGGCTCACGCGCTTGCCGCGGCCGGGGTGCTTGCGCAGGCGCTCGTGCAGGGCCTGGGCGCCGTTGTTCGGGAAGCCGTAGGCGTTCACGACGGCGTTGAGCTCGGGATAGCGGAAGACGCGGGGCTTCTCGTTGCCCGGCTGCGCCTTCGGGGTGACCGTGCCCACTTCGACGTGGCCGAAACCGAGGGCCGCCGCGCCGCGCCAGCCGAGGCCGTCCTTGTCGAATCCGGCGGCGAGGCCGATATGGTTGGGGAACTTCAGGCCGAAGGCTTCGATCGGGCGGCCATGCTTGGGGGTCAGCGAACGCTCCATCAGGGCACGGAGGGGGGCGCAGGCTCCGAGCAGGCCCATGCCGCGGAGGCCGACCTGGTGGGCCGTCTCGGGGTCGAGCTTGTAGAGGGCCTTGGCGATCACCTTGTCGTACAGGAAAGACATGCCCCGGAGTTAAGGGAGGAAAGGCCGGAAGGAAAGCGGAGAAGCCCGTCATTTGGGGCCGCCGTCGACCCCTCTTGACTCCCGCCCAGACTTGGGCAAACCACCCTGCCATGGCTGTGACTACCTCAAAGCTCCTTTGGTGCACCATCCGTTTCAAGGAGAAGGAAGGCAACTGGTGGGTGAAGGAGAACTCCGACCCGAAGCATTACGAGCCGGACGGACTCGGCATCCTCGATCCCTACCAGTTCCCGTGGATCCTGGACATGATGGACCCCCTCCGCGAGTACGGTCTCTCCAACGAGATCCTCGAAGCGGCCTTCGTTCCTTTCCAGACCCAGGACATCGAGAAGGACCAGACGGTCCGCCTCGTCCGCGTGGCCGAACACATCCTCGACTCCGAGGAGCCGCTCTTCGCCCTCCCGAACATCAAGGACGGCGACAAGGGCGCCTACGCCGACCTCCTCGAGCACATCATGCGCCTGCGCGTGAAGCTCATCAACGACACGATCAAGCTGGAGCAGAAGCTCACCGTCGAAGACGTGGATGAGCAGCTCAGCGAACTGCGCAACCAGGCCATGATCGAAGGCCGCGACATCCATCCTTTCGAAGAGATCACCGACATCCTGGAATTCGTCCCGCAAGGCCACGAAGTCCCGGGCGACGACGATGACGACGACAAGCCCGCGCGTGCCCAGGCGGCCGCCGAGGACATCGCCGACCTTCCGGACGTCGAGGAAGTCGACAAGGACATGGAGAAGAACCTCCGCTGGGACGACGAGGACGAGCCGGCCGAAGAAGGCTCCGGCGAATCCGAGGGCGGCGAATCCGAAGGCGGCGCCAAGGGCTCCGGCAAGTCCGGTCGCCGTCGCTGAGCCGCCGGCTTATTTCGCCGGTTTTTCCGTGACCTGCGGCTCGAAGAGCCACATGCGTCGGGACGCCATGTCCACCGCGATGGGGTGGGCCCGCAGGAAGTCGTCGCCGAGCAGGTTATGCTCCTCGTCACGGATGAACTCGACGCCGGTCAGCGGGGCGCCGCCGATGCGCAGGGACTTGATCTTGCAGATCTGGACGCGCGTGAGGGAAGTGCCGCGCACGGTGGCCACGGGCAGGAAGCCCCGGAACTCGGTCTCGCCGCGGAACTTCAGCGAGCTCATGTATGATTTCGAGGCGCCGGAATCGACGATCATCGGGACCTTGACGCCTTCCACCTCGATGTTGACGCCGCAGTGGCCGCCGCGGCTGTAGATGGGGACTTCGTGGGCCGCGGAGGTGTCGGGGATCTTGCCCAGGATCATGACCTTGTTGCGCAGGTCCATGTAGAAAGGACGGCCGAAGAGCAGGTCCGCGCCCATCAGGCCGTCGATGTCCATGCCGTCGAGCGGCATGATGGCGACGTGGAAGTCGCGCCAGGTTACCTCGCCCGCGCGGAGGGATTCGACGAGGCCGTAGGTCGATTCCTTGCGCCCCGAGTTGCCCATCGAGGGCACGCTGAAGGCTTCGCTGACGCCGCAGCGCTGCGCCGCGCGCGGCGTGAGCACGGCCGTGCCTTGGCAGCCGGTGTCGACGCCGAGCAGCACGTTCACGCCGTTGATCTGCACCATGAGCGTCGGGATGGCCTTGATGCGCAGCCGGTACGTGGCGACGCCGCTCTCGGGGAACTCTTCCTTGGGCTTCTTGAGGTCCTGCGCAGCGAGCGGGCAGGCTAGGCAGAGGCCGAGGCTGGCGAACAGGAGGCGCAGGGGCTTCATCGGTGGGCGGCGAGGCGCGGGAGGCGCCGGAGTCACCTTAATCTGAACGGATTCCGCGGGAGGTCGACAAGGACCTGCGGATTTCTGGTTCAGGCCTGCCGCCGGCGGCGCCAGAGGTACGCGAAGGCGAAGCACAGGCCGCCCAGGCCGACGGCCCAGTCGCCGTGGCGGACCCAGAAGGTCTCCGGCTGGCGGTCGCGGGGGATCCTCACCGGCGTGGCCAGTCGGGCGCCCCGGAAGTACACGCTGCCTTGCTCGAGGACGGGGAAGGCCCGGCCAAGAGGGTCGATGGTGCCGCTCCAGCCTGCGTTGCCGCAGCGCACGACGGGGAGCCCGGTGGCGGCCGCCAGGAGGACGGAGTGGGCGGCATGCTGGTAAGCCCCGGCTTCGCGCCCATACCAGGCGTCGTTGGTCACCACGATGAGCACGTCGGCGCCGGCGAGGGCGTGTTCGCGGGCGAGTTCCGGAAAGACGTCCTCGTAGCAGACCAGCGCGCCGGCCATGAAGGTGCGGCCTTGGCGCGTCGAGAGCGGGAGCAGGGCGGGGCCGGTGCCGGCCACGCAGTCGGTCTCGATCGGCACGACCTTGCGCAGCGGGATGAAGTCGGCGAACGGCACGTATTCGCCGAACGGCACGAGGTGGCGCTTCGCGTAAGCGGGCTTGCGCACGCCTTCGCTCGTCACGACCGCGACCGCGTTGCCGTAGCCGGCGCCGCGTCGGTCGATGGCGCCGATGACGAGCGGGGTGTCGATGACCGCCGAGAGGGCCTTGAGCCGCTCGACGTAGGGTTCGCTCTCCAAGGTGAGCGGGAGGGCCGCCTCCGGCCAGAGCACGAAGTCCGCCGCCCGGGCGCCGGCGACGTCGATGGTCATCGTCTCGGCGAGGCGCAGGTGTTCCTGCAGGCGCGCACCATCCCATTTGGCGTTGGGGTCGAAATCCGTCTGCACCACCGCGGGCGTGATCGTGACGTGCGGAAGCGTGGTCTTGGCGGCGTTGGCGGCGAGCAAGGCGACGAAGCCGGCCGCGATGGGCAGCAGGCCGACGTAGAGCTCGGGCGTGAGCCGGCGCAGCCAGCCGGCAGGGCTGACGGGCGCGAGGCGCGCGTCTTCGCGATAGGATTCGATGAGCCGGATGATCCAGCGGGCGAAGCCGAGGTTGAAGAGCACGAGCGCGATCGAGAGGCCGATCGGACCGATCCAGGCGCAGAGGCTGAGCATCACCGGATTGCCTGTCTGCGAAGCCGACAGCGGCAGCCAGCCGAAGCCGGAGAGGATCGTCGCGCGGGTCCACTCGAGCAGTCCCCAGGCGCCGGCGAGGCCGAAGATGGCGAGCAGACGCGCGGGCAGGCCGGCGCCGGAGCAGGCCGGGAAGATCCAGCGGAGCAGGAGCAGCCAGCCGACGAGGTAGAGCGCGCAGTAGGCCGTGAGCAGCACCAAGCCCAGCCAGCCGAGCGGGGGGTAGACGTGGCGCAGCCAGACGAGCAGGGCGACCCAGAGCACCCAGCTCAGCGCGAACGAGGCGCGGCGCCACGCGCGCCAGTCCGGTTTGAAGGCGGCCGCGACCGCGGCGGGCACGAGCGCGATGAACGCCCAGAAGGGATGGCCGACCGGTCCGAACGAAAGGAAGAGCAGGAGGGCCGTCAGCGACGTCCCGAGCCAGGCGAGCCGGCCGGATCCCGGGCTGCTCGCGGCCGTCTCCGTCATTCCGAGAGGACTTCGGCGACTTCCCAGCCCTCGTCGCGGACGAGCGCCTCGGCCTTCTTCCACTTCAGGTCCTGGGTCTCAGGTCCCTTGCGGATGCGGACCACGGCGTTGCGGCCGATCTTCGGGGTCTGGCGGCGGAAAGGCTCCTGCCTGGGCGCGGCGGCGGGCGTGGTCTCGGTGGCCGGGCCGGTGCCGGGTTCGGCGGGGCCGATGGCCTTGGCCTGGCCCTGCGCGCGGCGCATGAGCGCTTCGAGCGCCTCCATCGAGGTCGCGGTGCGGAAGAGGCCGGAGCATGCGTCGGTGCGCAGCTGCTGCATCAGGCGTTCGAAGGCCTTGAAGGCCTCGGCCTTGTACTCGTTGAGCGGATCCTTCTGCGCATAGGTGCGCAGGCCGACGCCGCGACGGAGGTCTTCCATCTCGGTGAGATGGTTCTGCCAGTTGCGGTCGATGGCGCGCAGCAGCACGCTGCGTTCGAGGTATTGGAGGATCTCCGGCGACTCATGCTGCTCGCGGCCGGACTGCAGCGCGCGGACGCGGTCGGTGGCGAGCAGGAGCACCTGCGACTTCGTGCGCGCGAGGATGTCCTCGAGGTCGAGACGCATGTGGAAGGCGGTGACGTACCAGTAGACGAATTCCTCGGCGGCGCGGCGGTCGGGTTCGCCGGCGGGGTCGGGGAAGACCATCGCCAGGCGTTCGTCGATCTCTTCCTCGACGATGTCCATGATCGTCGCGCGGCTGTCTTCGGCCTTCAGGGCGCGGTTGCGCAGGCCGTAGACGATCTGGCGCTGCTGGTTCAGCACGTCGTCGTACTGGAGCAGGCGTTTGCGCATCGAGTAGTTCTGGCCTTCGACGCGCTTCTGCGCGGTGCCGATGGAACGGTTGAGGAGCGGGTGCTCGAGCGGCTCGCCTTCCTTGAAGGACTTCTCGAGCAGGGAGGAGATGATGCCCGCGTTGGAGAACAGGCGCATCAGGTCGTCCTCGAGGGAGACCAGGAAGCGGGAGCGGCCGGGGTCGCCCTGGCGCGAGCAGCGGCCGCGCAGCTGGCGGTCGACGCGGCGGGATTCGTGGCGCTCGGTCGCGAGGACGTAGAGGCCGCCGAGCTCGCGGACGCCTTCGCCCAGCTTGATGTCGGTGCCGCGGCCGGCCATGTTGGTGGCGATCGTCACCGCGCCGTGCTGGCCGGCCATCGAGATGATGTCGGCTTCGGATTCGTGGTGCTTGGCGTTGAGGATCTTGTGCGGCACCTTGGCCATCGCGAGCATGCGGCCGAGGGTCTCGGAAGCTTCGACGGAGGCGGTGCCGACGAGCACGGGCTGTCCGCGCTGGTGGGCTTCGGCGATCTCCTTGATGGCGAACTGATACTTCTCCTTGCGGGTCTTGAAGACGATGTCGTTGTCGTCGGCGCGGATGCACGGACGGTGCGTCGGGATGGCGACGACCGTCAGCTTGTAGATGTCGTGGAACTCGGAAGCCTCGGTCTCGGCGGTGCCGGTCATGCCCGCGAGCTTCTGATACATGCGGAAGTAGTTCTGGATGGTGACGGTCGCGTAGGTCTTGTTCTCCTTCTCGAGCGCGACGCCTTCCTTGGCTTCCACGGCCTGGTGGAGGCCGTCGGACCAGCGGCGACCTTCCATGATGCGACCGGTGTTCTCGTCGACGATCTTCACCTTGCCCTCGTGGACGACGTACTGCTTGTCCTTCTCGTAGAGCGTGTACGCCTTGAGCAGCTGGCCGATGGCGTGGATGTCCTCGGAGACCTGCGCGTAGGCGGCCTCGGCCTGGGCGCGGAGTTCGGCGCGGCGCTCCGGGGTGAGGGACTCGTCGTTGTCGAGTTCGACGTAGCGGCTCGGGAGGTCGGGGAGCACGAACGCGTCGGGCTCGCCGGGGCGGAGGGTGTCGCGGCCGAGCTGGGTGAGGTCGGACTCGTGCTGGCGTTCGCTGACGGAGAAGTAGAGGCGTTCCTTGAGGTGGAAGCGGCGGTCCTTCTCGATCTCGGAGGCGAGCACGCCTTCGTGCTTCTCGAGGAACTTGCGCCACTTGCCGTTCTCCATCAGGCGGAGGAAGACGCGGTTGCGCGGCATGCCGTGGGCGGCGAGCCAGAGCTTGTCGAGGGAGTCGGCGGACGGTTCCTTGTCCTCGCCGAGCTTCTCGAGCTCGTCGCGGACCTCGTTCATCAGGCGGGTGATGAGGCGGATCTGGAGTTCGACCAGGCCGGAGACCGGCTGGCGGAGGCGCGGGAAGGCCGGCTCGCGTTCTTCGGCGACGGGGCCGGAGATGATCAGCGGAGTGCGGGCTTCGTCGACCAGGATGGAGTCGATTTCGTCGACGATGCAGAAGTAGTGGTCGCGCTGCACCTGCTCGTCCGGCGAGAGGGCCATGCCGTTGTCGCGCAGGTAGTCGAAGCCGAACTCGGAAGCGGTGCCGTAGGTGATGTCGCAGCCGTAGGCGGCCTTGCGGTCCTCGCTGGGCATCTGGTTCTGGATGCAGCCGACGGTGAGGCCGAGCCAGCGGTAGAGGTGGCCCATCCACTCGGAGTCGCGGCGGGCGAGGTAGTCGTTGACGGTGACGAGCTGGCAGTTCCGGCCGGTCAGGGCGTTGAGGTAGAGGGGGAGGGTGGCGACGAGGGTCTTGCCTTCGCCGGTCGCCATCTCGGCGATCTTGTTCTGATGGAGGGCGATGCCGCCGATGAGCTGGACGTCGAAATGGACCATTTCCCAGGTCTGCTCATGATCGCAGACGACGGCCTTGGAGCCGCAAAGGCGGCGGGCGGCGTTCTTGACGACGGCGAAGGCCTCGGGGAGGAGGGCGTCGAGCGACTCGCCCTGGGCGTGACGGGCCTTGAACTCAGCGGTCTTGGCCCGAAGGGCGTCGTCGGACAGTTTCTGATACTCGATTTCGAGCGCGTTGATCCGCTTGACGAGGGGAGCGCACTTGCGGAGGAACCTCCGGTGGTGGCTGCCGGCGAAGAGCTTGAGGATGCTGAGAAACATGGGTCCGGGAGCGAGAGGTAGCAAACTCCGACCCCGCCCCCCGGGGCAAGCCTTGACTCGGGTTGTTCACATCGGGTTTTCGGCCTTGCGGCCATCCTCCCGCCGTCAAGATGGGACATACCCATGGCTGAAAACGTCCTTATCCTCGGCACCGGTTGCGCCGGCCTGACCGCCGCCATCTACGCCGCCCGCGCGGGCCTCGCTCCCCTGGTCCTCGAAGGCGGCCAGCCTGGCGGCCAGCTGACCACGACCTCCGAGGTCGAGAACTTCCCCGGCTTCGTCCACGGCGTCGACGGCAACGAGCTCATCACGAACATGAAGGGCCAGGCCGAACGCTTCGGCGCCAAGTTCGCCTGGGACCGCATCGACTCGGTCGACTTCTCCGGTCCGATCAAGAAGCTCAAGGGCGGCGAAGCCACCTACGAGGCCAAGGCCGTGATCATCGCCACGGGCGCCTCGCCCCGCCACCTCGGCATCCCCGGCGAGATGCACTACTACGGCGGCAACGGCGTGACCACCTGCGCGACCTGCGACGGCGCCTTCTACCGCGACGTCCCCGTGGCCGTCGTCGGCGGCGGCGACTCCGCCTGCGAAGAAGCCCTCTTCCTGACCCGCTTCGCCTCGAAGGTCTACCTCGTGCACCGTCGCGACACCTTCCGCGCCTCCGACATCATGGTGCAGCGCGTCAAGGCCCACGCCAAGATCGAGCTCGTCCTCAACGTCACCCCGAAGGAGATCCTCGGCGACGCCAAGGTCCACACGCTCCGCGTCGTCGAGAAGTCCGGCGCCGAACGCGACCTCGCGGTGAAGTGCGTCTTCGTGGCCATCGGTCACGTGCCTAATTCGCAGGCCTTCACGCCGTCCCTCGAGGTCGACGAAGGCGGTTATTTCGTCGCCGGCGCCAACACCGTGAGCACCCGCGTCCCCGGCGTCTTCGTCGCGGGCGACTGCTCCGACCACGTCTATCGTCAGGCCATCACCGCCGCCGGCATGGGTTGCCGCGCCGCGATCGAAGCCGAACGCTGGCTGGCGGGCCATTGATCGTCGCGGCGCAGCCGCGACGAGGGGACACGTGGGCAAGGTGACACGTGGGCACGGGGTTTAATCAGATCGTTTCGGGTGGCGGGTGGCAGCCCCGGGTTTCAGGTGGCTGGACCTGTACCTGAATACCCGCACCTGATACCCGATGGCCGAGACCTGGGACCCTAAACTGCATCTGCCCGCCACCCGCCACCTGAGGCCGCCACCTGCCACCCGAGAATGAATGCAGCTAGGGCAGCACGCGTTGCTGCCCCTGCCTGATCCCGATGCCGACTACCGACTCCCGATGGCCGTAGGCCGAACCGCCGACTCCCGAATGGCCGATGCCCCGGTGGCTGCCACCCGCCACCCGAGAATGAATGCAACTAGGGCAGCACGCGGTGCTGCCCTTACCTCGATACAGCTATGTCGTGACGCGGTCCCGACCCTACCTGATGCATCATGCCTAACCGCCAACCGCTTACCGCCAACCGCTAAGACCTAATCCAAAAGCATCAGGGGCGCTTACGCGCCCCTGTTCACTTATTCCCCTTGTCCACGTGTCACCTTGCCCACGTGCCCCCTCGAAGTAATCGCTCCGCGATTACTTCGTCAGAATCTCCATCGCCGACTTCTTCTGCGGGATGAAGGGCAGCACGTGCTCGGTATAGGGCACGATGACGTCGAGGAGGTAAGGTCCGTCGTGGTCGAGCATCTCGCGCATGGCGTCGCGGAGGTCTTCGCGCTTCATGACCTGGCGGGCCTTGATGCCGAAGCCGTTGGCGATCTTGACGAAGTCAGGGTAGAGGCCGCCCGGATTGTCGGGAGAGCCGATGTTCTTGGCGTCGCCGAGGATCGTGTGGCCGCGGGTGCCGGCGTAGAAGCGGTCTTCCCACTGCACCACCATGCCCAGGTGCTGGTTGTTGAGGATGAGGATCTTGGCGTTGATCTTCTCGATCTTCATGCACGCGAGCTCCTGGATGTTCATCAGGAACGAGCCGTCGCCGTCGATGTCGATGACCTGGACGTCGGGGTTGGCGACCTTGGCGCCGATGGCGGCGGGAAGGCCGAAGCCCATGGTGCCGGCGCCGAGCGAGCTGATGAAGCGGCGGGGTTCGTTGAAGCGGTAATACTGCGGGGCCCACATCTGGTGCTGGCCGACGCCGGTGGAGACGATGGCCTTGCCCTTGGTCTCTTCGAAGAGGACTTCGATGGCTTCCTGCGGGAGGATATGCTTCGTCTTGCGCTCGTAGCTGAACGGATACGGGTGCTCCTTCTTCCAGCCGTTGATGGTCTCATACCACTTCTTCAGGTCAGGCTTCTTGAAGCCCTTCTTGGTGAGCGCGGTGAGGCGGCCGAGCGCGTGCTTGATGTCCGAGTGGATCGGGTAGTGCGCGAACTTGTTCTTCTGGTGCTCCGAGCGGTCGATGTCGATGTGGACGATCGTGGCGTCCGGCGCGAACTTCTCGACGACGCCGGTGATGCGGTCGTCGAAGCGGGCGCCCATGGTGATGAGGAGGTCGCTCTTGCAGACGGCCCAGTTGCCGGCGACGGTGCCGTGCATGCCGTACCAGTAGAGGGACTGCGGATGGTCGCAGGGGAAGGCGCCGAGGCCCATCAGCGTGGAAGCGACGGGGATGCCGGTGGCTTCGGCGAAGGCGCGGAGCTCCTTGTGGGCTTCGCCGGAAAGGATGCCGCCGCCGATGTAGATCGCGGGCTGCTTGGCGGTCTCGATGAGGCGGAGGACCTGCTCGAGCTCGGCGTCGGCGCACTTCGGAGGCGTCGGCAGGCCGGGGATGGAGACGTCGTCAGGATTCTTCGGGAAGACCGGGACCCACTCGTGCTGCTGGATGTCCTTCGGGATGTCGATGACCACGGGGCCCGGCCGGCCGGTCGTGGCGATCTTGAAGGCCTTGTACATGATGCTCGGCAGCTCGTTGTAATCGAGGACGAGGAAGGAGTGCTTCACGATCGGCAG
>JBILLR010000073.1:0-5840 GCA_044375965.1 Opitutales bacterium
TCTGCGCGCTCATGCTCAGGCCGCACGCGGCCGGCGACGGCGGCCGGCTCGCCTGGCTCGTCGACGGCTTCGGCCGCGGCTTCGGACACGTCGCGGCCTGGCACGGCCGCGTGGTCCGCTGGCTCATCTCCCATCCGCGCGCGGCCGCCGGGGGCTTCCTCGGCATCCTGCTCGCCAACGTCGCGCTCGTGACGACCATCCCCCGCAGTTTCCTGCCGCCCGAGGACCAAGGCTACCTCCTCGCGATGGTGGCGCTTCCGGACGGCGCAGGCATCAGTCGCACGAAGGCCTTCATGGACGATCTCACGCCCAAGCTGCGCGAGAATCCGGCCGTCCGCCACACTTTCGCCATCAGCGGCTTCGACCTCCTCGGCGGCGGCGAGCGCACGAACTCCGGCACGATCTTCCTCCCGCTGAAGGATTTCGGAGAGCGTCCGCCCGGCGGCGAGATCCTCGCCCGCCAGCTCAACGCGATCGGCATGACGCAGCCCGACGGCATGTGCCTGATCGTGAACCCGCCCGCCATCCGCGGCATCGGCACCGCGGGCGGCTTCGAATTCTACCTGCAGGCCAAGGAGGACGACGATCCGGCCCGGCTCGCGGCGAACATCGAGAAGCTCGAGGGCGCCCTGCGCGCCCGTCCGGAGCTCACCGGCATCCGCGTCTTCCTCCGTCCCTCCGTCCCGCAGGTGCTGGCGGAGGTCGACGAGGTCCGCGCCTCCGCGCTCGGCGTATCGTTGCCTGAGCTGCATGAGGCCTTGCAGGCCACGATCGGCGTGGTCTACGCGAACGACTTCACGCTGGCGGGCCGCACCTACCGCGTGCTCGTGCAGTCCGAGGCCGCGGACCGCATGGACGCCGCCGCGGCGGGACGCGTGCACGTGCGCGCCGGCAACGGCGAGATGATCCCGCTCTCGACCTTCGTGAACTTCAAGCCCTCGGCCGGTCCCGAGCAGCTCGAGCGCCACATGGGCTTCTTGTCCGCCCGCCTGATCTGTTCGCCCTCGCCCGGCGTGAGTTCCGGTGAGGCCATCGCGCTCGTCGAACAGATCGCCGAGGACCTGCTGCCCGTCGGCTACGGCATCGACTGGACGGCCCAGGCCCTGCAGGAGAAGCGCGCGGCGACCTCGGCCTTGCCCGCCTTCCTCCTCGCGCTGCTGATGGTGTTCCTGATCCTCGCGGCGCTTTACGAAGACCTCGCCCTGCCGCTCGGCGTGCTGCTCACCGTGCCGTTCGCGCTCCTCGGGGCGCTGCTCGCGATCTTCACGCGCGGCATGCCGAACGACATCTACTTCCAGATCGGCCTGGTCACGCTCATCGGCCTCGCGGCCAAGAACGCGATCCTCATCGTCGAGTTCGCCGAAAGCGCGCGTCGCGCCGGCCGTTCCGCGGCCGACGCCGCGATCGAGGCCGCCCGCATGCGCATCCGTCCGCTCGTCATGACCTCGATGGCCTTCGTGCTCGGCGTCGTCCCGCTGGCCTTCGCCGGCGGCGCGGGCGCCGCGGCGCGCCAGTCGATGGGCACGGGCGTGCTCGGGGGCATGCTCCTCGACACCTTCGTGGCCACGCTCTTCATCCCTTGGTTCTTCCATCTCCTTTCCGGCCGCAAGGAGAAGGCCGTCGTCCAGCCATGAAGCCCGCCTTTGCCCTGTTCCTCGTCGCCGGCCTGCTCGGCGGCTGCGCCCTCGGTCCCGATTACGTGCGACCCGCGACGCCCACGGCCGCGGCCTATCCCGAAGCAGGGAAGGGCGGCGCCGCCATCGGCGCCGAATGGTGGAAGTCGTTCGCCGATCCGGAACTCGACGCGCTCGTCGCGAAGGCCTTCGCTGCCAATACGGACCTCCGGGTGGCCGTCGCGCGGGTGGCGGAAGCCGGCGCGGTGCTCGGCGAGGTCGAAGGCGCCAGCCTGCCGCAGGTCGACGCGAACGTCACTTCGCAGCAGATCAAGATCAGCGAAGGCGGCTTCAATCCTAACCTCGCCTTGAACGGACGCGTCCGTACCAACCAGCGCGCCGCCTTGTCGACCGCCTTCGAACTCGATTTCTGGGGCCGGCTCCGCCGCGCCGAGGAAGGCGCGCGAGCCCAATTGCTGCAGGCCGAGGAGGGGCGTCGCGTCGTCGGTCTGGCCGTCGGCGCCTCCGTCGTCCGAGCTTATGCCTGGTTGCGCGCCGCCGAGGTCCGCGCCGCCGCGGCCACGGAAATCCTCGCCGCGCGCGAGGCCGAAGCCGCGCTGGTGGCCCGACGCGTCAAGGTCGGGGCCGCCGGTCCGGCCGAGGTCGCCGCTGCGGAGGTCGCCCGGGCGGAGGCCGTCGCCCGTCGTTCGGCGGCCCGTCGGGTCCGCGCGCAGGCCGAACACCTGCTCGGCGCCCTGACCGGACAGCCCGCGCTCGTCATCGCCCCCCGCTCCGGAGACGCCCTGCGGGTGCCGGCGCCCGTGGCGGCCGGCCTGCCGGCGGACCTGCTGCGTCAGCGACCGGACGTGCTGGCGGCGGAGCAGGCGCTCGTCGCCGCCAACGCCCGCATCGGTTTCGTGAAGGCCTCCCGTTTCCCGACCTTCTCGCTCACCGCCGCGCTCGGCACCGAAAGCCCGGACCTCGAGTCGCTCTTCGGTCCGCGTAACAGCACCACCTTGCTGGGCCTCGGCGCGCAGCTCCCCGTCTTCGACGCCGGCCGCGGCGCCGCGCGGGTCGACGCCGCGGTGGCCTTGCGCAATCAGGCGGCCGCGGCTTACGAGCAATCGGTCCTGAACGCTTTCCGCGAAGTACGCGACGCTTTGGTCGACGTCCGTGAGACCGCGGCGGCGGCGCAGGCGGCCGAAAGGCGGGCCCGCGCGGCCCGCGAAGCCTTCCGGGTCGCCGAAGCCCGGCAGGGCGCCGGTCAGGCCGGACCCTCCGAACTGTTGGTCGCCCGACGTGATCAGGCCGAGTCGCTGGCCGCGGTGGCGGAAGTCCGTCTGGAGCGGATCACCGCCCAGGTGGACCTCATCCGCGCCTTGGGCGGAGCCCGGCCGGACGAGCCGGCGAAGCGTTAGGCGTCGGTCGAGGTTGCCAACCCTCAGGTGGCGGGTTTGGGTCGGGGCATGCCCACGACGCCCGACCTCTGGCCGCGACTGGCGGAGTCCGTCCGACAGGACGGTTTCCTGTTGGCCGCCAGCATCGTGTTCGCGCTGGCCATCCTGCACGCCTTCATCGCGCCGCTCTTCGCCCGCGCCGCGCATAAGCTGGAGGAAGCCCATCGGGAAGCCGTCCGCGAGGGTCGGGCGCCGGTCAACGACCGCGGGGAATCCTCCTCGCTGCGCGCCGCGATCATACATCTCCTCGGCGAAGTCGAAGCCGTCTTCGGCATCTGGACCTTCGTGCTCTTCGGCCTGCTGATCGCCTGGCCCGGCAAAGGTTGGGATTTCGCCTGCCGTTATGTCGAAACCGGGGATTACGCCGCCACCCTCGCGGGCGTGACGCCGACCGGGGCCTCCAAGTTCGTGGAGCCTCTGTTCGTCTTCATCATCATGACCCTCGCCGCCGCCCGGCCCGTCATGGCCTTGGCCGCGCGGCTGCTCGGCGGCGTGGCGGCGTTACTGGGCGACAGCACCGCCGCCCGCTGGTTCGTGATCCTCACCTTGGCGCCGCTGTTCGGTTCGCTGATCACCGAGCCCGCGGCCATGACGATCGGAGCCTTGCTGCTTTCGGCCCAGTTCTACGCCCTCCAGCCGAGCGAGCGGCTCAAGTATGCGACGTTGGCGCTGCTCTTCGTCAACATCTCCGTCGGCGGCGCGCTGACGAACTTCGCCGCCCCGCCCATCGTCATGGTCGCCTCCAAGTGGAGCTGGTCGACGGCCGACGTCTTCGCGCATTACGGCTGGGCCGCGGTCGCCGCCATTCTCGTCTCTAACCTCACGTACCTGTTCATCTTCCGGGGGGAACTCGCGCGTCTCAAGCCGGACGCATCGGCCGCTCCGCGGCGGGAAGCGATCCCGGTCTGGGTGACGGTGGTGCATCTGTCGCTGATGGTCTGGACGGTCGCCATGCTCGCGGGACACCGACCCATCCTCATGACCGGCGGGTTCCTGGTCTTCCTGGCCTTCACCGTCGCCACGCCGCAGTGGCAGGACCCCGTGCGCCTGCGCGGGCCGTTGCTCGTCGGCTTCTTCCTGGCCGGACTGGTCGTCCTGGGCGGACTCCAGGGCTGGTGGATCTCCCCGGTCATCATGCGTCTGAACGAAGGCGCGTTGATGGCTGTCTCGACCATCCTGACTTCTTTCAATGACAACGCGGCGATCACCTACCTGGCCGCCCAGGTCCCGGCGTTGGCGATGCCCGGTCCGGAGGCTGAGGCCCTCCGGCATGCCGTGGTGGCGGGGGCGTTGGCCGGCGGTGGGCTGACCGTCATCGCCAACGCCCCGAACCCAGCGGGGCAGTCCATCCTGGCGCCCCATTTCGGCGGCGGGGTCTCGCCTTTACGGCTCCTTCTTTGGGCTTTGTTGCCTACGGCCGTCGTCCTGGTCAGCTTCGTGGTCATCCGTTGACCGAGGGTTTTGGCTGTTCAAGCCAGCAGGGTGGGGCGTAGAATGTTGTTCCCCAAGTCCTGCCCCCTTTACATGAGCTCCCGTCGACGCCCTGGTTTCACCCTCATCGAGTTGCTGACCGCCATCGCCATCATCGGCGTCCTGGCGGCCGCAATCTTCCCCGCCATCGGGGGCGTCCGTAAGCGTGCCCGGCAGTCTTCGGCCCAGACGGCCTTCTCGCAGTGGGCCGCCGGTGTCGCCCGCTACAAGCAGACCTATGGCTTCTATCCGAACATCGGCGGCGCATACAACACCGCCGCGGACACCCTGCATGATCTGGGGGATGCGGCGGTCAACGGAAGGTTCGTCCGCGCGCTTTCCGGTCGTCAGCCGACCGGCACGACCCTCCCTCAGGCCGATCGCCGCCTCTTGAACCGGAATGCCGAGGAATTCGTCGCCTTCAGTCGCGATGATTTCGAGACCGCGGTCGCTTTCGATAATTCCAGCCGCCTAGTGGACCGTTTCGGCAACCGCCGTATCCGGGTGATCTTCGATACGGACAACAACACCACCATCCGCAACATCAGCCCGCCGGGCGGCGCCCTTTCCCTGCCCAACGAGATCGCCAATATCTCGAACGCCGTCGGGATCCCGGCCCGCATCATCATCTACACCACCGACCTGGCCGACGACTTCGAGTCGTACGAGGGCCTGGGCGCCTCCGATTTCGCGCAGGTCTTCGCCATCCAATAATGTCCGCCCGATCGCTCGTCCGCAAGGGCTTCACCTTGGTGGAGCTGCTGGTCGTCATCACGATCATCCTGCTGATCTCGTCCCTTTTCCTCGGGCTGAGCGCCGGTGATGGCGGCGGGCTGCCTGCCGCCCAGCGCATGCTCGGTTCTTCCATCCGGACGCTCCGCGCCATGGCGCTGATGAACCGCGGGCCTGCCGGCAAGGCCGCCACCTTTGCTCCGCGCTACCGCCTGCTGATCCTGAACGATCCGGACGACGAGGCCAACCATCTGCGACAGTTCGTCCTCGCGGTGGGCGGCGTGGCTTCGGATGAACTCGGCAATCAGGATCCTGCGACCATCACCAATACGTCCAGCAAGCCCTACAAGTGGTTTTCTCCCGAGCCGGCCCAGTTTCTGCCGCTCGGCGTCGTCTTCATCCCCCCGGCGAGCGATGCCGGGACGTCCATGTCTCTCGGAGTGGCGGCAGGGACGAGGCGAAGCTACGTCGGGCCCTTGGCCGACAACATCAGCGCGAGCTCGCTTGATTCCCCGACGACCAATCCGCCGGTCATGACTTATGCGCCCGTGATCGAACCCATGGCCCT
>JBILLR010000016.1:0-17181 GCA_044375965.1 Opitutales bacterium
CGCGGTGGTCATCGGCGGCACCAGCCTCTCCGGCGGCGTCGGCACGATCACGGGCACCCTGCTCGGCGTCCTGCTCATCGGCGTGATCAACAACGGACTCGATTTGATGGGGGTTTCCTCATATTATCAGGCGGTCATCAAGGGCGTCATCATCGTGGGTGCGGTTTGGCTCGACCGACGTCAGGCCCGTTCATAAAAGTCGGGGATGCGCCTCACCCCACGCTCCGCCGCCGCGGCCGTCCTGGCCGTCTGCGCCCTGACCCTTTCTTTCCTTTCTGGCTGCAAGAAGGCCGAACCCCGCAAGGAAGGCGAAATCCTCATCGGTTTCTCCTCCCGTGATCTTTCCGCCGAATACACCGCCAAGCTTTCCGAGGCCATCGTGGCTTACGCCCAGACGAAGCCTGGCGTGAAGGTCGTGATGGTCGACGCCCAGTCTGACGTCCAGAAGCAGTTCAGTCAGGTCGAGAACTTCGTCGCCCAGAAGGTCGATGCGATCATCCTCAACCCCTGCGAGCTCGAAGCGAGCACCCCGGCCGTGGATTACGTCAAGAAGGCAGGCATCCCGCTCGTGCTCGTCAACCAGACGACCAAGTCCGCCGGCGACAGCTACATCGGCTCCAACGATTTCGAAGCCGGACGCATGGCCATGGAAGCCATTGCCAAGAAGCTCAACGGCCAGGGAGGCGTCCTGATGCTCCACGGCATCATGGGCACCTCCGCTCAGCTCCAGCGTGAAGCCGGCGCCCGCGAGGTCTTCGCCAAATATCCCGGACTCAACCTCGTCGACCACCAGACGGCCTCCTGGGACCGCGCCAAGGCGATGGCCCTGACCGAGAACTGGATCCAAGCCCATAAGGGGAAGTTCTCGGCGGTCTTCGCCCATAACGACGAGATGGCCATGGGCGCCTTGCTCGCCCTCGAACGCGCCGGCCTGAAGAAGGACGTCTACGTCATCGGCATCGACGCCATTGCCCAAGCGCTTTCTGCCGTGAAGGAAGGTCGTCTCGACGCCACGGTCTTCCAGGACGCGGTCGGCCAAGGAAAAGGCTCCGTCGACGCCGCCATCCTGCTAGCGAAGAAGCAGCCCTGCCCCAAGGAGACCATGATTCCTTTCCAGCTCATCACCCGCGAGAACGTCACCCAATTCCTCAAATAACATGAAAACCCTGCTCTCCCTCCTCACCTTCGGCCTCTTCGCCTTGACCGCCGTCGCCGCCGACAAGCCCGACGCCCGCCTCTTCGAGATGCGCGTCTACTACGCCAAGCCAGGCAAGCTTGACGCCCTCAATGCCCGCTTCCGCGACCATACGCTCAAGCTCTTCACCAAGCATGGCATGACGAACCTCGGTTACTTCGTCCCGGCCGATAACAAGGAAAACAAGCTGGTCTACTTCCTTGCTTTCCCTGATCGCGCCTCCCGTGACGCGTCCTTCAAAGCCTTCGGCGCTGACCCGGACTGGAAGGCTGCCGCCAAGGAATCCGAGAAGGACGGCAAACTGATCGACCGTATCGAGAATGCGTTTCTCACGGCCACCGATTACGCCGTGCTGGCTGAAGCCAAGTCCTACGGCAAAGGCGTCTTCGAACTCCGCACCTACACCACTGAAGCCGGCCGACTGGAGAACCTGAATGCCCGTTTCCGTGACCATACCCTCAAACTCTTCGAAAAGCATGGGATGACCAACATGACCTACTGGAATCTCGCCGCCGACCAGAAGGGCGCGAAGAACTCCTACGTCGCCAGCAATACCCTGATCTACCTGCTCCACCACGAGAGCGAAGCGGCGGCCAAGGCGAGCTTTGAAGCGTTCCGGGCCGACCCGACGTGGATCGCCGCCAAGGAAGCCTCGGAAAAGAAGGCCGGTGGCTCGCTGACCATCGCTCAGCCTAACGGGGTAAAGTCAGAATTCTTGGTTCCGACCGATTACTCTCCGGTCAAGTAAACCCGGCCATCAGCCTTTCCCGAAGCCCCTCTCACGAGGGGCTTTTCGTGCCTGTATGAGGTAGGGACATCACCACGTGATGTCCTAGATTTAAGACACACTAATCGGTTCGACCTCTTCCGGGACAGCCTCAACATCCCCATATGGATTCCCCTGCGTCCTCCCGTCGTCGCTTCCTGTCATCTTCCCTGCTCGGGCTCGGCGCTTTGGGCGCGCTAACCAAGGTGCATGCCGCTTCATCCAAGCCGGGCGTGCTCACCGAGGTCGAACGAGACATCCCCCTGACTGCCGATTGCGACGTCATCGTCTGCGGCGCCGGCCCGGCCGGCGTCACCGCCGCGATCTCCGCTGCCCGTGCCGGCGCCAAGGTTCGTCTCTTCGAAGCCCATGGTTCCCTCGGTGGCGTCTGGACGTCCTCGCTCCTCGGCTACCTGCTCGATTTCGACAAGCCTGGCTTCAACCAAGAGCTGGTCCGGCGCCTCCGTGAACGCGATGCCATCGACGGCGACGGCGTCAACGGAGTGACCTACCACCCGGAGGAGATGAAGCTGATCCTCGAGGAGCTCTGCGTGGCCGCGGGCGTCAAGGTCCAGCTACACACGCGCATCGTCGCCGCCCATCGCGAAGGCCGGACGCTCAAGGCGATCGTCACGGAGTCCAAGTCCGGCCGCCAGGCCTGGGCCGCCCCGGTCTTCATCGATACGACCGGTGACGGCGACCTGGGTGCCCGCGCCGGCTGCGAATTCGAGCTCGGCCGCGAACAGTCCTGCCCTTGCCAGCCGATGACGCTCTACGCATTGGTGACGGTCGATAATGCCAAGGCTCTGTCCGACCAGCTTCATCCGGTCGGGAACAACGGACGCCACGTCGGGCCCGATAAGTTCAAGGCCGCGCTGGCCGCCGCTGGGGTTACGCCGAGCTACGGCAAAGCCTCGCTCTTC
Organism: Opitutales bacterium; assembly: GCA_044375965.1. Classification (GTDB taxonomy): domain Bacteria; phylum Verrucomicrobiota; class Verrucomicrobiia; order Opitutales; family UBA953; genus UBA953. Next base: position 2,885 of record JBILLR010000016.1, read on the forward strand.
CCCATTAAGGATAACCTCGTCCTGCTGATGGCAAACCACGAATACGGCATCAACGCCACCGACGCCGCCCAGGTCACCGAGGCGACCATGCGCGCCCGGGCCGAGGTGAATGACATCGTGCGCAAGTTGCGTAAGTCGGGCGGGGCTTGGTCTGGCGCCCAGATCGTCGCGACGCCCGCCCAGATCGGGGTCCGCGATGGCCGACGCATCAAGGGACGTTACCTGATGACCAAGGAAGACCTCATCGTGGGTCGACGTCAGGAAGACTCCGTCGTGCGTGCGACCTTCCCCGTCGACATCCATGCCCTTTCCGCTGAGGAGAACAAGAAAGCCGCCTACTCCAACGCTGGCGTGAAGGTGAAGCCTTACGATATCCCCCTCCGTGCGCTCATCGCCCGAGACGTCGACGGTCTGATGATGGCGGGCCGTTGCATCAGCGGCGACTTCATCGCCCATGCGAGCTACCGCGTGACCGGTAACGCCGTCGCCATGGGCGAAGCCGCGGGCGTCACCAGCGCCCTGGCCGCGGCCTCCAAGCGCGCCCCTCACGAGGTCAGCTGGACCGAAGCCGCCGCCCTCCTTCCCAAGGTAAGGATGGGATAAAATGAGGTAGGGACATCACCACGTGATGTCCTAATTTACCTCGCGATTCACATTCAGGACAGCACGTGGTGCTGTCCCTACCTTCACGCCTTCCCGGGCACCGACGGTACCTCGGCCGGCAGCTTCACGGTGCCCTTCTCGAAGTCGAGCGGACCGACGGAGGCCTTGAGATTGTAGTAAGGGGACTTCTCGTGCTTGAGAAGGTCGTCGAACTTCACCATGTCGCCCGTGTAGGCGGAGATACGCCCCATGATCACGGCGAGATTGGTCTCGGCGATCTGGCGGGCGTCGTTGAGCGGCTTGCCATCATAGGCGCCACGGATGAGGGCGACATGCTCCTGGGTCAAAGAGTGGTCGCTTTCCAGCTTGATCTCGGGGATGTCGACCTGATTGTGGCCGAACATCTTGCCGGAGCCGAAAGCGGAACCGGACGCGCCAGTGAAGAACTCACCCACGCGGTTGGTGACACCGGTGATCTGGCGGCACTGGCTATGGATGCGCACGCCGTCGCCGAAATCGAAATCGACGCTGAAGAAGTCGAACATATTGCCGGTCTCGCGACGGGCGCGACCGCCGAAGCCTAGGGCGCTGACCGGGGTGCGCCCAAGGAACCAAATGGCGACGTCGACGTTATGGATGTGCTGCTCGACGATATGGTCGCCGGAGAGTTCGGTGAAGTTGAGCCAGTTACGGTTCATGTAATCGGCATCGGTGTCGCCCTTGGCCCGACGGCGGATCCACGGCACGGTACCGTTCCACTGGACCACGCCGCCGCGGAGCGCGCCGATGGCGCCGGCGTCGATGAGAGCCTTGTTCTTCAGGTAGGAGGCGTCATGGCGACGCTGGGTGCCCGCCACGACCGCGAGACCCTTCTTCTTGGCTTCTTCGCCGGTGGCGATGATGGCGCGGGCTCCGACCGGATCGACGGCGACGGGCTTCTCGATGAAGCAATGCTTGCCCGCGGCGACGGCGGCGGCGAAGTGGACCGGTCGGAAGGCCGGCGGGGTGGCCATAAGCACAAAGGCGCAATCCGTGGCCATGACCTTCTGGTAAGCGTCGTAGCCGACGAAGACCTTGGTGGCTGGAAGCTTATAAGTCTCGTTCAGCTGCTTCGCGCGGTCCTCGAAGGCATCCGCCAGGGCGACGACTTCGGCCTGTGCGCCGAGGATCTTACAAGCGGCGATGAACTGGCTGAGGGCGCCGGTACCGCGGCCGCCGCATCCGATCAAGGCGACCTTGATCTTACTCGGGACTGACTGACCGCGGAGAACGGCCGGGGCGGCCGCCAAGGCGAGACCACCGAGGGCCATGGTAGAGACGAAATCGCGACGAGGGATGGGGTGTTCCATGCTTTGAGATTGAGAGGAAGATCGAGGGTCTCAAAGGTTTTCTCAGCCCCATGATCTCCATAAGTACGAAGAAAGCGCTGACCTGGATTGGTCTTATCCTTGGGGTCGCCCTCGTCGTCGGCGCCGCCGGGGCCGGCTTCCTGCATGCCCTGGAGGCGGTCACGCGCCTGTTCCTCGCCACCCCTTGGCTCATCGTCTCCCTGCCTTTCATTGGCCTTCTGACCCTCTGGCTCTACAAGGGGCCACTAAAGGCCTCCGCCGGGGGCAACAAGACCTTGATACAAGCCATCAAGACGCCCGCCGACCCCCTCCCTGCATCCATGGGTCCGTCGATCATCGGCACGACCTTGCTGTCGCATCTAGGGGGAGCCTCGGTCGGACGCGAAGGTACGGCTCTCCAGATGGGCGGAGCGCTCGCCGACCAATTCTCCCGTTGGGTCAGCCTCGATTCCTACGAACGCCGCACCCTGCTGCTCTGCGGCGTATCCGCCGGCTTTGCGGCCGTCTTCGGCACGCCGTTCGCCGCCGCGGTCTTCGCCCTGGAATTCGTCCGTGTGCGTTCCTGGGCTATCCTGCCATGCTTGGCATGCGGTTTCCTTGCTGACCTCGCCGGCCAGAAACTCTTCCACACCCAACACGCCAACTATCGCCTCCCCGTGCCGGCGGAGTTCAGCTTCGGCGGTCTGGGTTCCGCCTTGGCCATCGGCGTCGCCTGCGGATTGCTGGCCCGTCTCTACGTCTACCTCAGCCGCAAGGAAGCCGTCCGACCCAACCCGGAGCCCTATGCCCGCATCTTCTTCGTCGGGGTCACTTTCTCACTGATGGTCTACTTCTATCAGCAACGGGACTTCACGGGTCTCGGCCTGCACGTGATCGACTCCGCCTTGGTCGAGCCTTCGTCACCCACCACCTTCCTGTTCAAGTTCCTCCTGACCGGCATGTGCGTATGGGCCGGATATCGGGGCGGCGAAGTCACCCCGCTCTTCTTCGTCGGCGCGACCCTCGGCAGCGCGGCCTCGGCTTATCTCGGACTACCCTTGGCCGTCTGCGCCTCGCTTGGCTTCGTGGCCGTCTTCGCCGGAGCCGGCGCCGTCCCCATCGCGTGCACGGTCATGGCCTGCGAGCTCTTCGGTCTCTCGATCGGCGGGTATGCCCTGATCGCCTGCGCAGTCAGCTGGCTCGTCGCCGGCCGCAAGGGTCTATACGACGAGGTCTAAGCGTCAGACGGTGAAGTCGAAGACCATCACGCGCTCGAGGTTCGGGACGACGATCTCCTTCACGCGCTCATGCTCGGGGTGCGGGAGATAGCGGTCGCGGCTCTGCGGGGTGTCGAAGGTCATGACGAACCCGTGCGTGAAGCCGTCGTTGAGGCCTTCATCGCTCTGGTAGACACCATGCTGCATCGAGAGAAGGCCGGGAATCTTGCCGACCATGCCGCGCATCTCGGCGAAGCAGGTGTCGATCTGGCCGGGGGTGACGCCTTTCTTGAAGACGAAGGTTCCGTAGTGGTAGACCATTGTAGTGGATACGGAGGTATTAGCGGTTGGCCGTTAGCGGTTAGACAAGGCAAACAATCATACTGTAAGGACGATCATTTCTGGGATACCCACATCAAGGAATTCAGGAGGAGCTGCTTGTAGGCCGGGTGGTCGTGCGACTTGGCGTCGTGACCGAGGGCGATGCAGACGACCTTGGTGCCGGGATACTTCACGGTCCAGACGGACGGGAGGATGTTCGAGAGGCCTTCTTTCGGAGTCTGACGTGGGATAGTACCAAGGACTTCGGCGCCCTCCGGGCGGATCAGCTCGACGTTGTAGCTTTCGTCATTGATCACGAAGGTGGCCGGGACGCCCTTCATGACCGGGTGCTCGGGCTTGGTGACGGTAAAGGTGAAGTCGCTGTGACCATGCCCACGGGCGCCGCCACAGACGAACTCGTCGTTATACTTCGTCTCGAGCGGCCAGTTATACCAGGTGGCGGCATGGAGCAGGACGATGCCCTTGCCCGCCGCGGCGAAGTCACGGATGGCCTTCTGAAAGACCGGCGTGCCGAACTGCGCATGGTTGCCGCTGAAGACGAACAGGTCGGCCTCCGGGAGCAGCGCAAGGGTCTCCTTCAGGTTCGGGGTCGCGGCGACGTCATAACCGGCGGCCTTCGCCGTCAGGGCGTCCGTCCCTAGGAAGAAGGCAGGGAAGTTATGCGAACTACCGGCCCCGGCGACGAGTACGCGGAGCTGACCGGCCTTGCGCGGACCGAACTGCTGGCCGAAAGCCTGGGTGGTCTTGGGATTGTCCTTCGGCAGGAGGTCGCTAGGGCCGTCATTTGCCTTACCCTTGCCCTTCTTGCCGGCCTTACCCGCCGGAGGGTTGGGCGGGCCGCCGATTTCGATGGTGATCGCCACGGTGGTCGGCGCGATCGGCGTGTCTTCGGAACTCAGCACGAGCTTGTCGATGACTTCGTTGCCCTCGACGGGCATCCAAAGCGTGCGTACCTGGCGACCGTCTCCGTTGAGGAGCTGACGGGCCGACTTCGACCCGGGGACATCGCCGGTGCCGTTATAATCGGCGAAATCATAGCCGCCATAGAAGACCTTCTTCTGCACCTTGCCGCTGAGGAAGTGTATCTCGGCGATCATGGCGACGGCGTCTCCATGGGCGCCCCAGCCGCCGACGGCGCCGAGGAAGTGGATGCGATTAGCCACGGAACCGACCGGGATCTCCACCTTCTGGGCGAAGCTCTTGGAATACGCGCCCTTGCCGTTACCGCCCTTGAGGACGATGACGTTCAGGCCGTCCTTCGCGGTCTTCGGATCGATGACCCTATAAGGGACGCCGTTGGACTCGACCTTGCCGAACTGCGCGAACGGCAGGGTGTCTCGCTTGGCTTCCTTGCTGGCGTAGAGGCCGGTGGTCGTGGAAGCGGTGAAGGCCCCACGCAAGTCGAGCAGGCGGAAACGGCCGATGGTCTCGCCTTCAGGCGAGATCGCCACGCTACGAAGGTAGGCGATGACATTGCGGAGGCCTTCGCCTCCGAGCGACTCGAAGCCTTCAGGCATCAGCGAATTCGGGCTTCGCTCGCGGCTGACGATATCAGCCACCTTGAGCTCGGCCGACTGTCCGGCCGGGAGCTTGAGCTTCACGAAAGTCGGGTTCTCGCTGCCGATGAGGGCCGAATACTGGGTGCCGTCCTTCATCTTGAAGTTCCAGGTGCGATGTTCGTCGTCGACCATGCGGTTAGGGTCGACGATGTGAACCAGCATCTCGGCGGGCGGGTGCGAGCCGATGCCCTGCAGGTTCGGTCCGAACTCGTTGCCGACGTTGCCTACCTTATGGCACGTCTGACAGACGGCGACGAAGAGCTCCTTGCCCTTGGCGGCGTCGCCGGGCTTTTCGACTTCGGGACGCAGCTTCGACACAATGTCGTCCTTGGCCGGGCTGCTGCCGGCGTTCAGTCTGGCGAATACGGCGGAAGAGCGCTGGGAGATGGCGGCGTCGGGGTGACGGACGAGCTGGGAGACCTGCATGGGCCCGAGCTGCAAGGCGGAGAGCGCCTTGGCATCAAGGGCATCCAAGATGAGTCCAGCCCACTCCGGACGTCCGACGAGCGCGGAATACAAGGTGGAGCGGAAAGAGCCGGTCGACTTCGGGAAGGCGCCATAGAGCAGCTTGCCTACGGAGACATCGCCGCTGGAGGCCAAGGCGCCGGCGGTGGCGACGGCGACGGGTTCACGAGAAGAAGATAGAGCCTGGGCGAGCGCCGGGGTGATCTTGGCGTCGGAGTCACGCAGCAGCACGAGGACGCGGACAGCGGCGACCTGAGCCTCTACCGAGGCCTTCTCGTCGGCGACGACCTTAAGAAGACGACCGGCGGCGGCGGAGAGTTCCGCCTTAAGGCTGCCGTCAGTGACCCACAGGCCGGCGATCGCAGCGGCGCCGGTCGCGACTTCTGCATCCTTGCCGGAGAGGAGCGCGCGAAGAGCTTGACGGGCTTCATCCAGTTTGGCGGGCGCGGCGATGCGACGGGCGGCGATCTCGCCAAGGATGGCGGAGGTCAGCTTTACGTCAGAGGAAGCCGCGGCGGCACGAAGCACGCGCACCGAAGCGTCGGGCGTGAGCGTGGCGGCGAGGGAGACGGCGAAATCGGCGCGCACCGGAGCCTTGCCCGAGAGCATGACCTCGAGGGTGGCCGCTGGATTGGCCGATGCGGCGGCGGTCGCCGTGGCGGCTTCGTGGTCGTTCGTCCAGGCGGACAGGAGGAGCGCGCCCGACTCGGCGTCGAGTTCGGCCGCACCAAGGGCGCGGACGGCGGCGAGACGCACGCGGGCGTCCTTGTCGGCGATACCGGCCTTAAGCGTGGCGACCGGCAGGGAGAGACGTGCGGCTTCGGCCACGAGGAAGGCGTTCTTACGCACCGCGGCGGAACCATCCGCAGCGGCGGCCACGACCAATCCGGACTCAAGGCGTTCGAGACGCTGCAAGGCCCAGAGGGCCAGGACACGGGCCTCGGGCATGGAGTCGGAGCGCACCAAGGCATTAAGCGGACCTGTGGAAGAGGCCTGCAGGCCGGGATCACGATCCATCAGGGTGCGGAGCGCGTTGAAGCGGACGACCTTGTTGGGATGGCTGAACGCGGCGATGAGGCCGGTGACGTCAGCCTTGGAGAGGTCCGGGATGACAAGCTTGGGCGCCGACTCGTGCTGAATGCGATAGACTCGGCCGAAATAGTGCTCACGGTCCGGACGGACCGAGGCGCCCGACTTGCTGTGCAGCGGACCACGGGTGTCGTTGTGCGCCACGACCGGAGTGTAGAAGTCGAGGACGTAGAGCGCGCCGTCCGGACCGAAGCTCACGTCGATCGGACAGAACCAATGGTCCATCGAGCGGAGCCACTCGCGGTCCTTGAGGGTGACCTCACCGAGGAAGGTCGGACCTTCAGGGCGGAGCTTCTCGAAGTGGATGACATCCAGGATCGGCTCGGTGATGAAGATGGTATCGCGGTAATCCTCCGGCCAGGCGCCATGTTCCTGCACGGCCACGGAGCAAGCGGCGGTATAATAGCCTACTTGGTCGATTTGGAGCAAGGGCGCGCGGTCCGGCAGGTCCGTGCGGAGCACCGGGCGGCGCGGGTTGACGGAATTGAAGGCCTTGGCCGGAGTGCCCGGAGCCTTGGCGAGGATGGATTCGGAGAGAACGACGTGTTGGATCGGATTGCCGTTCGTCGCCTTGCCGTGGAAGAGCTCCATGTCGGAGGTCACTTCGTTGCCGAAGCTGTTGCCGCCCTGCGAAGCGATCTGCTCGATGGCGGAGCCGTCTGGCTTGAAGCGGAAAGTGCCCGAAGAAAGGCGCACCTTATGGTCAGGCTGCGAAGCCGGGAAGACTTCGCCGCCGCCACCGTTGCTGGCGTAGACCCAGCCGTCCGGAGCGAGGATGAAGTGATTGGCGACGAAGTGGGTGTCGCCAGGCGTGAAGCCTCCGTAGAGAATCTGCTCTTTGTCCGCCTTGCCGTCGCCGTCGGTGTCACGGAGCCAGACGATATGCGGCTGGCAGACGACGATGACGCCGTCTTTGTAGTGACAGAAGCCGGTGATGAGCTCCAAGCCTTCGTGGAAGAGCTGCTTCTTGTCGGCCTTGCCGTCGCCATCCGTGTCGACCAGCACGCTGATCTTGTCCTGAGCCGGACGATCGTAGCTGCCGGGCACCAGCACCCCGCCCTCGCGCCAAGACTCGGCGGTCAGCGGACGACGTCCGTTCGGATATTCAGGGGTCTCGGCGATCCACATGCGACCGCGCTCATCCCACTGCACGGCGATGGGCTTGCTGATCAGGGGTTCGTTGACCACGACGCCGGCCTTGAAGCCCGGCTGCATCTGGAAGGCGGCGATGGCCTTCTCGGCGCGGCTGGGGCCGCCGACCGGATAACGGAGGTCGACAAGGTCATCCTTCGTGCAGAGTTCGTCGACGTCGGAGCGACGGGCCGCCCAAGCGATGCCACGCTTGATGAACGTCCGGTAGCTGGCGTGGGCGAGCGTGGCGGCGTCGCCCTGCAGGAAGACGGCGGAACGCAGACGGGAGTTCTCGAAGACCCAGGCCTGCGGCTGGATGTCGTAGATCGAAGCCTTGTCGGAGACTTCGGTGATGTTCTTGCGGTTGGCGCTTACCTTGGAAGTAAAGGAAGAGGCGAGGACGTGGATATTCTCGTTGAGCTCCAGGTTGAAGACCGTTTCGTCGGTGACGTCGAAAGTGGACGCGTCCTTGGCAAGCGGGTGGGCGTCGGTGCGGACGTTGAGCATCATCAGGGCGCGGAAGCGGCGGCTCTCGGGCGTCCAGCCGGCGCCGAAGGTGTCGCGCGCCCAGGAGGCGGAAGGGCCGGCGATGGCGCCGCGCAGGGCGACGAAGGCGATGCCGCGGTTGGAAAGATCGGCGAGCGCCGCGCGGTCGATGACTTCGTAGGCGGTGTAGTCCTTGCGGTAGAGGACGATAACCTCGTCTTTCTCGTGCTTCGTCGCGAGCAGGTCGCGCGGGCGGTCGGCTTCGGTCACCGTGGCGCCGGCGGACTTGAGCTCGGCGACCAGGTTCTTGACGGCGGCATGGTCGTCGGAAACGACGGTCACCTTGACCGGGGCGGCGCCGAGGACGGCTCCGACGAAGACCAAAGCCAGACGCAGGTAGGGGCTGATGCGGGGAAGCATGTCCTCATCAAATGGGAGCCCAGATAAGCTACAAGTCTTAGCGGCACCTCGAACCGCAACCGGACCCCTCTCAGATGCACATTAACGCTCGTTTTCAGCCCTCCGCCCGGAAGGCCGAAGGGGCATGGCCCGTCGACTTCTTGAAGGCCGAGGAGAAGCTGTTGCCATTGGCGAAACCGACCTTGCGGGCGATGACCGCCAGTTTGTCGTCGGATTCGCTGATCAGCCGGATGGCCTGCTGGATCCTCAGGTGGGTCAGGTGGTTCATCGGAGTGCGGCCGATCTCCTTCAGACAAAGCCGACGCAGATGCTCGAAACTCAACCCCGACTCCCCCGCGAGGGTCTTCGTGTCCCAGGCGAAGTCGAGCTTACCATGCACTTCATCCCAGAGACGCTGGACTCGAGGATCGCCGCGGAAGCTGCCGGCGAAGCTACGGACATAATCGTAGGCCAGCTCGATCCACTGGTGGTTGCGGCGCGAGACACCCGCTCCCTTTAGTTCGGCGAGCAGACCGGTGATGGCGGCACGCAGGGGTTCGGCATCGAAATCGGCCAGCACGGGCGAACTGGCCCGGAAAATGGTGTTCGAACGCACGCCTCCGCCGAAACGGACCCAGCAGAAGTCCCAGCGCTTGCTCCGCCCGATGCGGAAGGAATTACGGATGCCCGCCGGCTGTAGGCAGGCTTGTCCCGCCGAGATCGTGCGCCAGCGACCGTCGACCCAGACCTGCCCCTGACCGCTCAGGCAAGCCATGAAGAAGGCGCCGCTCTGGTTAGCCCGGACGACCTCATAAGGCGCCAGCATCTCAGCGACTCCTAGGTGGGCGATTTCGAAGAGACCGAGCTCCTTGCAGCGGACCCCGGAAAGAACCCAAGGGCGATCGTCCTTATAATCCGCCGCGACCACGATCCGGCGACGGGACCGCGGGTTCTCGATGTCCGTCTCGGAATGACGGAGTTGCGTCTCGCTGTAATGTTTTAAATCGCTCTTGCGGGCCACCCCCTTTGGATACGACTTATCCCACAAGGAGCAACCCCCGACCACCCTTCCCCTCTCATCACCATGCCCAACCCCTGGACCGGAAAAGGAAACCCTTACACCCGCACCGAAGTCATCGAGCGCCTCCGCGACACGATGTCCAAGGGCAAGCCGATCATCGCCGCCGGCGCCGGCACGGGCATCAGCGCCAAGTTCATCGAACGCGGCGGCGCCGACCTGGTCATCGTCTACAACTCCGGCCGCTTCCGCATGGCCGGCCACGGTTCCACCGCCGGCATGATGGCCTACGGTGACGCCAACGCGGTCGCCATGGAGATCGGCGAATACGAGGTCCTCCCCGTCGTCGAAGAGATCCCCGTCATCTGCGGCGTCCACGCCACCGACCCCCGCCGCCGCATGTGGCACTGGCTCGGCAAGGTGAAGGACATGGGCTTCTCCGGCATCAACAACTTCCCCACCCACACGATCATCGACGGCAAGTTCCGCCAGATCCTCGAAGAGACCGGCATGAGCGTGAAGAAGGAGTTCGAGACCGTCGCCCTCGCCCGCAAGATGGAGATGTTCACCATCGTCTACGTCGGTTCGCCCGAAGAATCCAAGGCCATGGCCGAGGCCGGCGCGGACGTCATCATCGCCCACGTGGGCACGACCGTCGGCGGTTCGATCGGCGTGACCAACGCCACGATGACCCTGCCGGAAGCCGCGAAGATCACCCAGGGCATCATCGACGCCGCCAAATCCGTCCGCAAGGACCTCATCTTCCTCAGCCACGGCGGCCCCATCAACACCCCCGAAGACGCCGCCTTCATCAACGAGCACACCGACACCGACGGCTTCGTCGGCGCCTCGAGCCTCGAACGCATGGCCGTCGAGCAGTCGCTCACCGATCTGACCCAGCGCTTCAAGCAGATCCCGGTGAAGCGTAAGTTCTTCTGAGCATACCATGGCCACGATCGCGGTCCTCGGCACGCTTGATTCCAAGGGCGAAGAACATGCCTTCGTGGCCGCGCTCATCGCCCGCCACGGACACAAGCCCCTGCTGATCGACGTCGGCACGGGCGGTCCGGCGACAGTGCAGCCCGACGTCACCCGTGAGCAGGTCGCGGCAGCCGCCGGCATCGACCTGGCCGCGTTGATGGCCAAGAAGGATCGCGGCGAATGCGTCGTGGCCATGACCAAGGCCGCTCCGGCGCTCGTCGCGAAGCTCGCCGCCGAAGGCAGGATCGACGGCATCATCTCCCTCGGTGGAGGCGGCGGCACCGCCATCGGTACGGCCGCCATGCGCGCCCTTCCCCTTGGCTTCCCCAAGCTGATGGTCTCCACCCTGGCTGCCGGCAATGTGGCCCCCTATCTCGGCACCAAGGACATCACGATGATGCCCAGCATCGCCGACGTGGCCGGCTTGAACCGACTCTCCCGCGTCATCTTCACCCGCGCCGCCGGCGCGATCTGCGGCATGGTCGGCGCTGTCCCTGAGGTCGGCGCTTCCAAACCCCTCATCGTCGCCAGCCAGTTCGGCAACACGACCATCTGTGTCACCGAAGCCAAGAAGGTCCTCGAGGCCGCCGGCTATGAAGTCCTGGTCTTCGCCGCGACGGGCACGGGTGGCCGGATCATGGAATCCGTCATCGAGAGCGGTATCGTGGCCGGCGTGCTCGATATCACCACGACCGAATGGGCCGACGAACTCGTGGGCGGCAATCTCAACGCCGGACCCGACCGGATGGATGCCGCCGCCAAGGCGAACGTCCCCGTGGTCGTCGCCCCGGGCTGCCTCGACATGGTCAACTTCGGCGAGATGGCGTCGGTGCCGGCCAAGTTCCAAGGCCGCAACTTCTACATCCACAACCCGCAGATCACCCTGATGCGCACGACGGCGGACGAATGCCGTCAGCTCGGCGAGATCGTGGCCAAGAAGGCCAACGCCTATCAGGCAGGCACGGCCATCATGATCCCCCGCAAGGCGATCTCCGTCATCAGCGCCGCCGGTCAGCCCTTCCACGACGCCGCGGCCGACGAAGCCCTCTTCTCCGCCCTCAAGGCGAACGCCAAGGTCCCGGTGCAGGAATTCGACCTCGCGATCAATGATAAGGAGTTCGCCCAGGCCTGCGCTTATAAGCTCATCGAGCTGATCGGCTGCCGTTCGTGAGCGAGCACGCTTTCGTCAGACGCTGGGCCACCGCGGCGATGTTCTTCAACGTCATCGCCTGGGGCATGTCCTGGGTGAACGTCCGCGCGGTCCTGCCCGAAGTCGGCGCAGGACAGCTGGGGGCGATGCGTTACCTGATCGCCTCCGCGGTCATGCTGCCGATCTGGCTCTACCGTGGCCGCCCCCTGCCCGCCCGCTCGGACTGGCCGGCCTTGGCGAGCCTAGGGCTTTTCGGCTTTTGCCTCTACAACCTAGGCATCAACTACGGCGAGCGCACCGTGAACGCCGGCACCGGTTCGATGCTCATCTCCTGCATTCCGGTCCTGGTCATCCTGATCGGCGTGCTGACCGGACGAGAAAAGGTAGGCCTCCTCGCCTGGCTCGGCATCGGGATCTCCATGACAGGCGTCGTCCTCACCGCCGCTGGTTCCGAGTCCGGCCTGACCTTCAACCTAGGCTCGATGCTGATCCTCGGCGCGGCCCTCTGCGCGGCCATCCAGACCTTGATCAGCAAGACCCTGACCCAACGATACAATGCGGTCGACGTGACCACCTGGGCCATCTGGCTGGGCACGCTCGGCCTGTTGCCGTTTTCGGAAGACCTGACGGGGACGGCATCCCGGCTTTCCGGCCAGGGTTGGCTTCACGTCCTGTTTCTCGGCATGGTCCCGGCAGCCCTCTGCTACACCATCTGGTCCTGGGTGCTGGTGAAGCTGCCGATCACGACGGTGATGAGCGCAGTGTATGCGATTCCGGTATTCTCGGTCTTATTCGGTTGGATGATCCTCGGCGAGGAACCATCGAAGATCTCGATGCTCGGCGGCGCCGTCACCCTCGCGGGCGTCGCCTGGGTGCAATCGCTGACGCGGAAACAGAATTCGTGAGGTAGGGACGGCACCACGTGCTGTCCTGCCTTACCCATACGACGCACCCTAGGACGGCACGTGGTGCCGTCCCTACCTGTGGGTCACTTCCCTAACTCCGCCGCGATCCATGGCGCCGTACGGCCTTTGGTCGCTTCGCGGACGGTTTTGACTTCCTCAACTTTGAGCGCCGGCGCCTGGTTGCCGAACGCCGAACGGACATAGGTCAGGACATCGGCCAGCTGCTGGTCGTCGAGGCCCATGGGCGGCATCGGCACGAGTCCGTAATCCTTGCCCAAGACCTTGGTCGGGCCAGCCAGTCCGTGGATCGTCAGTTTGATGAGCACCTGAGGATCACCGGCGACCCATTCGCTCTTCGCCAAGGGCGGATAGACGCCCGACAACCCCTGTCCGCCGGCCTGGTGACAATTCAGACAGAGCGCCTCATAGATGGCCTGACCTGGAGAGACGACCGCCGGTCCGCTGCTGATGACCTTCTTGAGGTAGGCGGCCTGCGGCGCTGGCAACTCGTTTGCGAGATTACCCGCCGCCGGGGCAAGATGACGGACGGTCTGCCTCAGCGCATAATCAAGAAACTTGTCCGAAGGCTGGCCGACAGTCCTCAGGGCGGTCCGCAAGGATTCACCGCCGCCGACATGGCTCAGGGCGACAACGGCCTCAAGGCGGACCCGCGGATGGACATCAGCAACGGCCTTAGCCAACCTGGCCTGGGCGTCAGGCAGACGGATAGCCCATTCGCCCGCCACACGTGCGGCATAAGCACGAATCCGGAAATCAGCGGAGGCCTGCAGCCTGTCGAGCAGCGACGTACGAACGAGCACATGCGACTGGAGCACGCCCAGCGCCTCCAGCAGCTGTGCCTCCGGACGTTCTTTGGCGATGAACTCGTCGGCGGCGACGGCCACCTTGCCTGTCGGACGCTGGAACAGCAGGCGACGAGCTTGATAGCGCGTCCAACGTTCGGGCGAACCGAGCTGGGCGAACAAGTCGGCTTCGGACATCGAAACGAGATCCGGATGCTTGACCGTCGGGATTCCCTTTGCGGTGATGCGCCAGATGCGGCCGTGCGAGCGATCGCGACGCGGGTCCGCATAGCTGGCCTGGTAATGACCGATGACGGCGTTGAACCAATCACAGGCATAGAGTGCGCCATCCGGGCCGACCGAGACGTCCACGGGGCGGAACGCTTTGCTGCTCGAGATGATGGGGCTGACGATGCGCTCGGTCTTGAAGCCCGCGCCGTCGTCCACGAAGCGATGCAGGTCGAGGGCGTTGCCGTAATACCCGCCGATGAAACCGGCGCCCTGCAGCTCGGCAGGCATGGCCTTGGTCCCGACGATTTCCACCGAGTTGGACTTTAACGGTGAATCGAACAAGGAATGCGTGCCGGCATATTCGTCGGGGGTCTCGATGGCACCGAGTCCCGGCAGGCTGTAATAACCGGCGACCCGATCGCCGCTCTTATGGAACGGCTGGAAATAATCATCGAAAGCTACGCCCCAGCAGTTGTGCCCGGCCTTAGCGTATTGGAAGAACGGCTGGAGGCGCTGGTTCTTGAGGTCGTAACGCATCAGGCCCGACTTGGGCAGGCTGACGATCCCACGAGGCGTCTCGACCTTGGTGA
>JBILLR010000074.1:0-5587 GCA_044375965.1 Opitutales bacterium
AGCACGCAGCCCGGTCGAGCGCTGGACATGAAGCCCTGCGGGCCGCGCCAGACCTCCTCGACGTCATTAGGGTAGCCGACCATCGAGATCGCGATGTCCGCACCACGGGCGGCCTCGGCCGGAGAAGCAGCCCAACTGGCGCCGAGGGCCAACAGACCGTCGGCCTTGGCCTTGGTGCGCGTGTAGACCGTCACCTGATGGCCTGCCTTAAGGAGGTTGGCCACCATGCCCTGCCCCATGACACCCGTGCCGACGAAAGCGATTTTCATGTGGCGAATGAAAGCAGAAGGGAGGACTGAGTCGAGGACAGCGTCGAGGGCTGAATCGAATCCGGCATGATCTGGACCGCATCACGACGACGTCACCCTCATGACAGGCGTCGAGCGACGGCAGCCGCCAGCTTCGGGTTTTGGCCTTAACAGCTACAACTAGGTCAGCACGCGGTGCTGACCCTACCCAGAGGCAAGTTCCCATCCGCTAACCGCCAACCGCCTCAACCTACGCCATCCTTACCTACCTCTTGCCCTTCGTCTCGGAATCGCCGAACCTCGGGCTATGGATTCGGCCCCGCTTACGATCTCAGATCTCGCGGATGTCCTCAAAGGACATCTCAACGGGATGGGGACGCTCGAGGTCACGGGCGAGATTTCCGGTTACAAGACCTACCCCTCGGGCCACCACTACTTCGCGTTGAAAGACAGCGAAGCCAAGGTGGACTGCGTGCTCTACTCGTTCCAGGCGCGCTGGCTGAAGTCACCGCTGCGCGAAGGCATGAAGGTCATCGCCAAGGCGAAGGCGGATTTCTACGGCAAGACCGGCAAGTGCTCGCTCGTCATCGAATCGATCAAGCCCGCCGGCGAAGGCGACCTCTTCCAGAAATTCAAAGAGCTGCAGGCGAAGCTGAAGGCCGAAGGACTCTTCGAGGACGAACTCAGGCGACCCCTGCCGGAGTTCCCGAAGACGGTGGCGTTCGTCACCTCCGAGATCGGCGCGGTCTGGCATGACTTCACCGAAGTGCTCAAGACCCGCGGCTGGAGCGGCACGGCCTGGCTCGTGCCGGCCCGCGTGCAGGGCGAGACCTGCCCCGGCTCCGTGATCGCGGGCCTGCGTCAGGCCAACGACATTCCCGGCATCGACCTGATCGTCGTCGGTCGCGGCGGAGGCTCGATGGAAGACCTCTGGGGCTTCAACGACGAAGCGCTCGTGCGCGCCGTCCGCGCCAGCCGCACGCCGGTCATCTCCGCCGTCGGCCACCAGACCGACTTCACGCTCTGCGACTTCGCCGCCGACAGGCGCGCCGAGACGCCGACCGCCGCCGCCGAACTCATCGTGAGCGGGCAGATCCGCCTGCGTCAGCGGCTCAAGCTGCTCGCCGCCGAACTGGCCCGCCACTCGCCCAAGGCCAAGCTGCAGTCCCTCTATCAGGACCTCGACCTCCTCAACGAGCGCCTCGACGGCGCGGCGCAGGAGATCCTCGCGGACACCCGCCACCGCTTGTCGGAACTCGGCGGCGAACTGCACCGTCTGTCGCCCAAGGCACGTCTCGGCGTGACGCGCGAGAAGCTCGGCCAGCTCGGCAAGCGCCTCCGCTCCGCCGGCTTCGAATCCATCCTCTCCCGTGGCTACGCGATCGTACGCGACGCCGACGGCGCCGTGATCACCGGTCGCAAGGACGTGACGCCGGGACGCAAGCTCCGCTTGAAATTCGGCGACGGCGAAGCCGATGCGACGGGCGGCTGAGTCGACCTCAAGGTAGGGCTGACCGACCCGGTCAGCCGTTCGGTTGAGCGTGGGCGCTCAACCCTACCAAGAGACGACTAGGTCAGCACGCAGTGCTGACCCTACCTAAAGACCGCCGATCAGTAAGCCTTCGCCATCACCACGCGGCGGGCGCTGGGCTCACCGGTGACGACGCACTTGCCCGGCTCGTCCTTGGCGTCGAGCGGGATACAGCGGATGGTGACCTTGAGCTCTTCCTTGAGACGCTTCTCGACGGCCTTGGAGCCGTTCCAGTGGCAGAGCGCAAAGCCGCCGTGGATCTCCGGGCGCTCCGGATTCTTGGCGGTGAAGTATTCCTTGAGCTCCTCCCACGTGTTGATTTCGCGGGTATGGGCGGCGCGGTGCGCCTTGGCGCGGGCGAGGAGGTTATCCTGGATCGCCTGCAGGCGCTCGACGACGGTGGCGACGAATTCGGCGCGCGGGATGCCGGCCTTCTCGCCGGTGTCGCGACGGGCGACGAAGACCGCGTTGGCCGCGAAGTCGCGCGGACCGACCTCGACGCGGAGCGGCACGCCCTTCTTGATCCAACCCCAAGCCTTGTCGCCGCCGCGGATGTCGCGTTTGTCGACGGTCACGACGACCTTGCGGTCGTGGAAGCGTTGGGCGGAGAGCTCCTTCTGGAGCGACTGGCAATAGGCGAGGATGTCGGCCTTGGTGGCGTCATCCTTGTAGATGGGGCAGATCACCACGTGCTGCGGGGCGAGGCGGGGCGGAGCCACGAAGCCGTCGTCGTCGGAGTGCGTCATGATCATGCCGCCGATGAGGCGCGTGGACACCCCCCACGAGGTCGTGTGCGCGTACTGCTGCGTGCCCTTCTCGTCCTGGAACTGGATGTTGCAGGACTTGGAGAAATTCTGGCCGAGGTAGTGCGACGTGCCGGCCTGAAGGGCCTTGCGGTCCTGCATCATCGACTCGATGCAGAGCGTGTCGACGGCGCCGGGAAAGCGCTCGCCCTCGGTCTTGCGGCCCTTGATGACCGGCATCGCCATGTAGTTCTCGGCGAAGTCAGCGTACACCTCGAGCATCTTGTTCGTCTCCTCGACGGCCTCGGCCTCGGTGGCGTGGACGGTGTGGCCTTCCTGCCAGAGGAACTCGGCGGTGCGGAGGAAGAGGCGCGTACGCATCTCCCAGCGGACGACATTGGCCCACTGGTTGATGAGGATCGGGAGGTCGCGGTAAGACTGCACCCACTTCGCATAGGTCTCGCCGATGATGGTCTCGGAAGTCGGACGGACGATGAGCGGCTCCTCGAGCTCGCCGGCGGGGACGAGTTTGCCGTCCGGACCGGCTTCGAGGCGCGAGTGGGTGACGACGGCGCACTCCTTGGCGAAACCATCGACATGCGCGGCTTCCTTCTGGATGTAGCTGACCGGGATGAAGAGCGGGAAGTAAGCGTTCACGTGGCCCGTCTCCTTGAACATCGCGTCAAGGTCGCGGTGGATGTTCTCCCAGAGGGCGTAGCCCCACGGCTTGATCACCATGCAACCGCGGACCGGGCTGTTCTCGGCCAGGTCGGCGTGCTTGATCACCTGCAGGTACCACTCGGGATAATCCTCCTGGCGGGTCGGGGTGATGGCGGTCTTGGGCTTGGCGGCGGGCTGCTGGGACATGAGGTCAGTAAAGAGGAAAGGGACGCTGAAGGGCAAGAGGACAAGAGGGCTCGAGGTAGGGTCAGCACTGCGTGCTGACCTAGCTAGGTCGGCACGCAGTGCCGACCCTACCCAAGACATAAGACGGCCCTCGATGGTTATTCTTTCCTAGCTTTCCAGAAACGAGGTCGGCCGCTCATGTCAGGCAGGCCGGCGGACTCGGCGTAACCGAGTTTGGCGGAGAGTTCCGCAAGGGATGCATGCTGTTCGATCCCGGTCTCGCAGAGCACCCAGCCGCCGGCGCGCAGGAACTTCGGGGCGTCGGTCAGGATGCGACGCAGATCGGCGAGGCCCTCTTCCGGGGCGATCAGCGCGGACTTCGGATCGAACTCGCGGACCTCCGGGTCAGCTTCGGCGACTTCGGCTTCGGTGAGATAAGGCGGATTCGAGACGATGAGGTCGTAGGCGTCGGTGACCGCCGCGAACCAATCGGACTCCGCGAAATTGACGCGCTCGGTCAGGTTGCACTGCGCGGCGTTCTCGCGGGCGAGGGCGAGGGCGTCGGCCGAGCGATCGACCGCATCGACCTTCCAAAGCGGGCGCTCGGCGGCGAGGGCCAGCGCGATGGCGCCGGAACCCGTGCCGAGGTCGAGCACGCGCACGGCCAGGTCTTCGGGGAAGAGCGCGAGCGCGAGGTCGATGAGCTCCTCGGTCTCCGGACGCGGGATGAGCGCGCGCTTGTCGGACTTCAGCACCAGGTCGCGGAACTCCACCTTGCCGACGATGTGCTGGAGCGGCTCGCGGTTGCCGCGGCGGACGGTGAGGTCGCGCAGGCGCTTCACCTCGTCGTCGGCGAGCAGGCGCTCGAACTGCAGATACAGGTCGAGCCGCTTCATTCCCAGGCCGGCGGCGAAGAGATGCTCGGCCTCCATGCGCGGCTTCTCCAGTCCCTTGCGCGCGAGGAATTCCGCGGCCTTCTTCAGCGTCTCAAGCAGGTTCTGCATCAGCGGGCGGCGGCGCGGGTCAGGCGGTCGTTGTAGGCGGCGCCGATGCCGGCGGGCGGAGCCAGCTCGGCGTGGATCGTCTCGTAGCCACGGGCGTCGAGCTGGCGGAGCAGGTCGAAAAGATTGCGGGCTGCCTCTTCGGTCGAGCCATCCTCCGAGAGCAGGAACACGTCGGCGTTGGCCGGAGCATGCGGGCGACGACCCAGGAAGAGCACCGCGGAGCGCAGGTTGGCGATGACGGGCAGCGTGCCGTTAGGGAAGAGCACGACGCGGGTGGCCGGGCTATAATGGCGTTCGAGCATCCCCGGGGCGTCCTGAGCGGCCTGCTGGCTCGCGGCGCGGGTGACCACTTCGATATCACCCAGCAAAGCACGGAGAACCTCGAGCGGAATGGGGCCGGGGCGGAGCAGGCGCGCGCGACCGGGCACGGAAAGGTCCAGGATCGTAGATTCGACCCCGTGGGCGCAGGCTCCGCCGTCGACGATCCACGGGCAGCGTTCGCCCAGGGAGTCACGCACGTGCTGGGCCTTGGTCGGGCTCACGTAACCGAACGGGTTGGCGCTCGGCGCGGCGAGCGGGCGGCCGGCGAGACGCAGCACCTCGCGGAAGAGCGGATGGGCCGGGATGCGGACCGCGACGGTATCTTTACCTGCCGTGACGAGGTCGGGCACGACGGATTTGCGGCGCAGCACGACCGTGAGCGGTCCAGGCCAGAGCGCAGCGAGCTTCGCCAGGCGCGGATCGGGTTCGGCGACTTCGGCGAGCGCGGCCTGATCGAGGACATGGACGATGAGGGGATCCAGAAGCGGGCGGCCTTTGATCGCGAAGACCTGGGCGAGCGCGGCAGGATTGGTCGCGTCGGCGGCTAGGCCGTAGACTGTCTCGGTCGGCAGGGCCACGCAGGAGCCACCACGCAGGAGCTCGGCCGCGCGCGCGAGGTCGGCGGGAGCGGCGGTCAGGAAACTGGAGGCGGACAGTGACAAAGGAGTCAGGACTTTACGGGACGGATGGCGGGAGTCCCGTCCGATTTACCTCGGGTCGCCGACGGGGGCAACCTCCCAGACCGGCAACAAAAAGGCCGCCTGAAGAGGCGGCCCGGGGAAGTCGTCGCGAGGACGATTACTTCATCGTGATCATATTGCGGGCGCGCTTGACGGCCTTGGCAATATGACGCTGCTGGCGGGCGGTGAGGCCGGTCAGCTTACGGGGCAGGAT
>JBILLR010000017.1:0-16417 GCA_044375965.1 Opitutales bacterium
GACTACGATCTCTGGCACGGTCCGGCCGACATCCAGGAATCCATCCGCGGCAACGAGTCCGACAAGGTCCAGCACGCCTCCAACCAAGGCCCGGTGCACTACGATTGGCACTGGTTCTGGAACTACGGCGGCGGCGACCTCTGCAACCAGGCGATCCACGAGATCGACATCGCCCGCTGGTTCCTGAACACCCATGAGGTTTCCCCGGAAGTCGTCTCCGTCGGCGGCCGCTTCGGCTACGTCGACTGCGCCGAGACCCCGAACACCTTCATCTCGATCCACAACTACGCCGCCGCCCCGCTCATCACCGAAGTCTACGGACTGACCTCCGACGGCAAGATCGACGGACCGATGAACAAGTTCGGCAAATTCAAGGAGAACAATCCGAACGAAAAATCGGCCAAGTCCCCCGAGATCGGCATCATCGTCGAATGCGAGAACGCCACCATCGTCGTCCCGGACTACAACTCCGCCCAGGCCTACGACCTCTCCGGCAAGCTCATCAAGTCCTACGGCAAGGTCGTCGACCAGGTCGACCTCACCGGCGGCGCCTCCGGCCACCACGCCAACTGGGTCGCCGGCATCCGCAAGGGTTCCTCCGCCGACATGAACGCCCCGGTCCGCGAGTGCCACCTGTCGACCGCCCTCGTCCACTCCGCCAACATCTCCTTCCGTCTCGGCGCGAAGAAGAGCGCCGGCGAGATCAAGGATGCGCTCAAGTCCAGCTCCGGCCTCGCCGAAGCCTTCGGCCGCATGGCCGAACACCTCGGCCGTAACGGCGTGAACCTCGACGAATCCAAGGCCGTCCTCGGCGTCCCGCTCACGCAGGACACCAAGACCGAGCTCTTCACCGGCGCCAACGCCGACGCCGCCAACCGTGACCTCGTCGCGAAGCGCGCCGGCCGCAAGGGCTTCGAGATCCCCACGACGTTCTAAGCTCCTCCGACGAAGCGGAGCGGTCGTCAGGCCGCTCCGCTTTTTCATCTCCAGACCAAATCCACCGCACCATGAAAAAGACCCTGCTCCTCCTGAGCCTCTCGGCCGCCGCCCTCCTGATCGTCGGCTGCGCCAACGACGCCCAGTCCCCCGCCTCCAAGGCCGGCGCGCCGAAGGCCAACTCCAACAAAGTCGAGATCTTCAACGGCAAGGACCTCACGGGCTTCAAGAAGCTCGGCGGCGACGCCACCTACGCCGTCAACGCCGAAGGCAGCCTCGTCGGCACCTCGACCCTCAACACCCCGAACACCTTCCTCGCCACCGAGAAAGACTACGGCAACTTCGTCCTCGAGTATGAGTTCAAGAACGACCCGCGCCTGAACTCGGGCGTGCAGTTCCGCAGCCATTCCGAAGCCAAGGAAGTCATCTACAAGGGCGCCGACGGCAAGCCCGCCAAGGTGCCGGTCGGCCGCGTCCACGGCTATCAGGCCGAGATCGACACCGATCCGAAGAACGTGAAGAAGGACGCCCCTGGAGCCCGCATGTGGTCCGCCGGCCTCTATGAAGAAGGCCGTCGCGGCTGGATCTTCCCCGGTTTCGGCGGCGGCGACGCCCTCGCCTTCTCCCAGCAGGGCCGCGAAATCTCCAAGATCGGGGAGTGGAACCGCGTGAAGATCGAGGCCAACGGTCCCCGCATCCGCACCTGGCTCAACGGGGTGCAGCGCGTCGACGTCCGCGACGACGGCTACAAGTCGGGCTTCATCGCCTTCCAGGTCCACGGCATCGGCAAGGACGCCGCCAAGGCCGGCACCACCGTCGAGTGGCGCAACATCTCGCTCACGAAGATCCCGGACAACACCCTGTCCGAATCCGAGAAGGCCGACGGCTGGAAGCTCCTCTTCGACGGCCGCTCCAGCAAGGGCTGGCGCTCCGCCAAGGGACCGGACTTCCCGAAGGCCGGCTGGTCCGTCGAAAAGGGCACGCTCCGCACCGCCAAGGGGGACGGCAAGGAATCCGCCAACGCCGGCGACATCATCACGATCGAGCGCTTCAAGGAGTTCGAAGTGTCCGTCGACTTCCGCCTCACCACCGGAGCGAACAGCGGCCTGAAATACTTCGTGCAGCCCAACCTCAACCAGGGCGCCGGCTCGGCCTTCGGCTTGGAATTCCAGATGCTTGACGACGCCGTCCACCCGGACGCCAAGCTCGGCCGCGACGGCAACCGCACCGTCTCCTCGCTCTACGACCTGAAGACGGCCTCCAAGGACAAGCGCGCCAACCGCATCGGCGAATTCAACAACGCCTATGTGATCGCGAAGGGTACCAAGGTCGAACACTGGCTCAACGGCCGCCTCGTCGTCTCCTACGACCGCAACACCGCGGAGTTCCGCGACCTCGTCGCGAAGTCCAAATATGCCGACCCCAAGTACGGCCAGAACTTCGGCGAATGGGCCGACGGCCACATCCTCCTGCAGGAACACGGCGACGAAGTCTGGTTCCGCAACGTGAAGCTCCGCGACCTCGCCCCCAAGCCGGCCGCCAACCCTGCCGCCAAGGGCAAAGGCGGCAAGAAGGCCCCGGCCAAGAAGGCCGAGCCTGCCAAGAAGTAAGCCCTCCCTGAGGCGCTGACGAAGGCCGGACGACGCCAGTCGCCCGGCCTTTTCTTTGCCCGGGTAGTTGAGGCATTGCATGCCTCCGCCGGAAGGGCTTAAGTGCCGTCACCCCGCGCCATGCGCCCCACCCTGCTCCTCGCCGCCCTCTGCGCGGCCCTCGTCGGCCACGCCGCCGAACCGACGCGTCCGAACATCCTCTTCGTCATCGCCGACGACTGGGGCAACGGCCACGCCGGCGCCTATGGCTGCTCCTGGGTCAAGACGCCAAACTTCGACCGCCTCGCCAAGGAGGGCCTGCTCTTCCTCAACGCCTATACGCCGACGGCGAAGTGCGCGCCCTCGCGCTCAAGCATCATGACTGGACGCCACCCGTGGCTCCTCGGCGCCGCGGCCAACCACACGCCCAGCTTTCCGCCGGAGATCGGCATCCTGCCCGAAGCCCTCAACAAGGCGGGCTACTTTTACGCTTCGACGGGCAAGGTCTGGGGACCCGGTGAATCGCACAAGGGCGATGGCTCTCCCCGCCCGATGACGGGCAAGGTCTTCGCCCGCCGCAAAGCCGAGCCGCCCGCCAAGGCCATCGCGAACAATGATTACGCGGCCAACTTCGCGGACTTCCTCCAGGAGACTTCCGCCGACAAGCCGTGGTTCTTCTGGCTGGGCTTCCAGGAGCCGCACCGCGCCTACGAAGAAGGCAGCCATACGCGTTTCGGCAAAAAGCCCGGCGACGTCGACCGGGTGCCGAAATACTGGCCTGATAATACGACGGTCCGCGGCGACATGCTCGACTACGCAGTGGAGGTCGAACACCTCGACGCCCAGCTCGGCAAGGTTCTCGCGCAGCTTGAAGCGCGCGGCGAACTGGACCGCACACTGATCATCGTGACCTCCGACAATGGCATGCCGTTCCCGCGCGTGAAGGGGTCGGCCTACGAGAACGCCAACCATCTGCCCTTCGCGGTCCGCTGGCCCGCCGGCATCGCCCGCTCCGGCCGCAAGGTCGCCGACTACGTCGGCTTCGCGGACCTCGCCCCGACCTTCCTCGAAGCCGCGGGCCTGGCCTGGGATAAGTCAGGCCTGCTCCCGACGTCAGGTCGCAGCCTCTTCGACGTCTTTAAGTCCGACGGGGCCCAGCCCTTGCCCGGTCGCGACTTCACGTTGGTCGGCCGCGAACGCAACGACCTCGGTCGCCCGCAGGACCAAGGCTACCCGGTACGCGGCATCGCCTCCGCCGGCATGCTCTACCTCGAAAACGCCGAGCCGTCCCGCTGGCCGGCCTGTAATCCGGAGACGGGCTACCTCGACACCGACGCGAGCCCGACGAAGACCTACCTGCTCGAAGCACGCCGCGCCGCCGGGAAGGATCCGTTCTGGGAACTCTGCTTCGGCCTGCGCCCCGGACGCGAGTTCTACGACCTGAAGGCCGACCCCGACTGCGTACAGAACCTCGCCGTCATGCGGAATACCGACGTCGAGAAAATCCGGACCCAGATGTGGGCCGAGTTAAAGCAGCAAGGCGACCTCAGGGCCCTCGGACGGGGGGCCGAGTATGAAGCCTATCCTCACCCCGACGTTCGTCGCCGTAACTTCTATGACCGCTACATGAAGGGCGAGCTGCTCGACGCCGGCTGGGTCAAGAAGGACGATTTCGAAAAAGGCCCTTTGAAATAAACCGATGCGACTTCCTGCCCTGCTCCTTACCCTGGCCGCCGCTTCCGGCTTCGCCCTCTCGGCCCCAGAGAGACCGAACATCCTCTTCTTCTTCGCCGACGACTGGGGCCGCTTCGCGCGGGTCTACGCCGAGCATGGCAACCTCGCCGGCACGAACGCACTGCTCCGCACGCCGAACCTCGACCGCCTCGCCAAAGAAGGCGTGCTCTTCCGTAACGCGCACGTCAACGCACCCTCCTGCACGCCTTGCCGCAGCTCGCTGCTCTCGGGCCAGCACTTCTGGCGCACCGGCCGCGGCGCCATCCTCCAAGGCGCGGTCTGGGACGAAGCCATCCCGACCTACCCCCTGCTTCTGCGCGACGCCGGCTACCACCTTGGTAAGTCCTATAAGGTCTGGAGCCCTGGTTCGCCGGGCGACGCCCCTTACGGCGGCCAGCAGCACGCCTTCGAGAAATCAGGACGCGCCTTCAACAACTTCTCGGAAAACGCGACCGACCTGGTGGCGAAAGGCGCCACGGTCGAGGCCGCCCGCGCCAAACTCCTGGAAGAAGTCCGCGGCAACTTCCGTGCGATGCTCGCGGCGAAAGCGGCCGGTCAGCCTTTCGCGTATTGGTTCGGACCGACCAACACCCACCGCACGTGGGTCCGCGGCAGCGGCCAGAAACTCTGGGGCCTCGATCCCGACGCCCTCAAGGGCAAGCTGCCAGCCTTCCTGCCGGATGTCCCGGTGGTCCGCGAAGATCTCGCCGACTACCTCGGCGAAGTCCAGGCCCTCGACGCCGCGATGGGCGTATTGCTCGAAGAACTCGACCGCGCCGGCGAACGCAGCAAGACGCTGATCGCCGTCAGCGGTGACCACGGCGCGCCGGGCTTCCCCCACGGCAAGTGCAACCTCTACGGCTTCGGCACGGGCGTGTCGCTCATCGTCGCCGGCGCCGGCGTGCAGGGCGGACGCGTGGTGGACGACATGGTGACGCTACCCGACCTCGCCCCGACCTTCCTCGAAGCCGGCGGCGTGAAGCCGCCCGCGGTGATGACCGGACGTTCGCTCTGGAACGTGCTGCGTTCGGAGCACCAAGGACTCGTCGACCCGGCGCGCACGTGGGTCGTAGCCGGCCGCGAACGGCACGTCGAAATCGCCCGCCCGGATTACACGCCCTACCCGCAGCGCGTACTGCGCACCCTCGACCACGCCCTCATCGTCAACTTCAAGCCGGAGCGCTGGCCGCTCGGCGACCCTTACCGCTTGGACGGCAAGGACGAGCCGACCTTCGACGAAGTCGCTAAGACGACCTTCGTGACTTTGCCCGACGATGATGCGGGTCCGACCAAGGCTTGGTTCGTCGGCGCGCGCAAATCACCTGAGTGGTCCGCGCTGTTCGAGAAGTTCTACGGCCGCCGCCCGATGTTCGAGCTCTACGACCTCAAACAGGATCCGCACGAGATGAACAACGTCGCCGAGTCACCCGCCTATGCCGCCGTACGCAAGGAAATGACCGAGCGCCTCTTTACGATTCTCCGCGAAACGGGCGACCCGCGCATGCTCGAGGACGGTAAGTATTTCGAGACCCCTCCCCTCGCCGGCCCGCTGCCCAACCAAGGCCAGAAACGCCTGCCCGGTGGCCAAGCCGTCAAGAAAGCCAAGAAGAAGTAGTTATTCCGAGTATCGGGATTAACGGGCAGGGACAGCACCACGTGCTATCCTCCGCCTCGATTAGATTACTTAAAACGGCGTGAATCACGACTTCCCCGCGGGCCTAATGGGCGACATAACCCGACCCACTTGCATATATTCGGCATTTAGAAAGTTGGCGGAATTCCTGGCCTGGGTAAGAATATACGCATGACAAAGCTCTCGGCTTTCTGGCGAAACCACCGGCTCGGGATGTTCTACGGAGCCCTCTGGTCGCTCGTGCCGATGGTCATCTTCGAGCAACTTCCAGGGACCCATTACTGGGTCCAGCCAAGGCCCATCGATTGGGGAATCTGCTTCGCCATGCTGGCCTCCAGCCTGACTTCCGCTATCTTAGTCACCTGGCTCTTTAGAAAATTACTCATAGGCAAAACTGCGAAAGCGCTCTTTGTTATGAGTCCACTGGCCCTTCTGGTCGGCGCCGCTCTGTATGGTTTTTTCTTCGCCCAATTCCTGTGGATACTGCGCAAGCCGACGGAAACTTGGGTGGAGACCACGTGGGCGTGGATGTGGTTACACGCCCTCATGGCTTGCGTCTCGCTCTACGCCATCGGTTTGATTCCGCTGGCCGGGCTCAACACCTGGGACCTTTGGAGGCGCGTCAACCGCGACCAAACAACCAAGGCGTCTTTACCATGAAACAACGACCCACCCGCTCGCCCAATCTCACCCTCCTCGGCGCAACCTACGGATTGCTCTGGGGCGTCGTCGCCTTGGTCATTTTATCCTTACTTATGCGAGGTCTCCCCGACGCCTACTCGGTGGTCACCTACCTGGCGGGAAGCATCCCCACGGGCATCCTTGTGACGCGCCTGCTCGCCGGACGCTTAGGCAGGGCGAAAGGCTGGGCTACCTGGCCCTACGGACCGCTGGCCTTGCTGCTGGGTACGTTGACCTTCGCCGCCAACATGCTCGTGATCCATGCCGTCCATGATTTCGTCCAAAGCCTGACCTGGCGCGGCGTGACCGAATCGCTGCAAAGCGTCCGCTTCCACGACTCGCTGATCATGTTCTGGTGGTATCCGCTCTACGGTTTCATATCGATCGTCCCGATCTTGCTGGCCGTGCTCAACTGCTGGGACCTGCGCCGGCGGGTGGTCCTGGCATCGGCCCAGACCTAGCTTCTGATCGGGAAAGACAGGGATTCACGCCAGCTAGGTCAGCACGCAGTGCTGACCCTACCCAGCCGAGGAGCAGACCCTTACTTCTTGCCGAGCTCTTCGCCGCGCTTCTTAGCGGCGAGGAGGGCGGAGGCGACGATCGCGCGGAACTTGCCGGCTTCCATGGCGTCGAGGCCGGCCTTGGTCGTGCCGCCCGGCGAGGTCACCTGGATGCGCAGGTTCACCGGCGTCTCGCCGGTGGCTGCGAGGAGGGCGAGCGATCCGCTGAAGGTCTGACGGACAAGCAGCTTGGCCTGCTCAGGGGTGAAGCCGAGGGCGACGGCGGCCTCTTCGTAAGCGGCGACGTATTCGAAGAAGAAACCCGGACCGCTGCCGGAGACGGCGGTGACGGCGTCGAACATGGACTCAGGGAGTTCGATCACGGGACCAAGACCGGAGAGGATCGCGTCGACGATGTTAGCGTCGGCCGCGACGAGCGGGGTCGCCGAACAACGCGCGCTGATACCCTGACCGACCGCGCCCGGGGTGTTGGGCATGGCGCGGGCGATGTTACGTGCGGAGGCGAAGAAAGCGCCAATGGTGGCGAGCCGGGTCCCGGCGAGGATGGAGAGCACGAGTTTGCCCTGCGCCAGCGAGGCGTAGGATTTATCGAGGTCGGCGAACTGCTGGGGCTTGCAGGCGAGCACGACCGCGTCGGCGCCGGCCAGGAGCTCAGCGGGCGTGGACGCCACGCGGACGCCGGTGGCCTTGGAGAGATCGACGGCGGTCGAATCATCGCCGCCGATGACGGTGATGTCCGCCGGGGCGCAGGAGCGCGAACGGAGAAGGCCCTGGACCATGGCCCCTGCCATGCGTCCGGAACCGATGAAAGCGAGTTTAGGCATGTTCAGAGGGCGCGCACGGCGGCGTCGAGGACTTCACAGGCCTTGTCGATGTCCCTGCCTTCGTGGGCGGTCGAGATGAAGGCGGTCTCGTAAGGCGACGGCGCGAGATACACGCCCTTGTCGAGCGCGGTGCGGAAGACCTTGCGGTAGAGGTCGCCGTTGGAAGCGACGGCCTGGTCGTAGTTGCGCACCTTCTGCGCGTTGAAGAAGAGCGAGAACATCGAGCCGACCTGCGGGACCTGCAGCAGGATGCCCTTGGCCTGCGCGGCGGCGAGCAGCGTGTCGCGGACACGGCGGCCGAGGACATCGAGGCGGGCGTAAGGATTATGGGCCTTCAGCTTGCGGACCGCGGCGAGGCCGGCGGCCATGGCGAGCGGGTTGCCCGAGAGCGTGCCGGCCTGGTAGACCGGGCCGAGCGGCGCGAGTTTGTCCATGATCTCGACCTTGCCGCCGAAGGCGCCGACCGGAAGGCCGCCGCCGATGATCTTGCCCATGCAGACGAGGTCGGGGACGACGTCGTGCAGGCCCTGCGTGCCCGCAAGGGAAAGACGGAAGCCCGTCATCACTTCGTCGAAGATGAGCACCGTGCCGTGCTTGGTGCAGAGTTCGCGGAGACCGGCGAGGAAGCCAGCATCCGGGAGAATGAGGCCGACGTTCGCCGGGAACGGCTCGACGATGAGGCCGGCGATCTGACCGGCATTGGCTTCGAAGAGCGCGGAGAGTGCCGGGAGATTATTATATTCAGCGACGAGCGTGTCGGCCGCGGTGCCGGGGGTGACGCCGGCGGAGTCGGGATTGCCCTGCGTGAGCGCACCGGAACCGGCCTTCACGAGGAGCGAGTCGACGTGGCCGTGGTAGCAACCGGAGAACTTGATGATCTTGTTACGACCCGTGTAGCCGCGGGCGAGGCGGATGGCGGACATCGTGGCCTCGGTGCCGCTGTTGGTCATGCGGACCTTCTTCACCGCCGGGACGCAGGCAAGGATCAGCTCGGCCATCTCGACCTCGAGCGGGTTCGGGGTGCCGAAGCTCGTGCCGCGGTCGAGGGCCTCGCGGACCGCCGCGCGGATGTCCGGGTCGTTGTGGCCGTGGATGGCCGGACCCCAGGTCAGGACGAAGTCCACGAGTTCCTGGCCGTCGGCCGTCGTCAGACGGGCGCCGTTGGCCGACTTCGTGAAGAAGGGGGTGCCGCCGACCGAGCGGAAAGCGCGGACCGGGGAATTGACGCCGCCCGGGATCATCGAGAGGGCGCGTTGGAAAAGCTGCTCCGAGGTATTCACGCCTCCAGACGTATGCAGAGACCCCTGCGGGGCAAGCGTCGAGCGAGGTTCGGCGAGGCTTGCGGTCTGTCGGTGCGGGCCTACCAAGATGGGGTGATGGGCAATGACATCGTGCTGACTTTCGCCGCGGCCATGGCGGCCGCCCTGGCCCTGGGTTACCTCGCCCACCGTCTGGGGCTCTCGCCGGTCGTCGGCTTCCTCCTCGCCGGCATCGCGGTCGGCCCACACACGCCGGGTTTCACCGCCAACCTGCAGGTGGCCGAACAATTCGCCGAGATGGGCATCATCCTGCTGATGTTCGGGGTCGGCCTGAAATTTCATCTGCACGAACTTTTCGCGGTCTGGCGCGTTTCCGTCCCGGGCGCGCTGCTGACCAGCCTGCTCACGACCCTGCTGGCCTGGGCCGGCCTCACCGCCATCGGCATCGCCTCCGATGAAGCCCTCGTCGCCGGCCTCGCGATCTCCGTGGCCAGCACCGTGGTGCTCATGCGGGTGCTCGCCGAGAACCGCGACCTCTCGACCCGCGCCGGCCACATCGCGGTCGGCTGGGTCGTGGTGGAAGACCTCCTCACCGTGCTGCTGCTCGTCGCGCTCCCGGTGCTCGCCGCCGAAGGCAGCGGCGACCTCGGGCGGCTCGCCCTGCCCTTGCTCGTGGCGGCCGGCAAGGTCGCGCTGTGCGCCACGCTGGCGATCCTGATCGGCGGACGCGTCATCCCTTGGATGCTCGCCAAGGTCAATGCGACGAAATCGCGCGAGCTCTTCACGCTCGCCACGCTCGCCCTCGCGCCGGGCATGGCGCTGCTGGCGGCGAAGTTCTTCGGCGTCTCGATGGCCTTGGGCGCCTTCTTGGCAGGGTTGGTGGTAGGCCGCTCGGAATTCTCGGCGCGGGCCGCGGCCGAAGCCTTGCCCTTACGTGACGCGTTCGCGGTGCTGTTCTTCGTCTCGGTCGGACTGCTCTTCGATCCGGCCGACTTCATCGCGCATCCCTTGCCCGTGGTCGTGCTGCTCGCCGTGGTGCTGATCGGCAAACCGCTGGGAGCGGCCATCCTCGTCCGGCTCACCGGCGAGTCCCGCGGACTGTCCACGCAGATCGGCGCCGCGCTGAGCCAGATCGGCGAATTCACCTTCGTGCTCGGGGCTTCGGCCAAGGCGCTGGGACTGATCGGTCAGCCGGTCTGGAACGGGCTGGTCGCCGCCTCCATGATCTCGATCGCCCTCAACCCCAGCCTCTATCGACGGTTTCGCCAGCACGTTCGCCGTGCCGCCAGCCGACCGACCTTGGGTCAGGCCGTCATCCCTGGTCATGCGATCATCGTCGGCTACGGCGACGTCGGTCAGCGCGTCGGAGAGGACCTGCGGCTCAAGGGCATACCTCTCACCATCATCGACAGCGACATCGTCCTGGTCCGTCGCCTGCAGAAAGCCGGCGTCCGCGCGCTCTGCGGCGACGGCGGCTCGCTCGAAGTCCTCAACGAAGCCGGACTCGCCGCGGCCGGGTCGCTCCTGGTCTGCTGTCCGATCGCCGAACCAGCGACGCTCCTGCATGGGCTGGCCAAACGCCATCCCGGACTGCGCATCGCCGTCCGCCTGATGGAAGGCATGCCGAGCGAACTCGTCTCCGGCACCGACTTCACCGTGATCAGCGAAGATTCCGCGGCCGCGGGCGACATCACCGACGTCGCCACCGGCAAAGCCTGAAACAAAAAGGGCCGGAGTCGCATGACTCCGGCCCTTTACTAACAGAGACTAACCCTGTCCCTGACCAGTCAGGCTGCGCTCACTTCTTACCGTCGTCGACGACCTCGAAGTCGCCGTCGACCACCTTGCCGTCCTTGGCCTTCTTCTTGCCTTCGGGGGCCGGACCGGCGTCGGCCTGCGGCGTTTCGCCGGCGGCGGGCGGCACGGCCTGGGCGGCGGCCATCAGCGCGGTCTGGAGGGCCGTGGCGGCCTTCTCGAAGTCCTCGGCGGTGGCGTCGGTCTTCTTGAGGGCTTCCTGGGCTTCCTTGAGCGCGGCTTCGGCCGAGGCCTTGGCTTCGGCGGGCATCTTCTCACCGTTGTCGGCGAGGAACTTCTCGGCGGTGAAGACGCCGGCGTCGAGGCGGTTGCGGGCTTCGGCGAGCTCGCGGACCTTCTTGTCTTCTTCGGCATGGAGTTCGGCTTCCTTGCGGAGCCTCTCGACTTCTTCCTTGGAGAGACCCGAGGAGCCCGTGATGGAGATCTTCTGCTCCTTGCCCGAGCCCTTGTCGACGGCCGAGACGTGCAGGATGCCGTTGGCGTCGATGTCGAAGGTCACTTCGATCTGCGGTTCGCCTCGGCGCGCGGGCTTGATGCCGTCGAGCTTGAACGTGCCCAGCTGCTTGTTGTCCTTCGCCATCGGGCGTTCGCCCTGGACGATGACGATGTCGACGGCCGGCTGGCTGTCGGCGGCGGTGGAGAAGATCTGCGACTTCTTGGTCGGAATGGTCGTGTTGCGTTCGATCATCGGCGTGGCGACGCTACCCATGGTCTCGATGGAGAGGGTGAGCGGGGTCACGTCGAGGAGGAGGACGTCCTTCACGTCGCCCTTGAGCACGCCGGCCTGGATGGCGGCGCCGATGGCGACGACTTCGTCCGGATTGACGCCCTTGTGGGGCTCCTTGCCGGCGAGGCTGCGGGCGATCTCGATGATCTTGGGCATGCGGGTCATGCCGCCGACAAGGACGAGCTCGTCGACCTGGGCCATCTTAAGGTCGGCGTCCTTGAGGCAGGACTCGAACGGACGGCGGGTACGCTCGGAGAGATCGTCGCAGACCTTCTCCATCTGGGCGCGGGTGAGCGTGACGTTCAGGTGCTTCGGGCCGGAGGCGTCGGCGGTGATGAACGGCAGGTTGATGTCCACGGAGTTAGAGGACGAGAGGGCGATCTTGGCCTTCTCGGCTTCTTCCTTGAGGCG
Organism: Opitutales bacterium; assembly: GCA_044375965.1. Lineage (GTDB taxonomy): Bacteria > Verrucomicrobiota > Verrucomicrobiia > Opitutales > UBA953 > UBA953. Next base: position 12,131 of record JBILLR010000017.1, read on the forward strand.
CTGGCGGGCCATGGCGTCCTTGGAGAGATCGATGCCGGACTCGGTCTTGAAGCCGTCGATGAGCCACTGGATGATGCGCTCGTCCCAGTTGTCGCCGCCGAGCTCGGTGTCGCCGTTGGTCGCCTTAACCTCGAAGACGCCGCCGCCGATCTCGAGGACCGAGACGTCGAAGGTGCCGCCGCCGAGGTCATAGACGGCGATCTTTTCGTCGCCCTTCTTGTCGAGGCCGTAGGCAAGCGAAGCCGCGGTGGGCTCGTTGACGATGCGGAGCACTTCGAGGCCCGCGATCGTGCCGGCGTCCTTGGTGGCCTGGCGCTGCGAGTCATTGAAGTAAGCCGGGACGGTGATCACGGCCTGCGTGACCTTCTCGCCGAGGTAGGCTTCGGCGTCGGCCTTGAGCTTGGCGAGGACCTTGGCGGCGATTTCTTCCGGAGCGAAGACGCGCGGCTTGCCGTCGACTTCGCATTCGATGGCCGCGTCGCCGTTCTTACCTTCGACCACCTTGTAAGGCAGCTTAGAGGCGATGGCCTTCACTTCCGCGAACTTGCGGCCGATGAGGCGCTTGGCGGAGAAGATCGTGTTCTTCGGATTGGTGACGGCCTGTCGCTTGGCGGCCTGCCCGACAAGGATGTCGCCGTTCTTGGTGAAGGCGACGATGGAGGGCGTGGTACGCGCGCCTTCCGAGTTGGAGATGACGACGGACTCCCCTGCTTCCAGGACGGCCATGCAAGAGTTGGTGGTGCCGAGGTCGATGCCGATGATTTTACTCATGTGTTGTTTTGGTAGATGGGTGATGCCCCTTATAGGCAGGGCGTGTGCCAAGGGAAAAACCCGCTTTTATTAGTAATTTCTAGGGTCCGTAGATTGGCTGTCGCAGGCGCAAGCGGGCCAGAATGACAAAGTGTCCCACCAGAAGGCCTGTTGCTGGCTTCGCCGTTGCCCTGTCCTGTCCCTTCACCTATCTAAACCCTCCGATGTCGGCCCCCCTCGACCAGTCCGTCCGCCTCCGCCGCCTCCGGGCCACGGCCGGTATCCGCGCCATGCTCGGCGAGACGGTCGTCGAACCCCGCCACCTGATCCAGCCGCTCTTCGTCACCGAAGGCGACGTCGCCGAACCGGTCGGCTCCCTCCCCGGCGTCAGCCGCATCCCGCTCGCCCAGCTCGGCGCCAAGTGCGTCGAACTCCTTGCTCTCGGCATCCATGGCGTGGCCCTCTTCCCCAAGGTCGATCCGACCCGCAAGACCGCCGAAGGCGCCGAAGCCCTCAACCCGTCGAACCTCGCCTTCCGCGCCATCCGCGAAGCGAAGGCGAAGTCGCCCGGTACGGTGATCTTCGCCGACATCGCCCTCGACCCTTACACCACGCACGGACACGACGGCATGCTGAACGCCGCCGGTACCGACGTGGACAACGACCGCACTGTCGAAGCGCTCGTGAAGATGTCCGTCTTCACCGCCCAGGCCGGCGCCGATTTCGTCGCGCCGTCCGACATGATGGACGGACGCGTGCGGGCCATCCGCAAAGGCCTCGATGCTTCCGGCCACACCGGTACCGGCATCCTCGCCTATTCCGCCAAGTTCGCCTCCGCGTTCTACGGACCGTTCCGCGACGCCGTCGGCAGCGCCCGCAAGGCCGGCGAAGCCCCCATCTCGAAGGCCACCTACCAGATGAATCCCGCCAACCGCCGCGAGGCCGCCCGTGAGGCGATCCTCGATGCGGAAGAAGGCGCCGACCTCCTGATGGTGAAGCCCGCCGGCGCGTATCTCGACGTCATCCGCGACCTGCGCGAGTCGACGAACCTGCCGATCGCCGCCTACCAGGTCTCGGGCGAATACGCCCAGCTGCACGCCGCCGCCGCCCAAGGCTGGCTCGACCTCCGCGCCACGCGCGACGAATCGCTCCTCGCCATCCGCCGCGCCGGCGCCGACGTGATCCTCAGCTACTTCGCCGAGGCTTATGCGCGCGACTTCGCAGCCCGGCGGTAAGAACATGATGGTCGCCCGCCTGAGCATCATCTTCGCCATCTTCTTCAGCACACTGGCGACGGCGATGCTCGTGAAAAGCGGGCGCTCGAGCATCAGTCCGGACGGACTGATGCTCATCGGCTGGATCACCGCACCTTACGTCCTGCTGGCCCTGGCGGCCCGTTTCGGGCGGCTGCCGACCGTGACCATCGGTTCGTTCGTCTTGCTGATCCTGATGGGGACCGATGCTTCTCTGTCCTATGTTGACGTGGCATTCCACCTCTGGTCCGTACCTGACGCCGAGGCGGCGATGGCCTTCATCTTCATCCCCACTTTGCAAATATTCATCAGTCTCATCAGCATCGGACTGCTCGTGGGCATCGGCGAATGGCTCGCACGAAGACGAAAAAAAGGCGCGGGCGAATCCGTGCCTTCGTCTGAACGCTGACGCTTCCGCTTACAAACAGAGCGGCTTGATGTGACGGTCGAAGAGAAGCGCTGTACTCAGTCGCGCCGTCCAAGCAAGGCGCGCCAGATCGCCAGGACGCCGAGGGCCGTAAAAATAACCGGCACCTGCTGGAACGGGACGATCAGATAGGTGAGCGCATGCTCCGAACCGTCAGGCCGGACGCGCTGCTCAACCTGCGCCGCGAGATAGAATCCGCAGCTCAGGATGAGCAGGACCGCGATGACGATCGTCCCGGTCAGGAGGAAACGGTCCTTCAATAAGGCCGCGACGCCGGCGAGCAGAAGGAACGGGATAGCCGGCGCGAGGACGAAGAGGAGCTTGATGAGGTCGGGCGGCTCCTTGACGGAGAAGTCTCCCTCCGGGACGAGCCCGAACAACGCGAGGGCGAAGGCGATGAGTCCGCCGAGCAGGCAGACGGCCAGCGCCGGGCCACGGCCCCTTGAGGGCCCGCCGCTCACAGGAAGAGCGGCTTGATGTGGCGGTCGAAGAGGTTGCCGGTGACGTTGCGCGCGCAGGATTCGCGGCAGGCCTTGAGCTGCTCGAGGTAGCGCGGGCCCATCTTGGCGGCGACCTTGAAGCCGACGTGGATGAGCTGGCGGATGTTGGCGTTGTAGAGCGGGTTCTTCTGATCGTGGCGCAGGGCGCCGACGAAGCCCTCGCTGGTCCAGCCGTTGACGACGGCGGCGGCCGGGAGCTTGGAACGGTCGATGTCGATGACGGTCGCGTAGGGCTGGCAGAGCTCGTCCATGTGCGAGAGGGCTTCCGCATAGATCTCCTTGGCGAGGGCGAGACCGGCGCCGCCGGCTTCGGCGAGGCCGATGACTTCTTCGAGCCAGGTCGTGCCCGCGGTCTTCACGTGGACGCCGGCGCCATGCTTGGCGAGGGCCCGGCGGATGGCCGGGTAGATGGAGAACTTGTCGCTGCCGCTGTGCACGGAGAGCTTCAGGTTGGCCGGGAGGCCGTATTTCTTCACCGCGTGGGCGATGACGCAGAGGTCATCGTTGAACTCACGTTCGAACTGGGCGAGGTCGCCGACGTAATCGACGCCCTTGTTGAAACGACCGGTGAACTTCGGGGCGATCGTCTGGATCGGCACGCCTTCGTCGGCGATGGCGGCGAGGATGACGAGCAGCTCGGGCGGGGTCTGCGGGCTATCGGTCTCGTCCATCGAGATCTCGGGGACGAAGCGGCCGACGCCCTTCACGGACACGATGTGGCGGTAGACCTTGCCGGCTTCCTGCACGGCCAGGAGGAACTTGGCGGCCGTGCGCTCGACGTCGGCGCGGGTGGTCGTGAACGGACGGTCGATGCCGGCGAGGGTGATCGTGCCGACAAGCTCGGGATGGCGGTCGACGAAGGCCTTCACCGCGGCGGGGTCGGCCGGCTGGGCGATGAAGTCGGCGACATCGATGGTGAAGAAGTCGGAGACGCCGACGAAGCGCTCGACGGTCTTCAGGCCGATATGGTCGGCGTCGAGGAAGTAAGGGGCGTTCCAGCCGAGCGACTTCACGGCGGCGTCGGCCGCGGCACGGGTGCTGGTCGGCTCGGAGCCGATGATGTTATGCTCGCGGTTGGACTTGTTCCAGACGGGCACGATCTCGACGCCGAGCTTCTTGGCCGCGAGGCAGGCGGCGAGCTGGGCTTCGGCTTCGTGCGCGAAGCGGTCGCCCATGCCGAGGGAGAATTTACCGATGACGAGAGGTTGGGAAGACATACGCGGGGTGAAAGCGGCCAGAGTAGGGCCCGGCCGGACGCGATGGCAACCACCCGGAAGTCTGATTTTCGGCGTTCCGACCCCTCGCTTCTCCTTGCCCTCGACGCCGCCGTTCATCTTTACTGCCCGTCCTCCCTATG
>JBILLR010000075.1:0-5334 GCA_044375965.1 Opitutales bacterium
GCAGGTCGAGCTGCACGACCTTGGCCGGGCCGATGAGGTTGGAGCAGAGCAGCACCGCGACGAACGCGCCGAGGATGAGGTCGTAGTAGCGGTAGCTGCGGTTCATCGGCGGTCAGGATGGAAGGAAGCGGTCCGGACGCCAGCGGACCGGCGGGAAAGTCAGCGGCCGAGGGCGGCCTTCAGGAAGGGTTCGAAGACGTCGGCCTGGCGATGGAAGCCCAGGTCGCTCGCGTGCGAGCCGTCCGTGGCGCCGTCGGCGTCGTTGCCATAGAGATGGTCGCCGGGGACGTAGGACAGGCCCTTCACGCCTTCCTTCACGAGCTGATCATAGGCGGCCTTGAGTGCGGCGTGGTTGGCGTCGTGATGCTGGCGCAGCGAGGCCTTGAGCCACGAATCGGTATTGCGGCGGTCTTCCACGAGGATGATCGGAGTCTCGGGGCGGGCGGCGCGGAGCTGCTTCACGAGCGGCACGCACTTGTCGGTGACGGCGGCCGCGTTCATGTTCGGCAGGCAGTCGATGACGTAGGCCGCGGCGTCGATGCGCACGAGGAAATCGCCGACGGCCTGGTCCATGCGGCCGTTGCCGGAGAAGCCGAGGTTGACGACCGGCACGTCGAAGCGGCGGCCGAGGATGGCCGTGTGCACCATGCCCGGACGGCTGGCGCAGGCGCCGTGCGTGATCGAGGTGCCGTAGAACACGACGGGCTTCGCGCGCGGCTTGAGGCCGGCGAACTGCCTGCCCTCGGGCACGCCCACGTGGAGGAATTCCACGCCGTTATAAAGGGGGAGGTAGATCGCGTATTCGCGTTCGCCCGCGTCGAGGCCGTCGGCGAGACGGAGCTTCATCTCCTGCGCGCCGGGCCGGGCGACCTGCACCCAGCGCCACCTGCCGTCCCGGTCGCGGGCGTAGAGATCGAGACCGCTGACGCCCGTGGCGGGCATGTGCGGCTGAGCCAGCTGCGGCTTCGTCACCTTGTAGTGCGCGTAGATCGTGGTGGCGTCGGTGCGGAAGCGGAACATCAGGCCGGCGCTGTCGCGGCTGAGGCCCCAGACCGCGGGCGTGACCTTGCCGTCGGCCTCGGCGGGCAGCCGGTCGAAGTAGCTCTTGCGCTCGGCGTCGGCGAAGGCGCGACCTTCAAGGTCCGTCGCGCGGACGTCATGCCAGGACACCTTTTCGTCGGGACGGATCGCAAAGCGGTCCGCGGATTTCGGCGCCGCCTTCGCGGCGGGCTTGGCCGATTGGGCGGGGAGCGCGGCGCCGACGCAGAGGAGGGCGAGGAGGAGGGCGGTGGCGGTGGGCATAAGGAGCGTCAGAGGGCCGAGCCGACGGAGATCGCCAAGGCGCGGATGTCCGCGAGCGGCTTCTCATATTCGGTCAGCGCGGCCACGTAGGCGTCGCGGGCCTTGTCGCAGCGGCGCAAGATCGCCTCGGCGGAGCCTTGCGTGCGGTCGAGCGCGACGGCGGCCTTGGCTTCCTGCGCTTCGGCCTGGGCGAGCGAGGCGGCGGTGGCGCGGATCTGGTTCTGCAGGAACAGGAGTTCGTTGAGGTCGATGTTGGGCAGGCTGCGCAGCAGGGCGAGCTGGTTGCGCAAGGAGTCCAGGCTGCGGTTGAGACGGGCGACGCGCTCGGTCTCGCGGGCGAGGTTGGCCTGGGCGCTGCGGATCGCGGACTCCGCCTTCGTGCGTTCCTCCAGCGAACGCTTGTATTCGTCGAAGAGCAGCTTCGTGCGGGGGTAATTGGCGGCGGACATCAGCTGCGCGACGCCGTCCTTGGTCGGGTAAGGCATCTGGTAGCGGCGGTTGTCGATGCGGAGGATGTAGCGGTCGCCCGGCTGGTCGTAGATGATCGGCAGCGACTGCGGCGCGTCGGGCGCGGGGGCCGCCCCGGCCGTCAGGGCCGTCAGGAATGCGAGCAGGGCGGGGAAGGCCTTCACAGGTTTATTTCTATTCCTCCCGTCTGCCCCAGTCAAACCGCCTTCTCCGGCGACCGCCGGCGACTCGCGACATGGCCGGCGATCAGGCGGCGGATGTCGCCGCGGAGGGCGCGGCCGGACTCGTCGGCCAGCCAGAGTTTCAGCAGGCCGGCGTAGAAGCAGAAAGTCTCCTGAGCGGAGAGGCGCGGATCGAAGCCGGGAGGGGTGAGCTTCGCCTGCTTGGCCGCCGCGTAGAGGGCCGTCGTGTCGGCGAGGAACAGGTCGCCGGCCGTCATCAGGTCCTGGCGGACCCCGGCGAAGGCCCCGATGTATTCGCATTTCCAGAGCATGACTTCGTAGGTCTCCTGGGCGGCTTTGTCCTCCGCCAGGCGGTCCAGCGCCCCTTGGAGGCCGAGTTCGACCCGGCGCAAGGGGTCGCCGACGCTCTCGTCCGGAAAGCGGAGCAGGACCCCGGTCTGCTGACGCACCGCCATGAACAGATCGGCCTTGTCGCGGAAGTGCCAGTAGACCGCCCCGCGGGTCACGCCCGCCTCCTTGGCGACCTCCTCGAGGGAGGTGTTCGTGACGCCATGCCGGCTGAAGACCTCGCGGGCGCTGACGACGATACGGTCACGGGTCTGAGCCGCTTCGGCTTTGGTCTTGCGAGCCATGTGAGGGCGTCTAGATTTACATACATGTCTGTATGTAAACCCCATGCTGTCGAGCGCCTTCTGCTCGCCGCCGCTTTGCTGGTCTTGGTCGGTTGCCGTCAGGAGGGCGCCCCGCCGGTCGCCGGTCCTTTGCCTGTCGCCATCATCACGGTGACGCCCGCCGACCTCGCTCAGCAGGCCGTCGCCCCGGCGCAGGTGGAAGGTGTCCGCGAGGTGGAAGTCCGCGCGCGCGTCACCGGCATCCTCCAGACCGTCGATTACGCCGAAGGCGTCAAGGTGAAGGCCGGCGACCTCCTCTTCCGCATCGATCCCGCTCCTTACGCCGCCGCTCATGCGCTCGCCCGCGCCCAGCTGGCGCAGGAAGCCGCCCGCGCGGAGCAGGCCATCGCCGAAGCCTCGCGCCAGGCCGCGCTGTTCAAGCAGAAGGCCGCGAGCCGCAAGGAAGCCGATGACGCCCAGGCGCAGGCCGCCGCCGCCGTCGGCGCGCGCGACGCCGCCGCGGCCCGCGCCGAACTCGCCAAGCTCGACCTCGATTACTGCGAAGTCCGTTCGCCCATCGCCGGAGTCGCCGGCCGACGTCTCCGCACCGAAGGCGCCTTGGTCAATCCGATCGGCCCGGACGGCCTGCTCACCACCGTCGTCCGCGCCGACGAGGTCTGGGCGCGCTTCGGACTGGCGGAAGCGGATTTCCATCGTCTCTTCCCGGCCGGCGCCGCGGGCGCCGCGGGCGCCGACGTCGCGCTCCTCCTTCCGGACGGCACGACGCATCCCGTGCGCGGCAAGGTCGACTTCGCCGCCACCCAGGTCGACACCCGCATGGGTACCGTCCAGCTGCGGGCGCGTTTCGCCAATGCGGACGACGCGCTCCTCGCCGGCCAGTTCGTGCGCGTGCGCGTGACCGGCGGCAAGGCCAAGGACGCCTTCCTCGTGCCTCAGCAGGCCTTGGTGCAGGCTCCGTCGGGCCGTTCCGTCTTCGTCATCGGCGCGGGCGACCGCGCCGAAGCGCGGACCGTGACCTTGGGCGAGACCCAGGGCGCGGACATCGTCATCCTCGCCGGCCTGCGCGCGGGGGACCGCGTGATCCTCAACCAGCTCCACAAGCTGCGCCCGGGCGCCCCGGTCGTCGTCGCACCGGCCAAGAAGTAAATGGGCTGGGACTTCTTCATCCGCCGGCCGATCTTCTCGGCCGTCCTCTCGATCGTCATCGTCCTGATCGGCGGCCTCGCGCTGCTGAACCTGCCGCTTTCCCAATATCCGCAGATCGCGCCGCCGACCGTGACCGTCGTCGCGAGCTACCCCGGCGCGTCGCCCGAGGCCTTGGTGAACAACGTCGCCGCCCCGCTCGAGGAGCAGATCAACGGCGTCGAAGGCCTCCTCTATTATTCCTCCAACGCCTCGTCGAGCGGCGCGCTGAGCATCACCGTCACCTTCGAGAACGGCGTCGACCCGGACATGGCGACGATCCTCGTGGCCAACCGCGTCAAACTGGCCGAGCCCCGTCTCCCGGAAGAGGTGCGCCGCCTCGGTGTCATCACCAAGAAGCGTTCGAACGACATCCTGATGTCGGTCTCGATCGTCTCGCCCAACGCTACGCGCGACTCCGTCTTCCTCAGCAACTACGCCTCGTCGGTCGTCGTCGAGGAGCTCAAGCGCATCCCCGGCGTCGGCGACATCGGCGTCTTCGGCGCGCGCGACTACGCCATGCGCGTGTGGCTGCGGCCGGACCGCATGGCCGCGCTCGGCGTGAGCTCGGCCGAGGTCGTGCGCGCGATCCGCGCCACCAACACCCAGTATGCCGTCGGCCGCCTCGGCCAGGAGCCGTCGGTCGACGCCGCCTTCGTGGTGCCCGTCGTGGCCCGCGGCCGCCTCGCCACTCCGGAGCAGTTCGGCGAGATCGTCCTCCGCGCCGGGGCCGGCGAGGGCGCGCTGCGCCTCCGCGATGTCGCCCGCATCGAGCTCGGTTCCCAGAGCTACGAACAGCTGAGCATGCTGGACGGCAAGCCCGTGGCCGGCATCCGCGTGTTCCTCCAGACCGGCTCCAACGCCCTCGAGACCGCCGACCTCATCCGCAAGCGCATGGACGAGCTCGCGCGCCAGTTCCCGCCCGACGTCGCCTACGACACCCCGTTCGACACCACGCGCTTCGTGCGCTCCGCCATCGGCGAGGTGCGCAACACGCTCTTCGAAGCCGCCTTCCTGGTCGCCATCGTCGTCTTCCTCTTCCTCGGTTCCTGGCGCGCGACGCTCATCCCGATGATCGCCGTGCCCGTCTCGCTGATCGGCGCCTGCGCGGGACTCTGGGTCATGGGCTACGGGATCAACATCCTGACGCTGTTCGCGATGGTCATCGCCATCGGCATCGTGGTCGACGACGCGATCGTCGTGCTCGAGAACACCGAGCGCCTCATGCGCGAGCAGGGGATGAGTCCTTTCGAGGCGGCGAAGGAATCGGTCCGCGAGGTCGCCGGCGCGATCGTCGCCATCGTCTGCGTGCTCGTCTGCGTGTTCCTCCCCGTCGCCTTCCTCGGCGGCATCGCCGGCGTCCTCTACCGCCAGTTCGCCGTGACGGTGGCCCTCTCGGTCATCCTCTCGGGCTTCGTCGCGCTCACCCTGACTCCGACGCTCTGCGCGCTCATGCTCAGGCCGCACGCGGCCGGCGACGGCGGCCGGCTCGCCTGGCTCGTCGACGGCTTCGGCCGCGGCTTCGGACACGTCGCGGCCTGGCACGGCCGCGTGGTCCGCTGGCTCAT
>JBILLR010000113.1:0-5334 GCA_044375965.1 Opitutales bacterium
CCTGCATGTTGCAGACGGCGACGGTGGCGTCGGAGAGCGTGAACTTGGCGCCGGTGCGCACGGCGGGCTCGGCGGCGGAGACCAGCGGGTAGGCGTCGAAGCCGTTGCCGGTGACGCGACCGGCGAGACGTTCGTCGACGCGCGTGGCGACGCGGCCGGCGACGCGACGACCGAAGCCGAGCTGCAGGCCGATGGTGTGGTCGGCCATGCCCGGCATGATGAACACCGGTCCGGTGACGGACTTGCCGGCGACGGTGACGGTGGCGACGCGGCAGATGAGGCGGCCGTCGACGAGCTGGTTGATATTACGGTTCAGCGCGCCGATCTGGTTGATGACCATCGCCTCGGGCTCGATGGCGAGCTTCGCGGCGAACTTCGGGCTGACGAGGATGACGTTCTCCCAGACGGTCTTGGTCATGGGATCCGGAGCCTCGGCGAGCCAGCCGTTGTTGGCCAGGAGGCCGTCGCCGGAGTGGACGCTGGGGAGGAGACGGACTTCGAGGGAGTCGAAGGAGAGGGCCGGAGCGGCGTAGGCCTTGATCTGGCCGACGCTGACCGCAGGCTTGGCCGCGGCGAAAGCGGTGCCGGCGAGCACGCCTTCGGCGAGCCAGGCGGCGAAGGCTTCGTCGGTGACGTTCTTAGAGAGCGAGTTGAAGGTCTCGCGGACGAGCGCGTGCGGCTCCTTGTCGGAACCGGCGAAGGGCGCGAGGACGTCGAGCTCGGTGACCGTCGCGAAGAGCGGGTCGATCATCGGCTGGACCGGCACGTAGGTGCCGTCGACGGTGCGTCCGTCGGACCAGCTCTCGAGGTAGTGCGACGAAGCGAGGAAGGTGCCGGCGGCGGCCTTCACGGCGGCCGAGGTCTCGTCGAACGACGGACCGTGGTAGCCGAGGCGGACGACCTTCTTGGCGCCCTTGATGGCGGCGGCGAAATTCACGTCGGCCGGAGCGTCGTAGACGGGATTGCCGCCGAGGATGACGAGCGTCTGGGCGGGCTGGGCGACGAGCGCGGCGATGGTCGGGGCGGCGGGAGCCGGGACGGCGACATACTTGACGGCGGCGCCGAGGGCCTGGTTGGCGAGGAAGACGGCGCGATGGGCGTCGGCGGAGAGATGGTCGCCGGCGACGATGAGGGCGTCGCCCTTGGCGGCCTTGACGAGATCGGCCACGCATTCGGTGACCCACTTGGCGTCGACGTTGATGCCCGAGACCTTCGCCTTGAGCGCGGTGGCGTCGGCGGAACCCTTCTGCGCGAGCACTTCGGCGGCGAAGAGCAGCGCGAGGCCGGAGATGTGCGACGAGGAAGCGCGGAGACGGTGGTCGGCGGCGGCGCCGGTCAGCGAGAAGACGGATTCGACGACGTACAGGCGCGTCATCTTCTCGGCTTCGGCGGCCGTGTCGGCGCGACGGGCGGAGGAGTAGGCGCGGGTGTCTTCGACGGTGGCGTCATGCGCGCCGAGGAAGTCGCGGTCGAGGCTCAGCACGCGGCGGGCCTTGGCGTAATCGGGGAGAGCGCGGGCGCCGAGGACGGCATCGGCGCGGTTCTGGGCGACCGGGGCGTACTCGACCCAGCGGGCCTGCGGGTAAGCGGCCTTGAGCGCGGCGACGAGGCGGGCGCGCGTAGGCGAAGCGGACGGACGGGCAAGGAACGCGAGACCGGCGCCGGCGTCGGCCTTGGCGGCGACGGCGAGGCCGCGGACGAATTCACGGGCGGCGGCGACGGAGAGCACGGAGCCGTCGGCGGCGAGGGAGGCCTGCGCGCGGTCCGGATCGTACATGTCGAGCACGCTGGCCTGGGCATACTTCGAGGAAGCGCCCCCGTTGGCGCGGTGGCTCGGGTTGCCTTCGATCTTGGTCGGGCGGTGCTGGTGCGTCTCGACGAGGATCGGCTGGTTGGCGAACTCGCCCGGGAAGGAGGAAGCGTAATACGTGGCGACGCCGGGGATGGTGTTCTCGGGCTGCTTGGCGTAAGGGAGCGTGTGGTTGCGGGGCTCGCGGCAGCCGGCGAGGCCGAGTCCGGCGAGGCCGAACGAAGCGCCCATGAGCATCAGGAACTCGCGGCGTTCGACGGACGAGATGGCGGAGGCGCCGTCGAGGAACTCGCGTTCGGCGCGGGTGCGGAACTCGGGCGACTTGTTGCGCTCGTCGAGGCTGCGCCAGTACGAGGGACCGGTCGGCTCGCCGGCCTGGGCCGCGGGGTGTTCAAAGACTTTCTTGCTCATCGGAAAAGGCGTGGGGGATTAGCGGTGGCAGCCCGAGCAGCTCTGGGGCGGATTGACCTTCCAGTCGTGCACGAACTTCGTGCCGTCGGCGGTCTGCTGGGCGGGAGAAGCGGCCTTGAAGCCGAGGTCGTAGACCTTGTCGACGGGGCGCAGCACCTGCTCGGGATTGCGGTGGCAGTCGAGGCAGAAGGACATGTTGAGGGACTTCTGCTGGCCGACGACGACCTGCTGGTCGATGCGTCCGTGGCACTCGACGCAGCTGACGCCGCGGTTCACGTGCACGGCATGGTTGAAGTAGACGTAGTCGGGGACCTTGTGCACCTTGACCCAGCGGATCGCATCGCCGGTCTCGACGCTCTTCTTGACGAGGGCCAGCGCGGGGCTGTCGGTCTTCACCTGGCTATGGCAGTTCCAGCAGGTGTTCGTCGTGGGCACATTGGAGTGGCCCGACTTGTCGACGTAGTTGTGGCAATAGCGGCAGTCGAGACCGAGGACCGAATCAGGTCCGGCGTGGAAGGAGTGGTCGAAGGCGACGGGCTGGTCGGGCGTGTATCCGACGTTCAGATACTTGTTCGTGGCGTACTCGTTGACCGCGGCGGCGACGACGACGGCGGTCACCAGAAGGCAGACGAGGACCTGGAAAGGGGCGGCGTTGATCGCCCGGGAGAAGAAGTTGCCGCGCGGGGCCGGGCGGTTGAGGAATTCGAGGAGCTTGCGCATCGCGTTCAGACGAAGGGATTGGCGGGTTTTTTGACCGAAGAAGCACGAAAGGCGGCACCCCTTCGCAATCCAAATTTGAGGGGTTTTAGTCGCTTTTCTCGGGTCAACTATGGGTAACATGACTAAAAGCCTGTGAACGAACTGTGATTACACATCTTAAGATGATGATTAACAGTATTTTATGAAGTTTATAATCATTCTAAATCTATGCTCGCCACCCTGCCCCCTAGATGCTCGGTTCCAAACTATTAGGCCGGCCGACGGAAAACCCCAGTGGGGCTTATCCGTTGGCCGGCCTAGGTCTAGGTCCGTTCGAACTTAGCGGGTCAAGGACTTCGCGGCGCTCTGGACGAGGTCCACGAAGCTCTTGGCCTCGAGGGAAGCTCCGCCGATCAGGCCGCCGTCGATGTCATGCTCGGCGAGCAGGGCGTCAGCGTTGTCCGGCTTCATCGATCCGCCGTAGAGGATGCGGACGCGCGCGGCGGTCTCGGCGCCGAACTGGGCGACGAGCAGCGTGCGGATGAAGGCGTGGACTTCCTGGGCCATGGCCGGAGTGGCGGTCTTGCCGGTACCGATCGCCCAGACGGGCTCGTAGGCGATGATGACCTGATCGGCCTTGCCCGCGGGCACGCCGGCGAGACCGAGCTCGACCTGGCGCTTCACCACGGCGTTCGTGGTGCCGGCTTCGCGCTCGGAGAGCAGCTCGCCGACGCAGAGGATGGGCTTGAGGGAGGCGCCGAGGGCGGCGTTGACCTTGCGGTTGATGAAGGCGTCGTCTTCGCCGAAGATGGCGCGGCGTTCGCTGTGGCCGAGGATCACGTAGCCGACGTGGAGGTCGCGGAGCATCGCGGCCGAGACTTCACCGGTGAAGGCGCCGTTGGCCTTGTCGTGCATGTTCTGGGCGCCGACCGCGAGGTGGGTGCCTTCGACCGCGGCGCTCACCGCGGAAAGCGCGGTGAAGGGCGGACACAGGACCACCTGGACGGCGGATTCGATGCCGACCGCCGCGGCGACGGCCTTGACGAGCTCGGCGCCTTCGGTCGCCGTCTTGTTCATCTTCCAGTTACCGGCGATGAGAGGAGTGCGTTTGGACATGGGAGTGGTGAGAAGCGCGTGTTTGCAGGGCGATGATGGGGGTCAGGCCGAGAGGGCCGCGACGCCGGGGAGGATCTTGCCTTCGAGGTATTCGAGGGAAGCGCCGCCGCCGGTCGAGCAGTGCGAGACCTTGGTGTCGACGCCGAACTTCTTGGCCGCCGTGGCGGTGTCGCCGCCGCCGACGATGGTGATCGCGCCACGGTCCGTGGCCTTGGCCACCGCGGCCGCCATGGCCTTGGAGCCGACGGCGAACTTCTCGAATTCGAACACGCCACACGGGCCGTTCCAGACCACCGTGCCGGCGCGGCCGATAGCGGCCTCGTAGAGCTTGATGGACTCAGGACCGCAGTCCATGCCTTCCCAGCCGGCGGGGATGCCGGACTGCATGGTGGCAGGCTGGGTATTGGAATCAGGGGAGAACTTGTCGCCGCAGACGAAGTCCACCGGGAGGGTGACCTTGACGCCGCGGGCCTTGGCCTTGTCGAGCAGCTCCTGGACGATCTTGGCGCCTTCGGCGTCGTAGAGGGAATTGCCGATCTCCATGCCGTCGCAGACCTTGCGGAAGGTGTAGGCCATGCCGCCGCCGATGATGATCTCGTCAGCCTTCTCGATGAGGTTGCGGATGAGGGGGATCTTATCGGCGATCTTGGCGCCGCCGAGGATGGCGAGGAGCGGGCGCTTCGGGTTGTTGAGCACGGTGTCGAAGGCCTTCAGCTCGGCTTCGAGGAGGAAACCGGCGGCCTTCCGGGGCAGGTTCACGCCGACCATCGAGGAGTGGGCGCGGTGCGCGGTGCCGAAGGCGTCATTCACGTAGACGTCGCCCAGACGCGAGAGAGAGGCCCTGAATTCAGCCACTTTGACAGGGTCGGCCTTCTGGCTGGTGCCGTCCTCGAGCTTCACCTTGCCCTCTTCTTCGATGTGGAAACGGAGGTTCTCAAGGAGCAGGATTTCGCCCGGCTGGAGTGCCTTGGCGGCGGCTTCGGCCTCGGCGCCCACGCAGGCGGCGACGAACTTCACCGGCTTGCCGAGGAGCTTCTCGAGCTCGGCGGCGACAGGGCGGAGGGAGAACTTCCCGACGACCTTGCCGTCCGGACGGCCGAGGTGGGACATCAGCACCAGGGAGGCTCCGCCTTCGAGCAGGAACTTGATCGTCGGCAGGGCCGCGGCGATGCGCTGGGTATTCGTGATGGCGCCGGTCTTCTTGTCCTGGGGGACGTTGAAGTCGACACGGACGAGGACACGCTGGCCTTTGACGGAGCCGAGTTCGCGGAGGGTAGGAGCAGGCATGGTGGTGAAAG